>JACQCF010000003.1 GCA_016201795.1 Candidatus Omnitrophota bacterium | reverse complement strand
CTAAAACAATTATCTTTTAAAGATTGCTTCGGCCTACGGCCTCGCAATGACACCAAAAAACTTTTATCCCTTCACAAAATCTTTCATAAATCCAACCCTTTGCCCTACATATTCTTCATAGAACTTTTGACACTATCTTAAAATGTTTTATTAACTTTCTTTTTGCAAGAAAAAGAATAATACGGTCACTTTCAAATTGCAAGTAAATAAAAACGGGCTATGGCTATCGATGATAATTATGGCTCGACATTTCTTACATCATCGATGGAGACTTATTCTAACCCTCTTGACTCATATGTTTTTTCCAATAAGATATGAATAGACCATGAAAAGTTCCCATCTATTCCGGTTAAGCAAAGAAGCATGGATTTTTCTGGCATTAACAATCCTAAGCGCCCTTATCCTTTTTAAATATGTCAATCTTGTACCTCACGTAGATAACAACTTCTTTTTCTCAAACAGTGACCCACAATTTCAAGACGAAATTCTTATCTCTCACCTGTTTGTGAGAAAAGACACGTTGTTAATCATTAATGCCACAGGTCCCATAGAATCTGCAACGTATCTGCAAAAAGTAAATGACCTCGGGCAAGTTCTGGTAAAACTTAGCGGTATTACCGGCGTCAAAAGCATTGCACGTGGACCGGAGAATCTCCAAGACGCTCTACAAAGCCCTTTATGGCAACGGCTTTTAATTACCAGAGACCATAAATCCACCAATATCATTGTTCTTCTTCAAGATTCTTTTTCTTATGCGGTCATTCCTAAAATGGAACAATTAGTCTCCCGGGCTTCTAGCCCTGATTTTCGCCTGATCATGTCTGGGCCTCCCTACATTGTGGAGCTTATTAGCCGTCATCTTCTTAAAGATATCAGGCTTTTTACTCTTTTGGCCCTGATGATATTTGGAGTAGTTATATTTTTAATCTTCCGCTCTCAGAGGATTCTGTTAGGGGCAATTATTAGTTGTATGAGCGCCTCTATGTGGACCTTGATGATCGTTCATATTTTAGGAATAAAAATCGGCCTCTTAACAGCCAACTTAGCTACGATCGTCTTTGTTTTAACTCTGTCTCATATTGTGTTTTTGACCTATAACTGGAAATATTTCTGCTCTGAGACAGAAAGCTCGGCTTATGTTGAAGAAGCCATTCATCTGACTTTCCCGCCTTCTTTCTGGTGTATGTCCACCGCACTGCTTGGATTTCTTAGCCTTCTTTTGGTCCCTGCGCAACCTTTAAAAGAACTGGGAGCTTCGGGCATAGCTGGCTCTTTGGTGGCCCTGAGTGTCGCTTATGGTATTTATCCCGCGTTCTTGCGATCGGTCGATCCATTATCATCAAAAAACAACGGGCTTGACCGTTATCAAAAGAAGATGGAGCATTTTCTTGAAAAGAAAAAAAAATTAATTATTTTGGGTATCTTGGGCGTATTCTTTGTGGCGTTGCCAGGATTATGGAAAGCCAATACCGATCCGAGCCTTCTTTCGTATTTTGCTAAAAACAGTGAAATTGAAAAAGGCCTAGCCTCCATTGACCATAATGGAGGCAGCAGCCCTTTGATCCTGGTCATCAAAATGGCCTCCGGTGAAAAACTCGATACCGATGAGGCCTACGACCGACTATGGAAATTACAAAAATATTTGGAGCAAGATCCAGCTATAGGAACAATCATCTCCTTGCCTGTTCTAATGACTGAGGCAAAACGATCTCCACTTACTTTCTTCCTGTCTTGGGAATGGCTTTTAGATATCCTCAAAGAACCGCAATTTGATAAAATTGCCACAAGTTTCATTACTGCAGATCACAAAGAAGGGCTCTTTTTATTGAGAATGAATGAATCAAATCGTACAATTCCCCGGCTTGAAGTTATCAATGAGATAAAAAAAGTTGTTCGTGCCCACGGATTTACCCCTGAACTTGTCGGAGGCATTTATAATTTGCAAGGACATTTATCTAAACTGGTTGCCTCCAGCGTGATATTCGGCCTTGGGCAATTGATTATTATTTTTTCTCTCATTGCATGGGTAGTATCAAGGTCGCTAAGAATTGCCCTTGCCATTACATTAAGTATTTGTGTAATTCCCATCATTGTCTTAGGAACAATAGGCTGGCTGTACATACCCCTAGATGTTGTGTCTGCGCCAGCTTGTAACATAGCCTTAGGCCTTGGTATTGATTCTATGATTCATATGGTCAGGTTCTACCGACGACAGACAAGTCGAAATAAAGATAAGGATATGCTTTGGCAGACCGCCAGGCATCGTTTTTGGCAGCCTATTCTCACGTTTACCTTGGTTATGGTACTTGGCTTTGGCATCTTTACACTTTCAGATTTTCCTTCCACCCAACGATTTGGAACAGCTGTGGTGCTCGGTACTCTGATTGCCGCCTTAACAGCTTTATTTGTTATGCCTTCCTTATCTCAAATAAAATTCACTACTACCAAAAAAAATTAAGAAGTAAAAATTATCCAATGTCGGAATGTTTTTACTTCTTCTGTAAGGTTTTTCTATCTAGAAATTACTGGGGTCGCTGGCTGAAGAAGGTTCGAACCTATTTCTCACTCAACCGGTATCTGACAGCCCGCGCTGCCCCGTCTTTTTGAACTATTCCCGCTCGAACAAGTGGAGCGATCAGTTGGTTCACCCTCGCCCGATTAATGTTCATAGACTGACAAATCTGTGCGGCTCCCAATACCCCACGCTCTCCCAACAAATCAAGCAATTCATCCTGTTTAGGAGTGAGCGCCAGACCTTTCAATCTTAGCGATTCTTCCTTGATCCGTCGACTCACTGTCTCCACTGAATGGGACAGCCCTTCAGCCACATATTCCACCCAATGAGTGTAGTCGCCGTCCATATCATGAGTTTGTTGGATCAAATCATAATACCGCGCCCGATTCTGGGCAAAGAACTCGTCAAGGCCGAGGGTATAGAGAGGATCAAAGCCCTTCTCCCATAAGAGCCACTGCGATACGGCCCTAGCTACCCGCCCGTTGCCGTCAACAAAAGGATGGATCGCCACAAACTCATGATGGAAAACGGCACTGCGAATGATAGGATGCTCCTGACTCGTCTTTCTGGTCCATGACATGAGTTCGCGCATAGACTCTACGACCTTCCCGGGAGCCGGTGGGGTAAAAACAATTTTATTCCTGGCGTTCGCAATATAGTTCTGCACATTCCGGTATCGCCCGGATCTGGCCGATGGCAACAATCCCTTGGTCATGCGGGAATGAAGCGCCAAAATCCCATTTTCATTAACCGTCCTGTTTTTATTCTTCAGAACCCATCGCATGGCGTTGAGACAATTGGCCACTTCGATCTTCTGCTTGTCTTTAGCATTAACTTCCTGCCCTTCTGAAATCGCCCTGACCTGGGCCAATGAAAGAAGGTTTCCTTCAATCCATGTTGAAGAGTGAACGCTACGCGCCAAGGCATCCCTCTCGACCGCAGATTTAAGGGACACTTTCATGCCACCCGCTTTGACCAGAGCACTGGCAGCAGCGATGCCTTCAAACAACTTGACCAGACGCGGCGTTATGCGAAACTCCGGCTTGAACATAGAACAAGCATAACATATCATATAGATATTGTATAGGAAATTGTATAGGACAAGGGATGGGACTAAAAGATCGGATAACCTTATAAAAGGTTATAAATCTGGGGGTGGGTGACAAGACTCGTACCCACGACCTATCTCATATTTAGAACTGCATGTTCCCTATATAATATCGAGTAAAACTTGCCCTGAGAGAAAACATATTCGTAGCGTGATTTCTGGGGCGGTGACAATACAACAAGAACTTTATGTTAATGAAGCTCTGTGAGTCAAAATATTCGCCCAAGTTAACATGGACTCCGCCCAATTGGCATCCATCTGGACATTATGACTTAGAAGCTCAAAATCTTTCTTGAACCATTCATAGGTAGGTAAGAACCGCGCTGATTTCGGGGCCGCTTCCAATGCCTTTAAATACCCCTGGGTCTCAACTAAAAATTGATCTACCCTTGCCCTACGTCCCTCCATAGACCAACGGCACAAACGGCCTAAATTGACAGCAATATTCAATGTTAATTCTTTAGCATCCATTATCTATGCCTGTAATAAAGATCGAGTGATCGATTCGACCTGTTGCCGAATTTTTTGATCCAATATTTCCCGGCTTGAATTTTGTGCCGGTCTTAAGTTAATCATGGAATCAAAATCCATCTCATTGGTTTCTAAATCCAAACCTGCCCCCCAAAGATCTTCCTGACGACTACCATCTTTGAGGAGAAGCTGTTCTCCATCCACATGCTTTTCTCCTCCAGCAGATAAAATTTTTCGCCGGACATCCACAACGACTTTGACATAGCCTTTTAAATCCTCTGCCACTTGCTTAAGGGTTTCTGAATTAATTTTACTACGAATGATTATTAACATATTCTATCTCAATTAAATCGGGCACTGTTCCCTATTTTCCCCGCGGTTGAATCAAAGGCAAAGAAAATCTCTGATAAGGCATATCGTTGTTGTCTATGCCCACAACTTTTACACGAAATGGTACTTGTGGAATTTTACAAGATCCAATAAAGGCCTCGGGATCTGCCGAAGGGTAATTTTGATTTAGATCAACTGTTTGTAAATTTTGTCCATCCATCGTTACAAATTGAAATTGAGCTGTCTTATAACTTTTTCCAAGAATCGTTGCGCTGCATAATTCTTCTTTTCCTACAACCGGAGCGTCTTCAATTGGAAAAAATCCGCCGTGGATATCTGAATTGGGTCTGACTATTTCAAATTTATAAAAATCAATGATCCTGGCAACATCCGATCTACCGCCATCAACACAACAAGCACGAACGGAAATGGAGGACAAGCCTCTGCCGTTTACGATCATTTTCCAATTTCCACTGGAAGGATTTTGAATTGTTTTTAAAAACATATACTTAAATTCATCTCCGGATATTTTTTGCCCGTCTGGGCCAGACACAGTCACAGAAACTTTATCTTGCAGACCTACAAAAAGAGATAATTTTTTAACATTTGCCTCAACAGGAAAGTTAAATTCACGAACTTCTCCCTTCAAATTAAATTCTCCGTAGTCCAACAGGATTGATTGGTCATGATTTCCTCCGCCTATCAAATTCTTAGCTGTGATCGATGCTGCTGACGGTGAACCAAATTCACCGGGAGCCCAAAAATAAAAGTCACCTCCGGTATATGAGCTTCCCATGAAATATTCTGGAGCTACTTTCAACAGATTATCCTTCGTGTCAACCGAAGATGAATCTTGTTGACCTGCTCCTGATTCATGACTGAATAGACATAGGGAAAATATTACTAAGAGGATCAATATATTGAACAATCTTTTTTGCATATATTCAAATATAGGCATCAATCGAACCTTTTAAATCAATTCTTATTTAACTGCGCCAATTATCCGTCGGAATACCGGCGTTTTCATTTAACTGCCAATTACAAATAGCTGAGTTACCGTCGATAATGAACAAAATATCAGTTAAATAAGAATATGCAAAAACGCAGATAAACAGATATGTTTTGAGCCCATGTTTCGAGCATTTGGCTCGATTATATTTAACAGCTAGATCAGTGAATCAAATACGTAAATTATACAGACGTTGCTCATGCAAGTGTTTGACACTTCGGCAGATAGAAAAAGCCACAACTGTTCTTAGCAATTATGGCCTTGCTATCTTGAATCGCATTTCGTAGAAAAAAATTACTGGGGTGAGTGACGGGACTTGAACCCGCGACCTGAAGAGCCACATTCTTCCGCTCTGCCAACTGAGCTACACCCACCATCTACCACAAAGCTTTTCCTAGAAAGGATGGTTGGTAGTCCCGAGCATCTGGCAAATTGATGCGGATGCGAGGGACACCCACAAAGTTTAAATTACATTATGCCAACTATCCCTCGTCCAAGCAATTTAAATTTCAAAGAACTCGGGATGAATTCGGCCTTATGATTTACGTCGCTATCGCTTCCGTAAATCATGGCCTCATTTAAAAAATAAAATCAGCGTCCCTGGCACGAATCGAACGTGCGACCCTCTGCTTAGCATCCAGCATTAAGTTACCTTAACCGTCCCGCTTAAAGCAGGATTTGCTGGCTGGACTATGTCTTCACCATTTCAGGTGTGTGGCGTATAGTCTCTGAGGACTCCCGTTAAATCTCCAGGTAGTCTTTAGCCCACTTAACATACTGGGCTTGATTATTGGCAGAATCATGAAAGCGGATTGTTTTAGGACAGCGCGGACTATTACGAACATAAAGTACCACATCTTTTTCTGGACAATAAATCGCATAATAATCAAACTCATCTTGACTATACGATTCCGTGTGGACACCTTTTTTATCCGCCCAATTACGTCTGTATCGAACTTCCACTGTCCCGTTCTTTCTTAAAGTTGCAAATTTAACCTGCAACCTTAAAACAGATTTATTATGCATCACAACAATTAGATCAAAGGGTTGATGTTCCGATAACGGAACACATGGAACATGGCCCTTTACTGTCAAGTCTGTGATGACCTTACAAAGACCTATGTCTGCTTTGACTTTTGTATGATGCAATTTCTTTCCGCCTCCTTCCTGCCTTAACCTTTGACTGACTACCCGTAGACTCAGCGGTTGCCTGCAAGTTGTCCACGATTTCTATGGTGGAGTTTCTTGCATACAGCCACATCCACTTCATATCTTCTTATTGGATATGAAGGCTCCCATTGAAGGCAGATGCTCTATCCAACTGAGCTACAGGGACAAATTTTTTCGAAAGAACGTTAGTTTATATCAAATTTCTTCTTCTGTGTCTAGCGGTTACCCCTTGTCCCATGCGGATATAAAACATAAAACCATTATTCCAAACCCATCAATTGTGAGGTGCGCTCGACTTTGCTTTGTTTAAGAAGTTGAGCGGCCGATTGCTCTGCCTGATGTAAATCAATGTCAGCCAGGTGCTGATGCAGTTTGGGTAAATACCGCGCATCCACGCTAAAGGAACGAATCCCAATGCCTAACAAAAACGGCAGGAATTTAGAATCAGCGGCGATGTCCCCGCAAATAGAAACATCCTTACCATATTTAATAGCGGCATCCACCACTTTCTTTAAAGCGCGCAAGACCGAAGGATGATGCGGCAAATACAAATCAGCCACCCTTTCGTTGGTGCGGTCCACCGCCAGAAGATACTGCACCAGATCATTGGTGCCTATACTTAAAAAATCAGCCTCGTCCGCGATCTCGTCGATGAGCTCCACCGCTGAAGGCAGCTCCACCATCGCCCCCAGAGGCGGATGACAAACTTTTTGTTTCTCCTGCTCTAAGCCATAAATACATTCCTGCACGATACCTTTGGCCCGCTGAAATTCATCAACGGAGGAAATCATGGGAAACAAAATGCGCAGGCGCGCGTCATGGCCGGCGCGCAGCATGGCGCGGATTTGAGTGATAAAAACATCCTGGTGCTTGAGGGAAAAACGAATCGAACGCAACCCCAAAAAAGGATTTTCTTCGTGACCATAATCGTAATAGGAGAGAATTTTATCGCCGCCCACATCCAGCGTGCGCAAGGTAGTCTCTTTACCCGGCATCCCCTCGATGAGCCTGCGGTAAATCACGCACTGTTCTTCCTCTGAAGGGAAACTGCTGCGGATCAAAAAAGGAAATTCGCTTCGGTAAAGACCGATACCGTCGGCTTTAAATTCACAGGCCGCTTTTAAATCCCCCAGCAAATTAATGTTGGCCATCAATTGAACGGGCGTACCGTCTTTGGTATGAGGCCGCAAACGAATAAATTTTTTGAGATGGTCCAAATCTTTGCGCAAATCTTCGCGGTCAAAAACTTTCTTGATGGTATCCTCCGACGGATTAATATGGATGCAACCCATGACCGCGTCCAAAAGAACGCGCGTACCTTCAGCCAGCGACAAAAGTCCGGGTTCATCCGCCACCACCAGCGGTATATTCAATGACCTGGCCAGAATGGACACGTGCGAGGTCGCCCCGCCGCTTAAAAGAATAATACCTTTGACCTTTTGGGAAAAAAGTTTGAGCGCGTCCGACGGCAGAAGCTCGCGCGCGATCACCACACGGTTCTCGAAATCGTTGTGATGATGGCTTAAGCCCGTCATGTTCTCCAGAAGACGCCGGCCGACGTCTTTGACATCGTAAATTTTATCGCGCAGGTAACTGTCGGTGATGGCGCCGAATTTACGCACGTATTCGCCCACCACATGAACCACGGCCTGCGGGGGGTTAACGCCATTTTGAATAAACTTCACGATGGCGTCCAAAAAACCCTTGTCTTTGAGCATTAAAATCTGGGCGGTAAAAATAAGCGCACTGACATCAAAAAGATTGGTCTCGATTTGTTTTTGCAGCTGCTGCAGCTGGTTCTCTGTTTCTTCCACCGCCCGGTAAAAATCCTCTTCGCTCACAGGCCTGGCCAATTTAGCCAGATGCTCCACATCGGTCAAGAGCGCGTCCACGACGATCGCCTCAGCCAGCACTGCTCCCTGCGAACCGCAACGGCCTTTGACCAATTTCAAATCCGCCGCCAGCACAGGCTTTACTTGCCTTTGATCATTGAGGGTAATCAAAAGTTTGGCGGTTTCAATGGTGGTGGCCAGCTGAGAGGTGATGGCCCTGAAAATTTGAATATCCTCAGGGGAAAAATAATTTTTCTTTTCGCTTTGAATGACCATCACGCCGATTTCCACCGCCCCGCGCAAAATAGGAACAGCCAAAAACGATTCGAAAGGCTCCTCACCAATACCGGGGAAAAGACGGAAATTAGGATTATCCCTCACCTGGCCTTCACAAATAGGGCGTTTCTCTTTAAAGGCCAAACCGGTTAACCCCTCGCCGATTTTAAGCTTCACATTGCCGATCGAGGAAGGATGTAATCCCTTGGTTGCTTTGAGCACCAGCTCATTTTGATCTTCATAATAAAGGTAAATGGAACAGACTTCGCAGGCCATGTGGTGCGTGACCATGGCGGTGATTTTCTGCAGGAAGGACTCCATGCTGGGGGCGTCATGAAAAAGCCCGGAGAGTTCGCTGACATCGCAGATGAGTTTGGCGTGATCCCCTCTAAACATAGCCCTATTTTGTATGTTTTTATATTATTTACAAGGATATTTTTTCCATGATATACTCACTGACAATTTTCGGGGAGTAGCGCAGCTGGCTAGCGCGCTTGCTTTGGGAGCAAGAGGTCGAGAGTTCAAATCTCTCCTCCCCGATTTGAAACTCTATGAAACGCCAATGGATTTTCATCAGCTTATCCGTCATCTTCTTTCTGACCGCCCTGACTTTTTATGTCAACCGCATTGTCTTTCCCGTCGTCGTTAAAAAAATCGCCATCAAGCAGGCAGAAAATTTTCTCCAACGCAAAGTCGAAATTGGATCCATCCACTTTAATTGGGTCAGAGGCTTTGTCATTGATAAAATCAAAATTTATCAAAAAAATTCCAACCGCGATGTCTTAGCCCAGGCTGAAAAAATTTCTTTCGGCGTGATTTTTATCCCGGGCCTTCATCAACATCACCTGACGCTGCCCTTTGTGCGCATCCAGGCGCCTTCTTTTCATTTCATCCATCAGACCAACGATCAATGGAACTTTTCTGATTTAATCCCGCTTGCCGCTGCAACAGGCAACAGCAAAAAACCATCCCCCGTGGCCATCATGGTTGGCGGCATGACCCTGACCGATGGAAAACTGCGTTTGGATGATCTGGAGCCCCAAGGAACGAGCAGTGAATTGTTCGATCAAATCAATCTGAAAGCCGGCCTTTCTTATCAGGGCATTACGTTTGACGGTTCGTTTCTTATCCCTGACAAAAAAGGCTTTGTTTCTCTCCAGGGTTCGTATCAGCCGCTGAATCAATCTTTAAAAGCGCAAATGACCCTTAAAAACATTAAGCCGGCGGATTATCTGAGCCTTGTCCCTTTCCAGTTGCCGTTGACTTTAGCCAGCGGTACCATCAACGAACTCAAGGCGCAAGTTGATTATACTCCCGATAAAATCAGCCTGCAGGGGGATTGGTCCATCAAAAATATCGACGTTACGGTGGCCAAACATAATATTAAGGCCGATATGGACCTCAAAAATGCTAACATTCGCCTTCAAAACAATACCGTGGACATCCAGGGCCAATGCTCTCTGGCTAATGCCCAAATCCTCACCCCCACTTTTTCCATCGCAGGACAAATCAAGGCTGATGTGGCTGACCTGCTCATTCATTCCCCCGAGGATATTACCCTCAAAGCTCTTGTCCAAGCCGACAAGCTGGTGGTCAAATTACCCGATCAATCTTTTCAAGGGCAGCTAAGCGCAAACATTACTCAGGCCCGCTGGCACAAAGATTCCGCCTCTTTTGAAGGCGATATGGTTGCCAATCAAGCATTGATTGTCCTAGGCGACGACCAAAACATCAAAGGAAACCTCATGCTCAACAATATCACCGTCAACAAAAACAACAATCAAACAACCATCCATACGGATTTGAATCTCAATGGCCTTGAGCTAAGACTTCCCGGAGAAATCTTCAAAGGAAATCTTCATGCCCATGATCTTAATATCAGCCTGGATAACCAAAATAATATCAAACTCAACGGCCCCCTTGATCTAAATAATATCGACGCCGTACTAGAAAAAACCCGTGCCCGGGGCTCTTTGCATATCAGCAGCCTCACGGCGGTCTTTGACCAAAATCAACAGACGCTGGATGTGCAAACGCAAGGAACCTGGCAAGAGGTGCATATCAGCCTGGACCAGGAAAAAAGTCTCACCGGTAATGTGCATTTTGATATCCATGCCTTTTATCCTCTCAACAACCCTGCGAGATTGCAGTATGACGGATCACTCTCCGTCGAAGGAGCCCGCCTGGAAGGCCTGCCGTCGGAGCCTTTCAAAGACATCTCTGGTACCGTCAAAGCCGACGGCCACTCCTTCCATATCACGGTTTCTTCAAAAAACATCAAACTCAAAGCAGAGGTTCATAAAAACGGCAATACCGTCGAAATTAAAGATATTTCAGGCCATTATTTATCCGCTGTTTTTCATTTAAACGGCGCGGTTGATTTATCGACTAGAACCCCCGGGCTGGATATCGAAAGCGATTTGAAATTTAAACTGGAAGACCTCCCCACCCTCTTACCTGATCTCAAAAAGGCCCTTGATCCGCTTAGACCCTCAGGGCTTATTTCTGTTAACTCTTCCATCAAAGGCCCGGGGTGGGATTGGAAAAATTGGACATCTAATACCAGTGCCCAAAGTGACGTTGTCAGCCTCGCGGGGCTTAAGTTTAACAGTCCTAACATCAAAGTCCGTCAGGATGAAGGCAAAATCAAAGAGTTTAATATCACCAGCGGCTTTTACGGCGGGAATTTAAATATGATCACAAGCGTGAATTTAACCGATAGCGCCATGCCGTTTGAAAGCGCGTTTCATGTGGAAAATGTTGATCTGGCCAAACTTAAAGATGATATAGGCGCTCGAGATGAAGATTTGCGGGGACTGATGGCCTTAACGATGGTGGCCAACGGCACCCTCAAAGACATCCTCAACATCAAGGGTAAGGGGGCGTTTAACATCGCGCAGGGATATCTGATGAAAAAAGAATTATCGTCGCTGTTTATTATCCCGGAGCTCTCCAATTTTATTTTTACCGATGCCTCCGCCAACTTTACTGTCGGCGATCAAAAAGTTGCAACGGATAACTTCGTCCTTAAAAGCGAGGGGGCTGATTTAAACGGCAAAGGGTGGGTTGATTTTGACCACCATCTCAATTTTGAATTAAGCCCGCAGTTTAATAGCGATAAAATCGCTGAATCCCTCTCCTTTAAAAAAGGCCCTTCGGCGTTAATCGCCTCTGCAGTAGATAAGTACCTGACCATCCACATTGGAGGCACGCTGGAGAAACCTCTGGTGCGCACCGTCAAGAAACCTTCCGAAATCATCAAGAAAACCGGCCAGATGATCAAGGAAAACGTTAAAGAAATCTTAAAAGGTATTTTCCAATAATTGACGAAATTTTTTCAGCGCTCGGGCGCGGTGAGAAATCCTGGCTTTCAGTGACGAAGGCATCTCGCCAAAAGTTCTGTTGTAGCGTTTCAGAAGAAAAAGCGGATCAAACCCGAAACCATGGCTGCCCCGTTCTTCGGTGGTGATATAGCCGCTGCATGTCCCTTGCACAACGCCTATTTCTTTTCCCTGACCGTCGACTAACGCCACCACGCAACGGTAGCGGGCTTGACGTTTCTTGAAGGCAAGACCTTTGAGTAGAACAAAAAGTTTTCTGTTTCTATCATGCTCGCTGGCGTCTTTGCCGGCAAAGCGGGCGGAATAAATGCCCGGGGCATTGTTTAAAGCCTTGACCTCCAGACCCGAATCATCCCCCATCGTCATCTTGCCCGTATGCACAGCCACTTCACGCGCCTTTTTTAACGCATTGGCCCTATACGTTTTGCCATCTTCGATGACATCAGGGATATGAGGGTAATCCAGCAAGGATGTGACTTTAAAAGCAAGGCCGGCTAATAATTCTTTAATCTCGCCGACCTTACCTTTATTGCGACTGGCAACGATAAGTTCTTTAATCATTTAAGGAAAGTCAAAC
Organism: Candidatus Omnitrophota bacterium; assembly: GCA_016201795.1. Taxonomy (GTDB): domain Bacteria; phylum Omnitrophota; class Gorgyraeia; order Zapsychrales; family Fredricksoniimonadaceae; genus JACQCF01. Next base: position 34,480 of record JACQCF010000003.1, on the reverse strand, counting down.
CAGGAAGATGCTTTTGCTCAATGGCCAGCAATTCTTTAATTCCTTTTTTAGCCAACTTCAATAATGCGGACATCTGCCCCTCAGAAAATGTCCTGCCTTCGCCCGTGCCCTGCACTTCGACGAATTGCCCGTGGCCTACCATGACAATGTTCATGTCCAGTTGGGCTTTGGAATCTTCGGCATAATTCAAATCCAAAACCGGCGTGCCTTCAAAAACGCCGACGCTGACGGCAGCGACATAATCTTTTAAAGGAACCCCTGCAATCAAATTTTTCTTTCTCAGCCATAAAAGTGCATCGGCCAAAGCGATAAACCCGCCGGTGATGGAAGCCGTGCGCGTGCCGCCATCGCCCTGGATAACGTCGCAGTCCATGCGGATGGTGCGCTCAGCGAGTTTGGTCATATCCACCACACAACGAAGAGACCGGCCCACCAGGCGCTGAATCTCCTCGGTACGGCCGGAGGTTTTCTCGCGTCTAATGCGCGTGTTGCAGGAGCGCGGCAACATGCCGTATTCTGCGGTCACCCAGCCCTGGCCAGAGCCTTTTAAAAACGGCGGCACACCCTCTTCGACGGAGGCCGTACAAATCACCTTGGTCTGGCCGAATTCGATCAGGCATGAGCCTTCGGCGTTTTTCATATAATTTTTGGTGACTTTGATTTTACGCAATTGGTCCGGTTTGCGGCCGTCGGGTCTTTTCATTTTTTCTTGCCTCTGGATGGGTATTGGGCGGTGGCGGTAGTCGCAATCCCGCCGCGAGGATTCATCAGAACTTCAATTTTCATCCAACGGGGCTTACAGCTCTTCACAAAATCATCCAGCAATTTATTGACCAAGTGCTCATGAAAAATACCGACGTTGCGGTATTCAATCAAATACAGTTTCAATGATTTGAGCTCCATGCACACCTTGGCTGGTTTATAACTGACCTTGATCGTGGCAAAATCCGGCAACGCTGTCTTGGGGCAAATGCAGGTGAATTCCCCGATAGTTAAATCGACGACATAATCGCGGTCCGGATACTGATTTTCCCAAACCTCAATAGCCGGCATCTTGAGGGATCGGATATGTTTTTGACGGCCTTCGTAGGAACTGACTTTACTCATTTTTCTCTTCCTAAAGTCATCCTGAGGAGCGATTTTTCCGACGAAGGATCTTAATGCGCCTTTAGATTCTTCGCTTCGCTCAGAATGACGTATGAATTAACGCAATTTCATAAACTTATGCACTTGGGGCAGTATTCTAACGTCTTTGAGAATTTTTGCACAATGTTTTTGCCAGTCGACGCACATCTCCACCAAGCCTTTTTTCATTTCCAGATAATTCGGCTGCAAGATAAAAAGGATGTTCGGGTCAATTTGCGCTACAAGCCTAGCCGCCTTTAATATGTCCGCCTCACTAGTCACGGTGGAAACCACGGTCTTGATAAACACCTCTTTACGGGCCGCGATTTTCAGGAACTCTTTATGCTCTGCCCAAAACGCCTTTTGTTTCGTTGAAGATGGCAGTTTGATATCCATGGCAATGATATCAATATCTTTGATCAAATGCTTTAAGGCTTGAGGCAAAGTCCCGTTGGTGTCCAAATAAACGGTTTTACCCTCCTTGCGCAACGCACGACAAAAGCCTTTTAAAAAATCTTTCTGCACCAGCGGCTCGCCGCCGGTGATAGTGACCGAATGGCAGCCCTCGTCAAGCGTATTCACCCGGGCTAATAAATCTTCGCTGTTAATCTCTTGATACTCGCGTTTGCCATCCCCGATGGACGCCGGCGTGTCGCACCAGACGCAGTGCATGTTGCATTCAAAAAACCGCACGAACACCTGCGGGGCGCCGACATATTTGCCCTCGCCCTGGACGGAACGGAATATTTCTAAAATTTTAGCGTTCATAAAATGTTCGTGTCATTGCGAGCGACCGTAGGAAGCGAAGCAATCTTTTTTAAAGGATTGCTTCGTCACTGAAAAACGTTCCTCGCAATGACACAATATTTTTAAATCGTAGTATCCTTTACTCCAGCTTCCTCAAATCCCTTAGCCCGAAAACGGCAGCTGTCGCACACCCCGCACGGTTTGCGACCACCCTGATAACACGACCAGGTCAGTTGAAACGGCACCTTTAATTTGACCGCCAGCTTCACAATCTGCGCTTTGGTTTTGCGGATCAACGGCGTTTCGATGCTGATACCCTGGCCCCGCACTCCCGTTTTCAGTCCGCGTCTTAAGGCGGCCTCAAAACTATTCATGAATGCCGGGCGGCAATCCGGATACCCGGAATAATCAATCGCATTAGCCCCGATAAAAATTTTCCTGGCTCCCATGGCCTCGGCACAGGAGGCAGCGAAACTTAAAAAAATAATATTCCTGGCCGGCACATAGGTCACCGGAATTCCCTTGCGGTCCAACCGCCTATTTTGAGGAACCGTAATGTTCTTATCCAAAAGCGCAGAACCTTTCCAGGGCAGGTTAATTTTGACCACCGAATACGAACAGCCTGATTTTTTAGCCACGGCAACGGCCGATGTGATTTCTCGTCGGTGGCGCTGATGGTAATCAAAAATCAGGCAGTGGCATCTAAAGCCACGGGCTTTGGCATCATACAACGTGGTGGCGGAGTCCAAACCTCCGGATAACAACACAACAGCTTTATTCATAATAAATCACACTGGCGGTATCTGATTCCCACACCTGAACATGTTTTAGTTTGAGCGGCAGGCAGGTTTTTGAAAATGTGCGGTAAATATGACGGGCTAAATTCTCCGTCGATGGATTGATGTTTTTAAAGGCCGGTAAATCATTCAAACACACGTGATCCAGAGGCCCTAAAACATCTTTTAATCTTTTCTTAACCACCTTAAAATCCGTCAACAAACCGATAGGATCGAGCTTATCGCCTGTGACCACCGCCTCCACCTTCCACGTATGGCCATGCAGATCCTTGCAAGGGCCGTCATAACCATGCAACTGATGGGCAGCGGCAATGTGATCTCTGATGGTGATTTCAAACATATTCGATACTTGTGTCATTGCGAGCGACTGAAAGGAGCGAAGCAATCTTTTTAAAAGAGATTGCTTCGTCGGCTGCGCCTCCTCGCAATGACACTCTAGTTACACAATTCATATTAAAGACTATATTGTCTCACATTTTTAACACTCGTTCCTAAAAACCTGACCGCGCGGTATTTAAAAATATCCGGCTCGTCGCTGACTAAATACAAATGACGGGTATGACTGCTTTCGGCTCGCAAGATGTCTTGGATGCGCAAAATGTGTTTGACCTCGAGGGCCACCTCGCGGGCAGAATCAATGAGCATGACCCCGGGGCCCATGACAGAGGCAATCGTTCTTTTTAAAAGCGGATAATGGGTGCAGCCCAAAATCAGCGTATCCACTCCCGCCTTTTTTAACTCATCCAAATACTCATGCGCCACCCGACGGGTAATGTCATTGGCCAACCACCCTTCTTCGACCAATGGCACAAACAAAGGGCAGGGCTGGCTCATGACCCGCACCCGCGGCTCAAAGACCTTCAGACGTCTGGCATATTGGCCGCTTTTGATAGTGGATGAGGTGGCAATAATACCAACTTTTTTAGATTTTGTCGATAGCGCCGCTTTCTTGGCCCCGGGATCAATCACACCCACCACCGGCACGGGGCATTCTTTTTTTAATACGTCTAAAGCCAAACTTGAGGCGGTGTTGCAGGCGACCACCACCATTTTGACCTTATATTTGAGAAGTACCCCGACGATTTCTCGGGAATAACGAATAATGGTCTCGCGCGATTTGGTTCCGTAGGGGACGCGGGCCGTGTCGCCGAAATACACAATGTTTTCATCCGGCAAAACTGCCAGCAGTTCTTTGACGACGGTTAAGCCCCCTAAACCAGAATCAAAAACACCAATGGGGCTGTTAGGATTAAGACGATGAAGCATACGTTAAAATACTGCGGGCAATGGCTTCGGCTAATTTCTGACGGTACTCGCCGGAATTAAGCTTCTTTTCTTCCTGCCTGTTGGTTAAAAATCCTGTCTCAATAAGAACCGCCGGCATCAGCGTATTTCTGACCACAAAATACCTGCAGTGACGCGCCCCGCGGTTGGATACTTCCAGGTCGCTGGCGGCATCATGCACGATACGCATCGCCAGCCTGCCGGATTCGGCCACTTTAAGTTCATACATCATATCCGCCACGATCCCCTGCAACGTAACGCTGGCTTTAGCATTAAGGCGTCGAAGAAATATTCTTTCATTTTTCTGCCTTTGTTCTTCGTCTAAATCACGACGGTCATGGGTTTTGACATAATACACCTCCATCCCTTCAGTCCGATGGACGGGGTTGGAATTAGCGTGAATGCTGATAAACAAATCCGCATCAGATTTGGCGGCGATCTGGGTGCGTTCATTAAGCGATATAAACTCGTCGCTGTTGCGGGTCATGATTACTTTCAAGCCCGCCTCGGATAAAAGGCCTCTCAGACGCCGGGCGATATCCAAATTCACGTCTTTTTCTTTAACGCCGCCAAACCCCCTGGCTCCCGGGTCCCTGCCGCCATGGCCGGGATCGAGGATGATGGTATGAACTTTTAAATTGGACAGATCCCCCCTAAAGCCCAGTCGGGAGCGCACCGCGCCAAAAGGCCCGATGACTTTTGATTCAAAATCATCCGGCACATAAATGGTGCTGTTTTGTCGTCGAAGGGGCGCGTTGAGGATAATCTTCTGTTGTCCTAACAACACGACCGTGCTTCCCACCAGCGCTTTGGCTTTATGGTCCTTGTATTCTAAAAAAATAACTTGGGTGACGGCATCAAACTGCCAATGAACGTTGTATTGCTGGCATATATCCTGCAAAGAAATACCCCCCGGCGAAGGCAACACAGACGGCCGCATCGCGCAGCCGGCAATGGTTGCTATGGCAAGAAACAACAATAAAAACCTTAACAAATTTTTCATATAAACATTTTGTCTTAAATTCCCTCCCCCTTTGTGGGGAGGGTAAGGGAGGGGGCATAAAAGCGATGATCTCCGTCGATCCCCCTCCCCTAGCCCCTCCCACCAAGGGAGGGGAAACCGTATCAAAATCTCTCTATACGCTAAACATTTACTTCTGCTCCTCCGCCGGCGTTGGCGCAGCGCCGGGGTGCATGCTCAAAAACACGATGGTTTCGGTTTTATGCATCAGTTTGCCCTGCTTGCGAAACACCAGTCCCAAGAGCGGCAAGTCCCCCAGCAAAGGAAATTTATGCACCTTGGTGATTTCTTCCTCGCGCATCAGACCGCCGATGACAACCGTCGTGTTATCTTTTAAGTCCACATCCGTTTGAGCCTTGAGTGTCGCAAGGCTGCCGGGCTTGCCGCTGTCTTTGAGCATCATGCTAATAGCCGTCTCAATCTTGAGCTTAGCCTCACCCGCCGGGGAATTAAACCACATGCAATCCATATGAATGGCAGGCAGGACTTTAGGGTCAGGGGAAACATCCATAGTACCGGACTCATTTTTTTTAAACACCAACGACGGAAAATCGGTGTGACTAACGCGCCCGACGGTATCCAAAGCATCCAAAAGCACCGCGTAGTCCTCATCAGAAACCTCCCCGACGCTGATTTTATACTTTTTATCGGCCCAGATGGGATTGTCTTCTTTTTTCAACTGCAGGCTGTGAAAATCCGAGACAATGGCTTCCCAGTCCACTCCCTGGCGATGCTCGTCGTTAAGCACAATCTGAACCACTTTCGCATCCAAGGTGATAGTGGGCTCCGGGGCAGCTTGAACCACCCTATTCTCTGTATTCTCAGAAATTTGTGTGTTCTGGGCTAGAACACTTTGGGCTATCAATAAAGCTAATATAGCAACTATAATAAAACGCATAATTTGTTAGAATACCAAAATATAAACTCTTGAGCAAGAATATTACCCTGAACCAGACGCGAAGCGCTTGTCTTGGTCCATGGTTATACCCCTGGGCAGAGTGTCTCCTGCAACATCAATTTCAAAGTTTTCTTCCCCTTTGTTGTTTTAAAATACTTTTCTCTGCGTTTTGCATCTTCCTCATTCTTAAACGCTTCGTAAAATATTAACTCAGGATTATCTAATCTATGAGTTGTGTGACACTGCCCTTGATTATGTTCTTTTATCCTGCGCTCTAAATCTCTTGTATAACCGATATAAAATTTGTTTTGCGTCCAACTTCTTAAAACATATACGTAGTACATTGATTTCACCCCAAGATATTACCCTAAACCAGACTAAGCACTTCGTAGTCGGTTTAGGGTAACCATGAACCGGACACGAAGTGTTTGTCCTGGTTCATGGTTAAATTTTTCGCAGTTTCGCAATGAAAAATCCTTCCAGGCGGCTATCGGGTAAAATACGCACTTGACTCTCCAGCGTAAAACCTACGACTTTGCGTAAAAACCACTCCAGAACCTCTTCATTTTCCTCGGGAGCAAACGTGCAAGTGCTATAAACCAAAACCCCGCCGGGTTTCATCAAACGACTGGCACTCAGCAAAAGGCCTTTTTGTTTGTGGGCCATTTCTTTAATTTTGCGCAATGACCAGTAAGCGTAAGTTTTAGGATGATCCTTTTTAAACCGGCCTTCCGAGGAGCACGGAGCATCGACGAGCACACGGTCAAACAATCCATTATGCGCCCGATAACGACGGCCATCCACCATGGTCAGCGTCGAGCGCGCGCCGGTTAAATTCAACACGGTTTTAAGCCGATAAAACCGCGCCCGCACCGGCTCATTGGCGACCAAAACACCTTCATTGCGCGTGTGCGCGGCGATCTGGGTGGTTTTACTTCCCGGGGCGGCACACAAATCTAATACACATTCTCCCGGCTGAGGGTCTAACGTAACGACCGCCTGCATACTTTCTAAACCCTGTGGATAAAGCAACCCTTGAGCGACCAAGGACGAGTCCAAAACCCCGCGCGCGTAAGCGACAGGCACGCTTAAAGCCGGCGCGTACCAGTTGACCGTCTCAAAAGATACACCTATGGCTTTAAGCTTATCATGAATGTCTTGAATTGAGGCCTTAAGAGTATTGACGCGAAAATGGGTGTATAAAGCCGGCTGACCAAAATGATCCAACGCCTGCGGCGGCAGAATTTTGACCAAACGCTGTAAAAACAATTCATGCATGACAAAAAACTATACCATACTTGCCCGAGACTGACTAATAGTATATACTTCTGTTATCTAATATGAAACACCACAAAGGCCAATCCTTTATCGAATACACCGTCATGGCGGTGCTGATTATGTTAGGCATCAGCGTCATGGGGCCTTATGTGCTGCGCTCGGTCAATGCCCATTATAAACTCTGGGGTGAGGCCATTGATGACTCCGTCAATGACCGTATGCCAAACATTAATGCAATCGGCCCCCCTACAAACTGCACCTGCAGTGCCCTGACACCGGGAAATTGCGGCGCACGTGGTTTGGCTGGAACGCAGTGTCAAGCTAATCAGCGTCTTCACTATACTCCCTGCTCTCCTGATCCTACTTGCGGCATTGGTACAAGTCTATATCAAGAACAATGTGTAAATGACGCCACATGTTGTGATTACAATGCCTGCAACCAAGGTAACTGTACAGAAATCATCACCAACAATGCCTGCGGCAATATCTGCGGAACGATTCCTCTTCCTGCCAGCGGGCCCAGGTCAACAGTAGCTTCATGCCCTACATCTACTACTGTACCTGGTGATGCCTCGGCACCGGCGCTTTTGCCTTCTGTTCCTGATCCTAATAACAGCGGTTTTCCGGGCTGCTACGTTGGAGAGGAAGTGTTGATCAACCAATGCACCGGTGGAGTACCTCCTCGTGTTGCCTGCAGGGCTAATCCTATATGCGCCCCTAAATGTGGTGCTTTGCCTGTTGATGCCACTGGTGTTGCCACGGCTACATTTTGTCCAGGAGCCCAGGATAACTTAACCCAAGAAACACCGGTAACACTTTTAGGAAGCTGCCAAACGTTTGATACACCTGGGACTTCTCACTGGCAAGTCCCTCCAGGAATGACCAACGCTATGGTTTACGTCTGGGGAGCTGGCGGCGGCGGAGCTGGAGGCGCAACCGGATCCGGTTCCTATGATGGCGGTGGCGGTGGTGGTGGCGGTTTGACAATGACTAATGTTCCATTACAGAACAGCCAGACTTATACAATTACTGTTAGCCATGGAGGCGCAGGCGGAGCCGCAGGTACAAGCACTGTTAAGCACGGATCCAAAGGCGGTGATGGAGGCATCTCTTCTTTTGTCAGCAACGATGCAGCGGTTAATATCTCTGCGGCAGGAGGCCACGGCGGTGATACTGCTTATAGTTTTGCTGGTGGTCCAACCATCAACGGCGGCTTGGGGGGAAACATATTTAATTGCACTGGAGCTGCTTGTCAAAATTATGCCGGCGGTAATGGCGGCAGTGCTTATAAAACAGATTCAGCTGGCTGTGCCGGCGGTGGCGGTGGCGGCGGTGGGGCAGCCGGGACAACTACTTACGATTCAACAACCAGACCTTGCACGCACGCAACAGCCGGCGCAGATGCCACAATCCCTTTATTAAACGGTGGAGCTGGTGGAAGTAATAGTAATCATGGAACAGGAACAGAAGGAACATCTCCCGGCGGTGGCGGGGCCGGCTCCGGAAACCAGACTGCAGGCGGTGATGGCGCAGACGGCATGGTCAAAATTTGCGGACCTACCTCTTGCACTACCCAAAAATGCCTTGCCTATTGTAATGAAGGATACTCTCTTCAAATCAACTCGGATGGAACGTCCACCTGTGTTAAATGTCAAACTATCGCTAGTTTTGTAAACACCACGCAAAATGCTGGTGGGTCTGTAGAATATACATCTCCTATGTCTAGTACCCCCGTTCCATTTACAGTAAAAGTTTTTACCGAGGACCTGAATTTTATCATCATTTTCAAAGACGCCAACGGTAATGAAATACACACGGAAGAATGTTATGACAGCACAAAAACTCCTCTTCCAGGCCTCCTTGACAATAGCTGTGGTGGTAGAGATGCTGACGATAACATTGATTCTTATACAACGACCTATACAGCCAATCAGGTCTACGTTAAGGTCAAAGAAGGAGGAAACCTATCAAGTAAAACTTTTGGATATGACATTACGTCTAATTGTGCTGTAAAAAAATTTAGTTACGGCCCCATTTCTCAACGCAACAAACATTACCGCATCTTAGGAAGTTGGAATAACTGTACGTTAACAGAATGTAAGAAAAACAGTGGAGGCGCTCCAGGATATTGCAAATTGTCCAAAGCAAGCGTACCTATAGTTCTTGCAACGGAACCACCAAAATATGATTCTGCCGGGTACACGACCGTAGCTGATCGTGACCGTCATACTACCTGTACTGGCAGTGGGTGTATGTACCAATATCGTATAACAGATTTAGCCGGCCGTACCGCACAAACTAATGAATGGTATTTATTCATACGTTTAGGAGACAATGACAGTCTTAAAAAAGCTACCGTGCAATGCTCAAATTAAGCGTCCCCCTAATTATTTATTCTAATTAAGGGGACACAATACTTAATTACCTCTTGAGCTATAAGATCTTCTTGCCGAATATAATTTTATAAAGTAAACTTTACTAGCTGTTTCCCCCAACAGTTTTTATTTCACCTCATCATCACGCTCCCCTAAAGAAATACGAGAATATGCCACGCGCAAGAAAATTTTTGCGATTAAAAAATTATGATTACTCGCAAAAAGGGGGATATTTTGTGACCATATGTGTGAATGACAGGGAATGTGTCTTTGGAAAAATTATTGATGGATGTATGCAATTATCTTCCATCGGTAAAACCGTTGAGGAATATTGGAATTTAATCCCACAAATTTATCCAAATATTTATTTGGATCATTATGTGATTATGCCCAATCATTTGCACGGGATTATTATAATTGATATGCCTGTAGGGGCGATTAATAATCGCCCCTACGGAAAATTATCACAAATCATCAAATCATATAAACAAATGGTGACCAAACAAATACGAAAACAAAACAACGTATATTTTCTATGGCAACGTTCATTTTATGACCACGTGATCCGCGATGACGTTGATTTTAATCGTGTTCGAGAATACATCATTAATAATCCTAAAATGTGGGAATATGATGAAAATAATCCAGATTAATGTCTGTCTGCCTGTCACGATTTATTCGAATTCAACCGACTGTGGCGGCGGCTGTAGAAAAAGTAGATCACCATACCGATCATCATCCAGAGGATTAAACGCAGCCAGGTCTGGGTGTTGAGCGAATACATCATGGCAAAACACACCACAATCCCCAGGATGGGAAACAGAGTAAAATCGTGATTGTCACAACTTTATCTTGACAAAAATCATTTTATATGTCATATTTTAGTCACTTAATTGACCATATTTATATAAATTTAGTCAATCTATGTATATCCCACAATATCAACTCAAAAATGTATTAAAAATGATGTCCCCGCAAAAAGCTGTCCTTATTTATGGACCCCGCCGTTGCGGCAAGACCACTCTTCTCAAAGAGCTTATCAAACAAATCAGTGAAACAACTCTTTTTGTCAGCGGTGAAGACATTACGGTCAAAGAATATCTCTCCAGCCAGTCCATCGAGAAATTAAAAACTTTTGCGGGTGACAACAAAGTTGTGATCATTGATGAAGCCCAAAAAATTAAAAATATCGGCATGAACATTAAATTAATTCTTGATCATATAACCGACATCAAAGTATTAGCCAGCGGTTCGTCTTCCTTTGATTTAGCACGGCAAGCCGGCGAACCGTTAACAGGACGCAAATACACCCTTAAACTGTTTCCTTTGTCGCAAATGGAACTGAATCAAGTTGAAAACCATCCCCAGACCATGGCCCGATTGGAAGACCGGTTGATTTTTGGCTCTTATCCTGAAGTCATTACCAGCTCAGGCCGCCAACAAAGAACGCTTTACCTTAAAGAAATCGTCAACTCCTATCTGTATAAAGATATCCTGGAACTGGAAGGCATCCGTCACTCAGATAAAATCGTCAGACTGCTTCAATTATTGGTCTTTCAAATCGGTAAAGAGGTTTCCCAGACGGAATTAGGACAGCAGCTGGGTATGAGTAAAAATACAGTGAATCGCTACCTGGATCTCTTGGAAAAATCCTTTGTTATCTTCAGGCTAAAGGGTTTAAGCCGGAATCCACGCAAGGAAATTTCTAAAAATTCAAAATATTACTTTTTAGATAACGGCATCCGCAACGCTCTCATTAATAATTTTAACCCTTTAAATCTTCGGGACGACGCAGGTGCGCTCTGGGAAAATTACATTATCGTCGAGCGCCTCAAAAAACAAGAATACTTAAAAATTCTCTGCAACAACTATTTTTGGCGGACATATTCTCAACAGGAAATTGATCTGGTTGAAGAAAGTAGCGGCACTTTATCCGGCTATGAAATCAAATGGTCAAAAAGCAAAACCAAACCGCCGGCCCAATGGCATGCCTCTTACCCTGACGCCCATTATCAGATGATCACCAAAGAAAATTATCTGCCATTCATCACCTCATAACAAACCCGGGGAATTCTAGCGGTTCAGCCGGCTGTGGCGGCGGCTGTAGAAAAAGTAGATCACCATACCGATCATCATCCAGAGGATTAAACGCAGCCAGGTCTGGGTGTTGAGCGAATACATCATGGCAAAACACACCACAATCCCCAGGATGGGAAACAGCGGCACGAAAGGAGTGCGGTAAGGCCGCGGGGTATGCGGTTGAACATAGCGCAGCACCAAGACCCCGGCACAGACGATAATAAAAGCCATCAGAGTTCCAATGGACGTCATATGCCCAAGCTGAGAAATGGGCAAAAATCCCGCGCCCAGGCCTACAAGCACCATGAAAATCAAATTCGATTTCCACGGCGTTTTCCAGACCGGATGAATCTGGGAAAAAATGGACGGTAAAAGTCCGTCGCGCGACATGGAATAAAATACCCGCGACTGCCCCAAAAGCATCACCAAAATCACCGACGTAAAGCCGCTGATGATACCAAACTTGATCATCATCTGCAGCCACGGATACGGCGTCAAATTAATGGCGGTGGCCACCGGCGCAGCATCTCCTCTCATCATCTTGTAATTGACCATGCCGGTGAGTACAAAAGAAAAAGCCAAATACAATATGGTACAAATAAAAAGCGACCCCAAGATGCCAATGGGTATATCCTTGGTCGGATTTCTGGACTCCTGGGCCGCGGTGGACACGGAATCAAAACCAATATAGGCAAAAAAGATGACCCCGGCCGCGCGCATAATTCCGCTGATCCCGTATTCACCGAAGGTGCCGGTATTAGGCGGAATAAAGGGGTGGTAATTATTACGATTGATATAATGTGCGCCGACGAAAATAAACGTCAAGACCACCGCCATTTTCACCACCACAATCACGGCATTGACATTAGCGGATTCTTTAATGCCCAGCATCAAAAGAATGGAAATGCCGACGATGATCAGCATCGCCGGAACATTAACCACGCCCGGGGTTGGATCAAACTGACAAGCCGTAAACTGCACCGGTAATTGAATGCCCCAATCCTTAAAAAAAGAAACCACATACCTCGACCAGCTCACCGCCACCACCGACGAGGCGACCGCATATTCGAGCACCAGATCCCAGCCGATAATCCAGGCGATGAACTCCCCCATCGTCGCGTAGGTGTAGGTGTAGGCGCTGCCGGCCACCGGAATCATGGAGGCCAGTTCACTGTAGCACATGCCGGCAAAAGTGCAGGCCACGGCCGCCACCCCAAAGGAAAGCACCACCGCCGGGCCGGCGTTTTCAGCAGCGGCAATGCCGGTCAGCGAAAAAAGCCCCGCGCCGATGATGGCCCCGATCCCTAAAGCGATTAAACTCTTAGGGCCCAAAGTTTTCTTGAGGTGATGTTCTCCGCCTTCGGATTCAGCCACAATGCGGGCAATGGGTTTGCGCACAAAAAGACTCATGAGTTTAAACCTTTCATAGTAAGGTTAAAATCTTCAATTGTTATATTCTATATCTGGAAAGGAACTTGAAAACAATAAATTGCAGAAATTTTTTACTTATCAGATGATTCATCATTAGGCCGGGGGCGGCTCTGGGCTGGACTTGGATTCTTCCAACACCGATTCGATTTTCGCTATAAGGTCAGGAGGGTTAAAGGGTTTCAGAAGCGCGTGTTTAATACCGCACATCTTCATCATTAACACGTGTTCTTTTTCGGTGAAGAACCCTGTGATGGCAATAATCGGAATCGCCTTGGTTTTAAAAGAGTTATGCAATTCATCCGCCAGCTGGAATCCGCTTTTGGGTTTCATTTTTAAATCCAGCAATACCAAATCCGGCTTTAATTCACAAGCCACTTCAAAAGCCAGGGCACTGTTGGGCATAACTTCTACCTCATAATTACTGGCAGATAAAAGTTCTTTTAACTCCTCCAATAGCTCCACATCATCATCGACAACCATGATCCTTGGCATCACTTCTTTGTTGGTGTTGATACGTCTTAATTTATACGCTGCCTGAGTTTGTTCTGTAGGCATCATAAAACCACCCCCTTTTCTAACTGCCTCACTGCTTGCTCGTAAACCTTCTTCAATAATACCCTAAAAAGGAAATTTGACCATGGGCAGATTCCCCTTTCAGTTGACTTTTTTCTACTTGTTGTTACTCCTCGGGGCTTTGCAATGAACAGGAAGGACAATATGGACCGTGGTGCCGTGGTCTTTGATGCTTTGAATTTCAAAATGGCCATGGTGAAGATTGACAAGTTCATTGCAAATCGATAACCCCAGACCTGTACCTTTGGCCTTAGTGGTATAAAAGGGCAGAAAAATTTTATCTAAATCCTCAGCGTCAATGCCAACGCCGTTATCTTTAATACTGATTTCCACATACTCATTGTCCCGCTTCTGTACCGTTAATTCTATGCGGCCGCTTTTGTCCTTCATCGCTTGATAGGCATTGTCCAACACGTTCACCAAAACTTCCCGTATCTGATTGCTATCGGCCTCAATCACAAAATCGTCACTGATCTGGTAATTCTTCTGGACCGCCACCTCCAGCTCTTTGAATTGATTCTGGATATTTAAAACACATTCCTCCAGCAAAGTCAAAATGGCGCAGGGTTCATAGGAAGGTATTTTAATGCGTGAGTAGCTTAAAAGATTATCAATGATGCGGTTGCCCTCCCAGACTTTCTTCTGGATATTGTCCAGATGTTTGTCTTGCGCCAATTCCTTATTCTTGTGCTTGAGGTTATGAGAGGCCACTTGAATGACTCCCAGAGGAGTACGCAATTCATGCGCCACAATCGCCGCCAGGGTGCCTAGGTCCGCTAAACGGGCGGCCTGTTTGAGTTCATTTTTTAACACTTCCTCAGCCTGTTTACGCTGTGTAATATCACGGTGATTGATGACAATGGTGCCGATGGCCGGATCTGCCAGCAAATTCTGGCCATCCGCCTCGATCCAACGCCATGAGCCGTTTTTATGCCTGACTCGAAGGACGATGTTAACCACCTCGCCCGGGTGGGAGAGAATATGGGAAAATTTTAAAATAGTCCCCGGCTCATCTTCAGGGTGAACGAAATCAAACATGCTTTTGCCCAGATAATCCTCTGGCTGATAGCCCATCACTTTGGCCGTTGAGGGACTGCAATAGGAGATAATGCCAATGAGATTGACCAGAGTGATCATATCCAAACTGTTTTCCACCAAAGCCCTGAAGCGCTGTTCTCTTAAAACCACCTCCTGCTGGGCCTGACGGCGTTCATAGAGCGCCGCGGCCAAAAGCAAATTGGTTCCACAAGCCGTAACAATAAACGTTTGCAACAAAACCAATGAACCGCTTGCATCAGCACCAATAAACGGCCCAAAACCAAGTTTCGTACCATAGACAGTGATAGGTAAAGTCACCAAAATAGAGATAATAGCCCCCCAGTAGTCAAAACGATAGGTTAACCAGACCATCAGCGGCAGCGATAGATACGTGATAGGTATATGGGTTTGACCTATAATGGACTTGCCGCTAAAAATCATCCACTCGACAAATATCAAAATGCTTAAAGAAATCACAAATTCCGTGATGCGCCGAGCATTCGCTTTGGGAAACGGTCTTTGCCCTAAAGCCCAAAAAACAGGTGTGAGTATCAAGATTCCGCTTATATCCCCCAGCCACCAGGTCGACCAGATCATCGCGTATAAATTCCAAAAAGAAGGATTACTCAGACATCCGGTCAAAGCACCGACAAAGGCGCTGATAGCGCAACCTGACATGGCTGCCATCATAAATCTTAAAATATCCTGGGCTTTATGCAGAGGATTGCGATGGCCAATTAACTTTTTAAGAACAAAACAGACCGCCACCGCTTCCAGCGTGTTGCCTATGCCGATGAGAGTGGAGAATAATACCGTCTGCGCAAAGCCCAGGGAAGGGTTGGATAGAAAGTAAGTGGCATTGGCTAAAAAAGCTCCCAGCCAGATGGCGGGCCAGAGGCGATAGCCCAAAAAGAAAATGGCCGTGAAACCTAGCGCCGACGGGATCCAAACAGCGCTGACATTACTGTTTTTCCACGCAAATAGAAAACCAAGCTGGGCAGACCAATAATAAACCACCGCAATGGCCAAAATCCAAAAAGCATCAAGAATCTGGCTAATCCTTATTTTATGGACGTTCATGGTTTTTCTTTATTCTACCCTTATGTTTAAGACGGTATTGCGTGGGCGTCTTACCCATCAATTTTTCAAACATCCGAATAAAAGACTCCGGATTTTTATACCCTAATTGATTGGCCAATTGATCCACGGTACAGTCGGTGGTCCTTAATAAACCGGTGGCTTTTTGAATCTTGATTTTAAGCCGGTAGTCATTAAAACCTGACCCAGTTGTTTTTTTAAAAAGACGGCTGAGATATTTCGAACTCAAACACACCTGGTCGGCCGCGTGTTTTAAATTGATTTTTTTGTCGAAATTGCGCTCGATAAATGTTTTGACCCTCTCCATTTTATTGACATGGGCGGTTGGCGTCTGGTTTTTTGTCTCTAAAACTTTTTGGATGGTGGCCAGGAACTTTTCGACGTTGAAGGGCTTTTCGATGTAATCATCCGCGTGGCCTTTGAGCGCGTCAACGGCCACGTCTTTGGAACTTTGGCCGGTTAAAATGATAATGCTAAGATCGGGAGCCATTTCTCTCATCCGCTTTAAAACCTCGGTCCCCGATAAGTCCGGCAGAACAACATCCAGAATCACCACATCCACCGCATGGGGCTTTTTGATGATATTGAGCGCCTCCTGGCCGTTGACCGCTTCAATGACTCTATACTGCTCCAGACAGATGCGCATCTCTTCCCGAAATTCATCGTCGTCATCAACCAGCAGGATTTGATAAGCCATAAACCAAGTCTCCTTAATGAATATTCTTAGTATACTACCAAATCCCCTTTAAGCAACTCTCTGTCTAAAAAGAGTTTAAGACTGATAGAGGAAACAATCACGTGTGTGGTCATTGACCATCCCCACCGCCTGCATGAAGGCGTAGATGATGGTTGGGCCGACGAAACTGAATCCCCGTTTTTGGAGGTCGCTGCTGAGGGCATCACTGAGGGGTTGAAAACTCCATAAATAGCGGTCAAAAGAACCAAACTCTTTTTGGATCTTGAGAAAGGCTTTGGCATTGCGGATGGCGGATTGGATTTTTAAACGGTTGCGGATAATCCCGTCGTTATTCAGAAGCTGTTTGATTTTTCGAGCATCATAGCGGGCGATGGCGCGGGCATCGAAATGGTCAAAAGCTTTGCGGTAATGGTGGCGTTTTTTTAAGACCGTCAGCCAGCTTAAACCTGCCTGCGCGCCTTCGAGAATGAGAAATTCGAACAGGCGTCTATCATCGTGCACGGGCCTGCCCCATTCTTGGTCGTGATATTTGATGTAAATAGGATCATCACTGCACCAGCCGCAGCGTGTTAAAGTTTTCTTCATCAGGCAGGTATTATATTTTCGCCAGCTCGCGCGCTTTTTGAGGTTCGCGATCATAACCGACATCGGTTTTGCCGTTCGTCGGTGCAGCAACCCCCAAGAGTAGGGGCAAATTCTCAACCGGGGTTATGTTGATAATCACCGGCAAAAACCCGTCAATCTTCATGTCCCCAATCGGCTGCTGGGACAAAGGCAGCGGAATGCCGTTGCCATCGCGCTTAATCTGTAAATCCAACAGAGCCGGGTCAAGGTTGATACCGCCGAGGGGTGTTTTTTCTGGTGCCTTTATACTATTGGGCGTGGCTAATTGGGCTTTATCTTCTCCTATTAACCTGTTGCCTTGTTCAATTAATTCAACAATCCGCTTTTCTTTTTTATTCAATTCCTCTAACTCACTACTACCTTCCACACGTCGTTTCTCTAAATCAACTGACCTTAAAGCAGCGCGAAGAACATAGAGATCCCTTTTAACTCCTTGCTCGGGCTCATTATATATGGAAGGAAAATGCGAAAATCGGTTTTGAGTATTATCTAAACTCACGTTTTCCAAAGTAATGACAACTTGTTCAGCTCCTGCTAAAGGCATAATTTTATCGATGGTTTGTGCAACTAGCGGACTGATCGCGTCACGCTCTGCTCTTGCATCTTCAAGATCTGATATTATTTCTTCGAGGCTATCTTTATTTGGTCCGAGACTATCGCGACGATTGACTAGCCTTGTCACATGTGAACGAGCCGTTACAAGTTGCTCATGGAATTCAATAATCAACTCGCCTAATTCACTAGTTGTATTGGTTCTAGCCGATTTGGCTTGAGCTATTTTACTTTTTTCTTCTATATCATGCCTTTTTTGCTGACGTCGTAAGGTTTTGACATCTAAATTTTGAGTATCGCTAGCGCCACCAAAGGCTTTAAAAATACCCCCTCTGCCTTTACCCGTAGTTTCAACAAACGCGTCGTAAACAACTCCGGCAAATGTTTGTGAATTCTCGGTAAAAGCATTACCAATCAAATATCCTAATTCCTGAAGTTTTGAAACTACATACATTTCATCAGTTAAATAACCACCTTTAAAAATCTCAAGCAATACTTTTTGAACTTCTGCTTCAGCTTCTTCACCATCAATACCTCGAAGAAATAATTGAGATAAAACGTGATTTTTAACCTCGCCAAAATATGTTGCGAATTGTTTTTGAGAATCTCTACCTTGGACAGTTAAGAAATTCTTTCTTTCTGAATCTGTCATTTTTCTTTTAACATCAAGGATTGGCTCAGCTTTTAATCCTAAGGAAGTGTGCGTATCCTCCCAGATTTTTTCAAAGTCTTGAGCCTTTGTTGCGACATATTTAAAAGACGGCAAAAACTTTAATATGTCATCAATTATGGATTGCAACTTCTTCGTTGAAATTCCCATCTCAGCAAAAGCCCATCGAAAAGATGGTGATGTATTGTTTGCTTTTGGCCTCGAAACAGAATTAATCAGATGAACAGCTGTTTCACTAGAAACTCCCAAAGTTATAAGCCCATCTCTAGTGTTTAGAAATGCGTTTTCTGGAGTAAGTCTTCTTTGAATAAGATACTTTCGAAGAATTTGAATGATTTGTTCACCTTTTTCTTGTTTAAACTTAGCCCCATACTCTTCTAAAAGCTCCCAGTAGTTCATTTTAATAAGAAGATCAACAACGCCTTGATCGAGCGCCATAGCCCAAATCATGGTTTCAAAATTATTAGCTTTTTTCTGCTCCATCCATGGATTATCTCCATTACGTAGAGAATGCAGATTGCGTGCAATAGCCATTGGTAATCCACTTTCAATCATAAAGAAATCAACCCTTTCTTCATGGATCTTTGTAGCTGTATGATCCCACATCAGGTGGATATTCCCATCTTGAAACACTTGTGGGGCTCTTTTTTGAAAAGCGGTCCATTCATCAAGAGTATGAATAACAATGCCCAGCTCTTCAGCTTGTTTCTTAACGATCCCTAAATAATCCGTACCACTTTCTCGTGGTATTGTTTGAAGGAATTCACGCCATTGAGAAACATTCATTTTCACTGTTTTTCCTGCAGCTATTTGGGAGGTAATTGTTTGCTCAACTAATTTATCAAGTCTTATACGACCAGATAATTTCTTCCACAGTTCATCTAGGGCTTCCAACTGATTGCCATCTAGACCTTTTTCATACCCACTGTTAATGACATCTGCATATTTACGTAAATTGCCATTAGTATCGATCATAAAACTAACCATATTGTCATACATCTTCATAAACTGATCTATGTGACTTTCAAGTTGATCAGCATTTAATTTGCTTTTTTTCACTAGATCCTCAGTTTTTTTGCGTACTTCCGTTAAAGCTTCCTCACGGGTCTTTCGCAAATTCTCTATGTTATTGACAAAATTAGTCAACCCTAAAAGAAATTCTTGATCACGGCCATCTTTATCGCCAGTTATAACATGCGCATCTTCCGCATCAGTACGAGGGACGATCGACACATCATATAATCCCAAAGCATCCAACTTCTGACGGACAGCTGTAATGGCATTAATCCAGTCTTCCATCGTAACCAAAGATTTTCTAGGCATATGTCCGCATTTTTTCAACATTTGATCTTCAAGGTGCACGGCGGCAACAAGAAGCCCATCTCTCCCAACGGTTAAATTGGCATGAACTATTTGTTGTGGCTGGCCATGAGCATGATCAATGTCCATAAGAATGGGAATATAAAAATCTATGTACTTGGGCGAAGCTCGATATAATTTTTCTTGCTCTTCAGTTAAACCCATTGCAGCAATGGCAGTCTCTTGATGCCTGGCATGCATAATCAACAATGTTGACATCTCTGCTGGTTGCTGGGACAAATAAGTAGTTGGAGCCTTAGCTTGATCACTGGCTCCAAAATATTTCATAATTTCAGCCCAACCTCCTTGATAAATACTCTTAACACGATTCCAAATAACTTGACGAACACCTAAATATACCTCTGGAATAGTTGCGCTATACGTTCCATTAAGTTTCATATCTTTAGGATCAAGTTTGATAAATTTATCCGTCGCTTCATTCTTTTCATTTAAATAACCATTATTTCTTAAATCTGCACGCAATGCAGCTATTTCACTTCTTTTTTCATGTAACCCTAATATCTCAGTTAAATGCTGATCTGTAATTTCAGCATTCATTATTTTTCCTGTTCGGGCTAAAGCTTCCATTTCAACTTGATTCGTAACGCCAAATGTACCTGTCGTTACCCCATTACGAAAGTTGCGATTTTGATCATTTCTATATTTACGACCAGCATAACGAGTAACATCCAAAGAATTTTCTATGGGGGCTGTTATCGCTGCCACTTGCATGGGAGTGTTAACATAATCACGGAAAACACCTTCTTTTTCCCACATCCTTTTTCTTTCAGATGCATGCCATCTAGCTCTTTCATGCAGTGTTGGATGATCCAAAGTGGATGCCGTCATCGCATAGTCGTCTAGTCCTTGAACTACTCCCCTGGATTTGCTGGATGTCTGCCAACCGCTGTTATAAGGCAGTGCTGATGCAAAGATTTTATCCTGCTCAGCGTTATACTTTGTCAGCCAGACATCGACCTTACGCTGCACGCTTTGAGGATCACGGTCATCGATCACAGAATTCATCAGTTCTTTTTCCCATAAAACTAAATGTTTTGATTGAATCAATGCTTTTGCCAATATTTTAGCTATATCAAGTTCTGATTGCGGAACAAACTGTCTGTACCTCTCCCCTTTGTCCGCCAACACTTTATCAATCATTTGATCTAACAATTGTTCTGTAACAACCGTCTCCGTTCCGGTCAATTTTGCTCCGGCATTTTTCAACATCCATAAGTGATAATTTACTTTCTTCTCCGTTGCGCCATCAGACATTGAACGGGTATGGTTAGTTAAACTGTCAATGGCAACAGCGGCTCCCGTATTCCTATAACCAAACAAATACGTGATATCCTCATACACATCCGCATAAAGACCGCTTTCGGTTAAAGGAACATCAGGGAATTCCAACAATCTTTTTTTAGCTGTTTCATAATCCAAATCATCTAAAACCGCTTCAAATGCCCGCGGTTGTTGAAATAGAACCTGAACTAACGGTAAATAGGATGGTGAAGCGACCCATCCATAGTTATATCCCAATAACCATTCATACAATTTATCAACCACAATCGTCTGAATGGCCATTTTGTCATCTTCAGGATAAGCATTGCCTTCGCTGGGCATAAGGGTAACCATTCCACCTTCACCCAATGCTCCTCGTTTTTTAGCAATAACAAGATTGTCTCTAACATAAGAATCCATTAATGTTGAGAACATGCTGACTTTCCCTAAATCTCCATAGACCTTTTTCAACCAAAACCAGAAAGCGCGCATATCTGCGGCCCCTTTGTCCCAACGGCCGACATTAGTAATTTTCACATGATGACGAGCCACCCAAAGCATGAGTTCTAACTTAAGCGCTGACTCATTAGTCTCATTCATAAAGATCGTTGAAATATTTTTTTCTATCCCCAAATCCTTTTGCATATCAATAATCATTTTTGTAACAAAAGCGTGTTCTTCGGGGCTTTCCATTTTCGGAATAACCAGGGAAAATTCCTGATTTGGATTATTCTTCAAGGCATTGTAAATTGTCTCGATAACAAATACCAAGCTTGTCATGATATCTGGAACGGCTTCTCCATTGTAACTTATATGATGATCGCTCACGTCCATATCATCAATACGAATGGTAATCACTGGCCATTGGGATTTGGGAGGAACCTCATATACTTTCCCATCTCGTTCTCGGACCACAGGCACTTGTCTTCCATTAACAATGTCTGATATTGTTTGTGGCCCTTCAAAAGACCCATCTCCATGAACAATCTTTGCATCTTGAAGATCAGCAAACACGCGCACAGGCACAACCTTTTCTTTACTAGTCAAATCACTTTGAACTTTTGCTAATGTAGCTTTTACATAAGCAATCTTTTCATCCTGTGTTAATAATTGTCCGTCCGGTTTTTTTAAATTGACCTTTTCTATAGCAGACACTAAATTCGCTGGTAATTCGTTTTGTAAACCAGTTAAGACTTCATCATATAACCGTCGATCGTCCTTGGTAATAACTCTTCCTGAGAGAGCGCTAATGCCCATCTTTGGACTCCATGGCCCCGTCAGAATTGCGCCTGCTCTTTTTAAGGCTTCAGGAACTTCGTCTACTTTCCATTTACCTTCAAGGATCTCACGAACGGTTGCTTGTCCACCGTAAGCATCAGGAATAACTTGATCCATCTCCACGTCGCCTTTGCCGCCAGGGATAACTTCTCCGCGTTGCATTTTTGCCAAACGTTCCGAACGTTTACGCATCAAATCTTTATATGTTTGCCCATATTTTGCCATTAAATCGGCAATCAATTTCATACTGCGAGGATTAATAATTTTACCTGATCCAACAGGGCCTTCATACTTCTTCATATTAACAACTTCAGTTGACCCCTTCCCACTTGTTTTAATGACCTGGGATATCGTAATCTTCGTCGGATCCCCTGCCACCATCGCGGCGTCGGGTTCGACCGTTGGTACAAACTTAAGCCGTAACACGGGACTTCTACCTATCAACTTTTCTTCTGTTATTTCCGCTTTATACCTAGGTAATTTTTTAAGAACAGCTGCCCCAATTGTCTCTAAACCCCTCTTGGCGTAACGAATATTGGTATCACCAATAATCACACCATTAAATGCTATTTGTGGTGTAACAACCGCATCGATAGTTAATATTCCATTCGCCTCATAATTTATAAATATATTCTGAATACTAGGAGATTGACCAACAATAGGGCGTACAATCTTTTCAAGATCATTCCTTCCCAACGTCATGATGCTCTCAGAAAACGCCTGTGCAAGTTTTGTGATTTTTGCATGTGAGGGCGCAAAGCCGACCCGAACTTTTATCAAATCAAGATTTTTCAACATAGAAATAAATTGACCGTAATCGTCTTTGACTTCATAGGTCTTCCAATTAGCTCCAATATAAGGAATCCTACCCTCTTTGGGACCAACCTCTATGGCTGCTTCTATGATCGGTTGAAATTCTGCCACACTTGTACTTTTGCCTCCCACTAATAACCCATCGACATCAGGCTGGGAAAGATACAATTTCGCATTGCTTTTATCAACTGATCCGCCATATTGGATAACGACTTTTCTTGCAACTTGCTCATTGGTCATCTCGGCTACAACCTGACGGATAAACTTTGCCCCTGCTTGGGCATCTTGTTCTGTTGCTTTGCGAAGAAAACCATCGCCACTGATCGCCCACCGCGGCTCATAGGCAATGACGGTGTTTTCAATTTGTTGAGCTGTCAAATCCTTTAAGCCCAGTTGGACTTGTCTCTTTAAAATTTCTTCTGTTTTTCCATCTTTCTTTTCGGCTCCGGTTTCTCCCACCGCAAGGATGATATGTTTCAAGTCTCGTGCATGAGCCGCGCGAATTTGACTATTAATGATTGCGTCTTCGATGTCGTCCCTAAAGTTCTTACGTGCTTCAGAGTGCCCTGCTAAAACACCGTTTGCCCCTTCTTCTATGGCATCATCAATGTACACTTCCCCTGTCTGCGCTCCTCTGACCGTTGTGATTCTTTGGGCGATGATACCAACCTTTTCCCCCACCACCATCGCCTTGTCGATTGGTTTTTTTGTTAGGGTTAGGGCATCCTCAATTTGCCTGGTAGGCGTAGACAATGTCTTTGAACCAAGCTCAGCCGCTATGACGCCGACTCTAAAGGTGGCCCCTGAAGGCAGTTGCCCTCTCTGTTGTGGCGTCAGCGTTGCGAAATCGGTCTTCTCCACCAATATAGCTGAGTTCAAACCCACGGCCCCGCCGGAAAAATACTTTCTGGGAATTATTTGCTGGGTTGCGGGGTCTGTGTCTTCCTTAATATAGTTATATGCGCCCTTTTTCAAGGCCTTCAAGTACTGCTCATAAATCTCTTGCTTGGTAGTTTTACCTTGAACATCAACGCCTTTGACCTTGTTGCGGTCAACATACACTTGCCCCAAAAGGCTTTCCCGCAAATTTTTTTTGTACCAGACCGCTAAAATCATCGAATGATAAATCTGTCGTAAATTGGCAAAATTCTTGCCTTCATTGACTTCCTTCTCAAGTACAGGCAGAATTATTTCACGGACAACTTGAGAAGCCCCTGCGTTTTGGTTCCTGCCAGAGGCGGGACCAGCAGGGGTGTTCTTCTGCAGGGCCAAATAATCCTCTTCGAGCATCACCTTCAAATGGCTTTCCACCACAAACGCACTGCCTTTATGCTCATACACCACTGCTTTATCCGGCATAATCCATACCTTATTAAAGGTATTCATCGGAATATTCGTTGTCCCGTACTTGGCTTGCACCTGTGCGCGTACTTTCGCCCAAAATTTCTTGCCTAATTCATTTTCCGGATATGTTAAAGAAGAGGCTAATTGTTTCAATATATAATCCTGGCCTAATAAATCCCGTCCCATTTCTGTTGCGCCAAATCCTTCGGGAATAATTCTGTTCTTTTCATAGGGAGACAAATTGACCCACATATCTTTCTCAGGAACCGTTAAAGAGGCTAAAAAATATTTAATCAACCGGCTGGCTTCTGCCTTTAGCTCTTCCCCTTGTACCCTGGCATCCCCTGTATCAACGATAAAATCAAATTGCAGCGGATTTTCAGGATGAATGGTAATACCTTTAATTAAAGTAGGGGTAAATCCCGGGCTGGTTGTCACCATCACTCCAGGTGCGGGAAGCAATAAATCCGAGGTTGATTGCGCCCTGGCTATCTGAGGCGGAAGAATGGTATTGAAAATAAAGATGAAACACATAAAACTGGATAAGGCACGATACATTGTTTATTACCTCCACAAAAACCTTTTTTTGATAAGGGGTAAGAAAGTATAACATATGTGGTGCAAAAAGCAAATTAGGCGGGCTGGAAAGGCTATACGGCCATTATGCTTCTAAAATGCCTGTTTTGCAGACTTGGGCGAACTTTCTGGCGCTTTCTCTGACCGTTCTTTTGTAAGTGCGATAATCGATATCCACAAGCCCGAATCTGGGGCCAAAACCCTTGTCCCACTCGAAATTGTCCAAAAGCGACCAGTAAAGGTACCCCGTTACATGAACCCCCTCTTGCATGGCCAAATGGACGTTTTTTAAGTGATTGTACAGATATTCCCACCGCAGATTGTCGTCGGGGGTGCAGATACCATTTTCGGTGATGATGACCGGCAGGTTGTATTTTTTGAGCTTTAAAAGCACCTGATATAACCCCTGCGGATAAATATCCCAGCCAAGGGAATTTTTCTTGACCGGATCGTGATTTTTGCTGCAGACATCCATCAGCAAATGGCCAATCCACCAACTGCCCACATCCACCAATTGCCGTGAGTAATAATTGACGCCGATAAAATCCATGGTTTTATGCCGCATGAATTGATCGAGCAATTCAAAATTAAACCATTTGTCCCTCAGAGAAACCGCCAGGCGGTTTCTTAAATGAGGCGCGCAGGGAACCATGGCCTGTATATGCTGGGAAATACTTATGAAAGGTTTCGGGAGATTTGATTCTTTATAAATTTTATTTATCAACGGGTAAGCTTTGATATGCGCTAAGGCCAGATGATCATGAACCGCCTTTGCTTTCAGATAGGACTTGGCCTGAGGAGGCCATACGCCATAAATATAGGCATGGGAAAAATACACCGTGGGCTCGTTGATAGTCATCCAATAACGGACATGCTTGGCCAGGGCGCGCACCACCACATCGCAGTAACGCAAGAAACGCCCAACACAGCGCCTATCCTCCCATCCTCCTGATGCGCTAAACCAGAGCGGATTAGTAAAATGATGCAGTGTCACCATGGGCTCAATATGACGAGCTCTAAGAGCGCCAATGACGTCGATGTAATGCTTTAACTCTGGCTGAGAAAATTCTCCCTCTTTGGGCTCAATACGGCTCCACTCGATAGACAGACGGTGGGCATGATGGTTTAAATTTTGAGCCAGGTCGAAATCCTGTTGGTACAATTCATAGTGTCGGCAGGCCGCCCCGGAATTTTCTTTGCCTGCCTGCTTCTCCCATGACCACCAATCCGCGTTCACATTATGGCCCTCGACCTGATACGCCGATGTCGCGGCTCCCCAGAGGAAATTTGGTGGGAATTGAATCATAGAAGAATTATATCAAAATATGTTTATTTAGGGCTGAGTAAAGTGTAAATTAGACCTATGCGTTCTCTCATAAGACGGATTAAAAAAACTTACCATATGGCAGAGCCCCACGAAAGCAAGGCGGTCCTCGATAATGTGGCTTTCCTGTCGTGGCTTCAGGTCATCACCTACCTGTTGCCGATGGTCATTTTGCCCTACCTTTTCAGGGTGCTGGAACCGGAAAAATTCGGGCTTATTGCTTTTGCGCAGGCCTTTGTTCAATACTTCATGATCCTGGCCGACTATGGATTCAACATTTCCGCCACCAAAGAAATCTCTCTATGCCATAACGAAAAGGTGAAAATCAATAAGGTTTTTGGTGCCGTCATGACGATCAAGACCGCATTGACTTTTTTAAGTTCGCTCATCCTAGGCGTGGTGGTGTATTTTGTGCCTAAATTCAACAACGATGGGATGGTTTATGTGCTTAGTTTTGGCGCGGTGGTGGGCAATGCCCTCTTTCCTGTTTGGTTTTTCCAGGGCACGGAAAAAATGAAATATATCGCTAATTTAAACATCATAGGGCAAATCATTTATGCGATTTCTATTTTTTCCTTTGTCAAAGGACCGCAGGACTACCTGATGGTTCCGGTCATCAACTCCGTCGTATTTTTAACGACCGGCCTCTGGGGGCAATACATTGTTTTGAAAGAATTCGGGGTATCGTTTCAATGGCCGGGATATAAAGATACGCAGCGACAACTCAAGGCGGGATGGAATATTTTTATTTCCAATGTAGCGATCAACGCTTATACCACCACACGTGTTTTTGCCGTCGGGCTTCTGACCAATAATACGATGACCGGATTCTATTCGATTGCGGAAAGGATCGCCAATGTGGTACAGACATTTCCCTTAAGTTCTTTTTCCCAGGCGATTTTTCCGCGGCTTAGCAAAATATTTCACAGAAACAAAACGGGAGCGCTGGAGATTATGCAGCACATACAACACATCACCATCAATATCTCTTTAATCTGCCTGCCGCTCATTTTTATCTTCACGCCTTTCATTGTAAGGGTTGTCTGCGGCGGCAATTACCCGCCAACGGTATTATCCTTGAGGTTTTTGCTGATCTCTGTATTTTTTATCAGCGCCAATGCCTTCCGTGTACAGTTTCTCTTGGTTTGCGGCAAAACGGACATTTATTCGAGGATCCACATCACCATGGCGATCATAGGCCTGCCTCTCATCATCATTCTCATCTCTTATTTTTCTTATGTGGGGGCGGCGATCGCCACCGCCGTCATTGAGGCAGGAGTTTTTACGATCACCTATTTTACGCTCAAAAAGCTTACCTTTTAAAATGAATAACAAGAATAATCATAATACCTATCAGTTAAAATATTACGAGAATCACTATAAGCGTAATATGCAGCCTGGCGAAACTCCTTACATCCTCCAACATATCAATTACATCATTAAATGTGCAGACCTTAAACTTTCGCATAGTATCCTGGAAATAGGCGCTGGATTAGGACGCTGCAGTCTACCCCTTTTGAAGAGGGGTTATAAGCTCACATGCGTTGATATATCACATAAAATGTTAGAAGAACTTAAAGCTAAAGCAAAAAATTCCGCTTTGAGAACAATAGCGATAGATATCACAGAAGCATCTTTTGATGAAAAATTCGACAGGATTATAGGTTTCTTTACCCTTCATCATATCCATGATATAGAAGGATGTCTTCGCGGTATTGCTAAAGTGGCCAAGCCCGGTGCTGTTATTGCTTTTTGCGAACCAATAGCCTATAATTTCTTGTATTACCTGCAGATCGCTTTTACAAAGAATATGACTTGGGAGGGCGAGAAAGGAATTATCAATATGCGCAAAGGGTATATGTTTGCGGCTATGAAAAAAGTGGGGTTTTGCGATTTGAACTGTGTTTCTTACGGTTTTTTCCCTCCCTTGATCGCCAATACAACATGGGGCGGCAAAATAGAACATCTTATGGAAAAGGTCCGAATTTTTCGATGGGCCCACGCGTTCCAAATCTTTGTATGCCGGATGCCGGATCGATGATCGGCCTTAAGTGGTTTTGTTTTCATTGCCGAGTTGCCCTTTGTCAAAAAGGAGATGTTCATCAATGTCCGCATTGTGGTTTCACTGTACAGGATAAGGGTGGATATTGGGATGCCGGCATGCCCTTGAAGGTAAAATTTCCGGCAAAACGCAGGAATGTCCTCGCAACTATAGAAACCAACCATTTTTGGTTTAGGCCCAGAGATATTTTACTGCAGTTGATTCTTAACAGAATAGCGCCTTCTGCCAAGCACATTATTGAACTTGGCTGTGGAACAGGCCGGTTTCTTGCAAGTCTGCAAACTTCGGCAGATTTAATCGTAGGAATAGACGCTTTTGAAAACTCTATCCAAGCGGCAGCTTCAAGACAAAAAAACGCAATTTTTTTGCACGCAGATGTTTGCGCCGTTCCCATTGAAGATGAAACATTTGATATGGCTGTCTCTATGGACGTATTAGAGCATGTTGAATCCAGGTTATTTCTTTGTGAAGCCAAAAGGCTTATCCGGCAGGGCGGTTGGTTACTTCTGAGTGTGCCTTCGGGCCTTTTCTTATGGAGCCAAGCCGATGAGAAGGCCGGTCATCGTTGCAGATATACTCTGAAAATGATATCCGAAGAGTTAGAAACTAATGGATGGAAAATAGGCGGGCATACACACTATCAGTATTTTCTTTACCCTTTAATGGTTATCAGCCGCGTATTCTTAAAAGGTAAAAGCCGTATTGAAAAGTATCCTCCTGCTTGGATGAATAAGCTTCTGGGGTTAATCAATACATTGGAAGTGCGCGCTTTTTCACGATTTTCTCTCCCCTTAGGATCGAGCATCATTGTATGGGCCCAAAAAATATGACAAAACAGGTTGATTTAACACTGGTACTCTTTGAAACCGAGTTGCGTTCTATTGCTACAGCAAAGCAAGCAGGGATTGTCGATTTTATAGCCGATTGGGAGTGTAAAGGCAAGGAAGATCGCCAATGCGGTTATGATACACAAATCAACCAAAACACGTTGGCAGATTTGAAAACGATTTCCTGCGTTACCCAAGTAAAATCGTGGTGTCGATTAAATGCGCCTGGTTTTCTGACCAAGGAGGAGATTGACATGGCCATTGCAGCAGGGGCTTCGGTGGTGCTTTTGCCAATGGTTACTTCTGCCAAGGAGGTTGAAACATTCCTACGTTATGTGAATGGGCGCTGCAAAGCAGGAATTCTTCTTGAAACTCCCCAGGCTTGTTGCTGTGCCGTAGAGATAGCCCAATATCCCTTGGATGTCGTCTATGTAGGTTTAAATGATTTGATGATAGGGCTTAAAAACAAATCGATTTTTTCAGCTCTGGCCTCTGGTATCGTGGATGAGGTGAGGGCTTGTTTTGATGTTCCCTTATTTGGATTGGGCGGCGTTACTGTTTTGGATAGCGGCCAACCTTTACCTTGCCGATTGTTCATGCAAGAGATGTCACGTTTGCGTTGTACCATGACCTTTCTGAGAAGGTCCTATAAGCGCGATATTGTTAGCAAAGATGCAGTGCATGAATTAAATCGAATTCGCATGTATTGGAAAGAGCTTTGTCAGCGATCGCCAGAACAGATTTTCCATGATCGTCAGAGTTTTCTTGCAGCTGTCAAGGACATAGAACACAGCGATTCAAAAGGAGTAAGTCGTATTTATGGCAGCCAAGAACCAATGGCACAATAGAAGAGTCTTATTGACTGGCGGAACTGGTTTTATAGGGGCAAATCTGGTCCGTAGGCTTCTGGCAGAAAAAGCAACCGTTTTTGTGATGAGTCGAAACATCTCTGACGCATGGCGGCTTGAAGGAATTCTTGATAAAATAACTATGATTTCAGGAGATCTGTCTTGTTTTGCAGATATCGATGCTGCCCTAGCAAAGTCCAAGCCCTCTACTATTTTTCATCTTGCTACCGCCAGGGTTAGCGAAGACCCGACGAATTTCCCCCTTTTTATTTCCATCAATACTCTTGGCGCTCACCATCTTATGACCGCGGCAAAAAATGCTGGCGTGGAAACACTGGTGTACGCCGGCAGCCAGCTTGAATACGGTCAAAGCAATCGGCCCCATCTTGAAACAGATAGGCTTGAACCCGATACATTCCACGGCCTGACAAAAGCCGCGGCTACTTTATTTTTTCAAGCTACCGCGCGCCAAACAGATTTTTCGGTCGCCATCCTTCGCTTATTTCATGTCTATGGCCCTTGGGAGTCCCCTAAGCGTTTAATTCCAACCGCAACCAGAGCGGTTTTGAATGAAACAACATTACGTATGACGCAGAAAGGAATCCGGCGTGATTACGTGTATGTGGATGATGTTGTTGAAGCTTTTCTTATGGCTGCAGAGCGCCCCGATTTAAAGGGCGAAGTTTTTAATATTGCTAGCGGCACTCAAACATTAAATGAGGATATCGTCATGGCCATTGAGAGGCATACTGGAAAACGTCTGGTGGTAGAATTCGACGCTTATCCCCCACGCCCTACAGATACAATCTTTCGAGTCGCTGATATTGAAAAGGCAAAAACAGTCCTGGGCTGGCATCCGCAATTTGATCTTGACAAAGGGCTGTGCGCAACGATCGATTGGCTATCAAAATACGATCGAGGGCATAGAAAAAAATGATTTCTATCATCTTGCCAGTTTTCAAAAACGCTTCCTTTTTGGAAGAATTAATAGGCCGAATTCACCGGTCGTTAGATTCAGTCGGATATAAGCATGAAATTGTCTGCGTCAATGACTGTTGTCCAGAATCTTCCTTGACGGTTCTTAAGAAAATTGTCAGCCGTGACTATCGCTTGAAGGTGGTTGATCTTAAACAGAATGTTGGCCAACATAAAGCCGTATTAATCGGAATGGTTTACGCCGCGGGAGATTGGATCGCGGTGATGGACGCTGACTTGCAAGACCCTCCAGAGTCGCTGCCTTCTCTCATCGATATTGCCGAAAAAAACAATGCCGTAGTTTTTGCTGGAAGAAGGGGGATGTATGAACCCATAACGCGGCTTTTCACCTCCAAGGCATTCAAAAATTTATTCTCATTCATAGCGCGTGTGCCTAGAGATGCCGGCATGTTTTTTGTCATATCTAAGGATGTGAAAGAAAAAATTGTTAAGATGCGAGGTAGCAAACCGTTTGTCATTGCGATGCTTGGCATGGTATCAATCCCAAAAATAAACTGCCCCGTGGAAAGAAAAAAGAAATTGGCCCAAGCCAGCGGCTATTCTTCAGGGCAAAGAATCCTCATTGGAATGCGTGCCGTTATCTACGCGCTGCAATGCCGTTTCGGTTTTTTCTGTTCTAAAAGTCCGGATTATACCGGCTATGTGCGTACTGTTATTAACGGCGGCGGACATACATAATTAAAGATTCCCAAGACCATCCCAAGTAAAATGCAAAAAATGGCATAACCCAAATAAATTGTCTTTGCACAAAAAAATAGCCATCAACAGCATCCGCTAGAAATATTAATCCTATCGGAATAAAAATGGTGATAAACAGAAATGTGATCTGCTGAAACCTTTCTCTGGAAGGTAAAAAAAACGGAATCGCCATACCCAGGAGCAAAAAATATAATTTCTTTTGCCCCACAAGATTCCCGAAGACCCCTTTTAAAAATCCTATAAAATCTTCGAAAGGATACGGGATATACTGATTAACTCTAAAACCATGCCCCTGCCAAGGTAAATGTGGGCCGAATAGGCTTAAAAACCAGATTAGCAGTGTCACGCCTAAAACAACGGCTATTATTTTGGCCACACTTTTTAAAATTATCTTAAATGAAGCATCACCAAACTTTGTTAACAAAGCAAAAACAAGAGGACAGAACAAAATAAGAATTCCATAAACATGAAACCATAGGACTAAGATAAAAAAAGTGCCAATCAACCATTTCTTTGCCTTCGTCATGCTCGCATGATGTTCCACCAGCTGTAGGGATAAATACAACGATGCTAATGCGAGCGTCGGAAGCACTGCATAGGGCCTGATTTCTGTGGCATGCTTTATTAATGTCACATTGAAACAAACAAGGGTAAAAGTAATAATATAACCATATATTGTTCTGAAATAACGACGACAAATAAGATAGAGAATATAAAAACCAATGATAGTGGAAACAATATGGGGTATCGCTAAGGCCCATTTATCATAGGAAAACACTTTAAAAAATGGATAAATCAAATAAGAGTCACCGGCGAGGTAAGAAAATAGTCTGGGGGACTTTGCCATCTCCATAAAAGCCCCCTGCATTTGATTTAATTGATAATATTCATCCGGCCCTAGCGCACGATAATACAATTCTACCAGTCGCAAATAAAGCGCATAGACTGAGATGGCCGTTACAATAAAAATGTACAAATATTTCTGTTTAGATTTAATATAATCAATGAATGACATAACCAAAAATTATTCGGGCTTGTTTGATAGCGTATTGACATACTGCGCTAGGTCGTGGACACGAACATACCATAGCTTACCCTTTTTGTGCGCTTTGAGCTGACCTCGATTAATCAAATTACGAAGATAATCTTGGGAGTAATCATAGACCCTAGCCAAATCACGCAACGGCACGACCGCTTCCTGACTCAAGTTTGTTAGCTTGCCCCCTTTGAGCCGATTGAAAGCTTCTTGAAGCAATCCTGAAATCATCTGAACAAACAAGGTGAAATCACCCTTCTTAATTCGTTTATCAATCTGTGCACAATCTACTTTCTTTCTCTGTTCAATCATCCGGTGAATTTCTTCAAAGCTATCGTCGGCTTTTTCCAGAGCCTCGTAGTATTGATTACGCTCTTGTTTCGAAATCCCTTTGATGGCGACATTAACCAATCCTTGACCAATAAGAATATAAGACAGAAGTATACGTCCGACACGGCCATTGCCGTCACTAAAAGGATGAATCGTTTCAAACCAGACGTGCGTCATGGCGGCAAGTGTTACTTCTTCGTAAGTTTTATTTTTTAAACTTTCGTTAAACCACTTGATTAAAAGCTCCATCCCTTCACGCACATAAAATACATCAAGAGGGCGAAACGTTGCCTGCGCCACTTGAAT
Organism: Candidatus Omnitrophota bacterium; assembly: GCA_016201795.1. Lineage (GTDB taxonomy): Bacteria > Omnitrophota > Gorgyraeia > Zapsychrales > Fredricksoniimonadaceae > JACQCF01. The sequence goes on along the minus strand of JACQCF010000003.1, from coordinate 1,114 downwards.
ATTACCTTTACGAAAATCTCCTATCTGACCGATGTATGTTCCCAAATCTTTTTCGTAACGCATGAGCAAGGTATGAATCTGTTTAATGTCAGCCATACGCAAAACAAATTCATTCTCCTTAAACTGATTATTGGCGTATTCATACATGGCGCCGGCCGCCTCAAAGTAACCCAAAATCGCCGCAGTTTTCTGCTTATCGGTGCGCTTGTTGTTTTCCAGAACGTCCAGAAGGTCTTGGCGGTTGGTAAAAACGCCTTCGATAGCAATCGAATTTCGAATCTCATCCTTGAACAGCGAGTACCACTCTGCGTTGGTTACGTTAATCAAATTACCGAACCTATCATGCAGTTTTTGAATGTCCTGTTTGAGAGAACTTTTTTCTTTTAATCGAACTTTCCGAACCATAAATACCTCATTTCCTGTGTAAAATAGACCGAACCTTTCATATCGGTTCGGAAATTAATATACCACTGGCTTGGCCAAAAGGCAAACGATTTTCCGAACCAATGCTTATGGTTCGCAAATTATGAGAGTTGTCTTTCTCCATCACCAACTCTTTAAAGTGTCCACTTTTTCGGGGGAAGATCAGGATTTCTGGAATTCTTGTCTTAAGTTGGCGCCTAAAATAATCAATCAAGGAATTGCCATCCTTTTGAGGATCATATGAATCCAGTACCTCTTTTAATACTATTCCTCCTGCAGAAACGCTTTCATTAAACATCAATTGTGAATAATAATCCCTCATCTTTGAAACCTCTTCTGCAATCACATAGGTCAAACCAGAAGAAAGTTCTGCAAAACGATGTTCCTTCCAATATTCCTGGGCCTGTTCTTTTAAAATCTTTGTTTCCCAACCCAAATCTTGACGCAAACGTTCTTCGCTTGTCAAAACAGGACGCGTATCTTTTACTTTTATAACTTTTGTACTCCAAACCGTCTTAGTCTCTATCTTATACTCTAACAAAAGCTGAGCAATCCACCCTTGCGAAAGTCCAAACTTTGCGGCTAATTCTGGTCGGGTCTCAGGGACTTTAGTTCCTCTTCGTGGCTCTGCCCATTGCCTAAACTGTTTAGTTCCCTCTGATTCATTTTCATTCCCAGATGTTGTAATATT
>JACQCF010000027.1 GCA_016201795.1 Candidatus Omnitrophota bacterium | reverse complement strand
AGATGACTTAGTAATTATTCCAGCGTTAGTTTTTATCGCTATGAAGTTGATACCTAGAAAACTTTTAGCGGAAATAAGGCAGACGGAATATTCAAAAAGTCTACTTTAACAAAACGTCCACTGGATTGGGGAAGGTCAGAGAATATCCCTATGAATTATCAGCTTCTAAGATTTATGGCGAAAAACTTCTAAATGCCTTTGGAGAGGATTTACGTTCGGCGAATATTGTACATCCCAATGGGGACATTGTTGCTAACGGTTTTTTCGACACAGACCAGAAGAATACTATGGTTCTAGAACGTAAATTAGCTGGAGTAGGTGAGCACAAGATCACTTTTGATATGAAAAAAGCAATAAAGTATTTTCAAAAACATCCCGTCAACGCAGACGCCGCGATGACGGCTGGAGAATTAATGGATACGATCATGGCAAATTCAGGCTATAAACGTGAAGCTGAGGCAAGGGATGCCCTTGTTGCTATGGCAGACCAAAATATTGTCGACAAGTTGGTTGAAAAAATCACTCCGAAAGTCAACGAGTACATTCATATATCGAGAAAAGCATATGCAGATACTTGGAATTATAAGCCAGGCCCGATACTGTCACTGATCGAAGCGATTGGCAAGATAGCTAAATCCGAACGGTCCAGGGAGATTAATTTTACAGAGGCAAAGAAATTATTACGAGGCGTGGTTGAGGGATATAAGAGGCATGATTATCGTTTTGAGTTTACCCGTTCTGTCACCATGTTGTATTATTTTTCAGAACGCGCGCTGGAAGCTATTGAACAGGGCTCCGTCTTTCACGGTGCTCGGGACTCCGCCCGTCAGCCTTTGGCTGACGAGGCCTCGGCATCCCGCCAAGGGCGGGACCGGGCGATGACGGCTATTCCACAGATTGAGCCAGTAAAAATCAGTGCGGCAAAAGGGGTTCTCACAAGGCTTCGTTATCCAGACGATGAGATCTCTTTAGCACAAAGCTACGCGTCCGGTGAAAATCCACTTGAGATTTTACGTAAGTTGACCTCAAAAGGATATAGTGAACAGGCGGCACAGTGGTTTTTGGATGCATTTGTGCTGGCTGCGATCTATGGTCTGAATGATTCAGATGTTAGATATTTAAGGGAGCATATAGCGAGTATCGTTCCTTATCTGAGCCGCCTTCCTGGTGGAACGCTTCAAGGAGATGAGAAGAAACAGTCTAAGATTCAGGATACTGCTATTGAGCTATCAAATATGTGGGAGAGGTTTGGAATCGGAGTAGTTTCTGACTCAACAAGGAAAGATTTTACGATGACGGCTAAGGAAGTGACTCCTGGTGGTATCGACTTAAACACTTCTAGCGGTATGCAATGGAAAATCAGCAAGGACGGCAAGGGTGTTGAAATGAACATTGACCCTGCGATGATTGAAAGATTTAAGCGTGAAGGCATCAATAGTCTGTCGCCGGTTATTTTTAGAATCACGCCAATAACGAGTGTTTGGCCATTGGTAGGTATGGAACCGCCCAAAAAGGAACCCGCCATGGTAGTATTAAATTAATTCTTTCATGGCGGGGAACGTTTGGCCGAGGGTAATCTTTTTACAGGTTACCCTTTTGTTTTGTTAATGGTAAGCAGTATAGCAGTATAGTTTCCTTGACGTGATATCATCTATATGATATACATATATCGGAAAGGAGACATCTATTATGGTCCGTACGATTGTGACAATTCCGGAAGAAGATAAGAAGTGGGCTGATCAGTATTCTAAAACCCATCACCAGTCTTTTGCTGAAACGGTACGTTTGGCGTTAAAAAAATTGCGCCGAAGTCAAAAAAATGACACCTATCGTGCTGTTTTGCAGAAGGCCTATGGCCTGTGGGCCTATCGTAAAGGGGACGCTGTGGATTACGTCAATAAGTTAAGAAGCGAGTGGAAGTAAAAATATCAAATGAAATATCTTCTTGATTCAACTGTACTCATTGATTTTCTTAATCGTGTTAGCCCTGCCGCTAAATGGTTAGAGAGCGTCAAACCAGCCGACATAGCCATTTCTGTCATCACATGCGCGGAAGTGTTCTGCGGATGTGAAAATCAACAGGAGTTCGAAACTGCTCACGATCTTTTGGAGCAGTACCCCTGTCTTGATATCACCTGGGATATAGCTAAGTCTGCCGCGCAAATGCGCCGACAATTCGGTTGGAAACTTCCGGATGCGTTTCAAGCAACTTTGTCCATAGAACACCAGCTTGTCCTTATTACCCGCAACGTTAAGGATTTTGACCCTTCCATTCATAAATTTGTTAAAATTCCTTATCAATTGCAAGGAAAATAAAAATTCCCGTAAGAGGTCCATAATCAACGTTTCAAAACTTCTTCATTTTTAATGGGATCATGTTAAGATAACTGCTTATGATTTGGGTCATCGGTGTTTTTATTTTAGTCTTTACCGGCTGCCAGCAAAAACCTCAAGAGAGGCATTACACGGAAATGGTTATTGAGGCTGCTGAGGGCCAGAATAGTTTGGCCTGGCAAACCCCTAGCGACTGGCAGGAAGAGGCAGGCCTTGGTATGCGCCTGGCCAGTTTTTATTTCATCAATGACCCGCAAAGCATAGACTGCTCTATTGTATCTTTAAGGGGCATGGCTGGCGGCCTGGAGGCTAATTTACGCCGCTGGATGGGACAAATTGGTCTTGATCCTTCCGAAGAAGACTTTGGGCAATTGATTAATTCCAGTCAAAGCCTTAAAACTCAAGATGGACAGGAAGTTAAAATTTATGATTTTACGTCCATACAAAAAGGCCCTTCCTTAAATAAAAGTATCATTGCAGCCATGATTCCCATGGAAGATGCCACTATTTTTGTAAAAATGACTGGAAGCATAGATGCTATCCATCGAAATCGGCATAACTTTTTAGAATTGGTTAAGTCTATACGCCATAAGTTAAACCCGTAAAATATGTTCAAGATACTAAGTTCTGTCCGCATCACGGTGGTCTGTCTGTTTTTGTTGTTCATCCTGACCTTTTGGGGCACGGTGGCTCAAGCTCAGCACGGCCTGTATGTGGCTCAGGAGCGTTTTTTTAATTCATTTTTCTTTTTAGCCGGCGGGTTTTTACCTTTTCCCGGTGCCCAGCTGGTGCTTTGGGTACTGTTTATTAACCTGGTGTGCGTGACCATTACGCGTTTTAGGACTTACCGTCAATGGTCTCAGGCGGGTATTCTCACCATCCATTTTGGCCTTTTGTTTTATTTTGTTTCAGCCTTCATTATTTTTCACGTGGCCAAAGAGTCGAATGTGCATTTGATGGAAGGCGAGGGCACCAATGTTTCTAGTTCTTATAACGAATGGGAATTGGCGTACTGGAGTGATAAAGGACAAAAGCGGCAGGTCACAGCTTTTGATGCCAAATATTTTAAACCTGGTTTTGAAATTCCTTTTGAAAATCATCATTTTACCATCAGTGTCAAACAGTTCTATCCCAACACCGCTGCTTTTACCAATCCTAATCAAAGATCATCAAGAATCCTTAATATTTCCGGCATCAGCCTCTTAGAGCCTAAGCCTTTGCTCAAAGAAAGGGAAAAGAACATTGCCGGCGGTATTTTCGACTTAAAGTTTGATGGTAAATCCTATGCCTTGGTTCTGTATGGAGCTGAATTTCATCCCACCCCCGTGCCGATGGCAGGTAAAATTTATTATTTTAGCCTGCGGCATAAACGCTACCCTTTACCCTTTACCCTTAAGCTGGAGCAATTCAAAGCCCAGTTTCATCCCGGCACCAATGTGGCCAAAAGTTACGAGAGCAATGTCTTGGTTTCCACAGGTCCCTTGCAGCGTCAGGTGCGTATTTTTATGAACAATCCTTTGCGTTATAAAGATTATACGTTGTATCAGGCTTCTTACGATATAGATAGTATGGGCCGGCAATATTCGACGCTGGCCGTGGTTAAAAATTTTGCACGGATTTTGCCCTATATGGCCTGTTTGATTGTTTTTTTGGGATTGGCCTTGCATTTTTTGATACAGGCGTTTCTTTTAAGGTTAAAACAAAATGAATCATAAAACAAGTGTCATGCCCGAATGTTTTAATCGGGCATCCATAAAAAAAAATTTAATCTTATTCTGGATTCCCGCTTTCGCGGGAATGACAGTTTTGATTAGCGCCACCGCCTTTGCCAGAGAGGGCGTTCATGACTATTCCAGCTTCAAAAACATTCCCGTCCTCAATGATGGCCGGCTCAAGCCCCTGGATACTTACGCGCGGAATTTATTGATTCAACTCTCCGGGAAGGATACGTATGAACATCAAGAGGCCATTGTTTGGTTAGCGCGTCTTTTATTTGCCCCTGAAGCAACCAAAGACGAAAAAGTTTTTCTTATCGATAACCCTGATATAGCTACCGCCTTAAGTATTCCTGTTGAAACTCACCGGCGTTACAGTTTTGCCCAAATGCAAAAAATTTACCCAAAGTCTTTAGAATTAGAAAAAGCGGCCAAGAATATTCCTGAAAAAGAACGCAGTGTCATCGAAAATGAAATCCTCCGTGTGTTTGAGAATGTCCGTCTTTACGCGGACCTTTCGTATGAATTCCAGTTCGCTTATCCTAACGCTGATTTTACGATTTCCTCCCAGGCCACCAAAGCCATGCTTGGCCTGCCGTTGGAGAAAAATCAATTTAGTTTCATTGATATTGCCCTCAAAGCCAGCGCCATCAGGGAAGCTACCAAAGATTTAGAAAATAAATCACCATCTGAGTTTTCGGCGGATGAAGCTGAAATGATGAATATGGTGGCTAATTTATTCCACTGGTCACAAAACTATAAAGATTTGCCGCTGGCGGTGATTCCCCCTGCATGGAATACGACGGGGCAGGCTTCCAGCCAAAGCAATAGGGGGTGGCTTAGTCCCTGGGATGCCATTGCCTCTGACTTGACTAATGAACAAACCCGTCAGCTCATTACTTTTTGGGGCCATATGGCCAAGAGCTATGTACAAGGGCAGGATATTGAGTTTAATATGGCCGCGCATTTATATGTCAACGCCCTTCACGAGGGTCTAAGTAAAGAGGACCTTAAACGTGTGGATAAATTTCCTCTGGAATTGCTTTATCATGCCAGCCGGCCGTTTGTATGGGCAAGGGTATTTTATATTTTCGCTTTTATCTTTTTTGTGATTTCTTTTACTTCTTCCAAACCTCTTTGGTATCGTCTTGGCTTATCTTCAATAATTTCAGGTTTTATTTTGCATGTTTTAGGTCTTGCGGCACGCATAATCATGATGGGCCGTCCGCCGGTGTCGAATTTGTATGAAACTTTTATTTTTGTAAGTTTTATCACCGTTTTTTTGGGGCTTATCATTGAACGGTTTAATCGGCAATGGTTGGGTATTGTGACCTCTGCTATTGGCGGAACAGTTTTGTTATTTATCGCCGGCAAATACAGCGCCGAGGGTGATACCTTAAAAATGCTGATAGCCGTACTTAATTCCAATTTTTGGTTAGGCACTCACGTGACAACCATTACCATGGGTTATGGAGCCACCTGTGTGGGTGGTGTGCTGGGGCATATTTGGCTCTTACAAGCAGCCGTGGGCAAAAGTAACCCTATCTTAGAAAAAACTCACAAGACAATCTTAGGCATTTTAGGGTTGGCGCTGACTTTAACATTTCTGGGAACGAATTTAGGGGGTATTTGGGCAGACCAAAGCTGGGGAAGGTTTTGGGGATGGGACCCTAAAGAAAACGGGGCTTTGATGATCGTGCTTTGGACAGCTATGCTTTTCCACTCCAGAGTTGCCAAAATAATTGGCCCCCGCGGCCTGGCCATAGGCGCTGTGGTCGGTATGATGGTGGTGATATGGGCCTGGTTTGGAGTTAATCTTTTAAGTATCGGTCTTCATTCCTACGGATTTACCTCAGGTATTGCCATGTCCTTGGCTTTCTATGTTATTTGTGAGATAATCTTCCTTGGTACAACGACTTGGGCTATTCGCCGAAAATAACTTATGATTACTGTTTCTGAAGCTGAACGCATCATCTTACACGAGGCCAAATGGCTGGCGTCTCAAACGCTGCCTTTATCCCAGGCTCACGGCCGTTTGCTGCGTGAAGATATTCACAGCGACCGCCCTTTGCCGCCGTTTAATAAAGCTCTGATGGATGGGATTGCCATTTCTACCAGCGCCTATGAGAAGGGCCTAAGACAATTCCTTATTGAAAAAGTGATGGCCGCCGGCGATAAACCGTATCGGCTCAAAAAAGCCAATCACTGCGTGCAGATCATGACCGGCGCGGTGGTGCCTGAGGGCTGTAATGCGGTCGTTGCCATTGAACAAGTCACCATGGATGGTGATACAGCGAAGTTAAAAGATTGGACGGTGGTTAAGCCCAAACAGAACATCCGTTTTAAATCCGCTGATGGTAAAAAAGGGCAATTTCTCATTAAAGCGCCCTGTCAGCTGCAAACGCCGCATATCGGTATTTTAGCCTCAGTAGGTAAAACCAAGGTCAAGGTAAGCTATCAACCTACAGTCGCTATTATATCAACGGGCAATGAATTGGTGGATATTGGCAGGCGACCCAAAGTTTATCAAACCAGGCTTTCCAATAGCTATGCGCTTAAATCTTTGGTAGAAGGCAGCGGTTTAGCTCGAGGGACAATTTTTCATTATCCCGATGATAAAAAAATTCTTCTTAAGCGTATTGCTCAAAATTTGAAAAATTTTGATATGCTGGTTTTAAGCGGCGGCGTATCCATGGGCGAATTTGACTATGTACCTTCTGTGCTCAAAAAGCTGGGCGTGAAAGTTTTATTTCATAAAGTCGCCCAAAAACCAGGTAAACCTTTGTGGTTCGGTAAAACTAGATCGGGTAAAATAGTGTTTGCTTTGCCGGGAAATCCCGTGTCCACGCAAATTTGCGCCTATCGTTATGTCATTCCTTTTTTGAAAAAAGCAGCGGGGTTCAAATTTATCCAGGAGTTTGTAGCATTTCCTTTGAAACCATTGACAGAGGATTTGACATTATTTTTGCCTGTTCGCGTTCATGAAAAAGATGGCGCCCGTTATGCTGAAGTTGCCTCCATCGGCGGTTCCGGTGATTTTGCCGCCCTGGCCCAGGCTGATGGGTTTATTGAATATGACCAATATCAAAAATCTCTACGGCCTTATTTTAGCTGGCGGGTTTAGCCGGCGTATGGGCCAGGACAAGGCCCTGATGATGTACCATGGCAAACCGCAAATTGAGTATGTCAATGACTTGCTTGGGAAACATTGCGCCAAGGTTTTTTTGTCCAAACGGCCGGATCAAAAAACCTATAAAGAAATTTCTGCTATTGATGATACCCAAGACTTCTTAAACATTGGCCCTTTGGGGGGAATTTTATCAGCCATGAAAGCTTATCCTGAAATTTCGTGGCTGGTCATAGCTTGCGATTTGCCTTTTGTGACGAATGAAACCCTAGAGTTTCTTATTCAAAACCGTAATCCTCGAAAATTAGCCACGGCTTTTAAAAGTACCCACGACGGTTTACCGGAACCTTTATGCGCCATCTGGGAAGCCCATGGTTATCTAAAGATTTTAGAATTTCTAAAAAAAGACATCCACTGTCCCTGTAAAGTACTTATCAATAGCAATACACATTTATTAGAGCAAGCGAACCCCCAATGGTTAGACAACATTAATGATTCTAAAGAATTTCAAACAGCTCTAAGGAGGCTTCATGCTTGATAATATCCTTCCTTTGCATCCTAAACTGGTTCATTTTCCCATCGCTCTTTTGACCACAGCTTTAGTTTTTGAACTCTTAAGCCGTTGTTTACGAAAAAATAGTTTCTCTCAAACGGCTGTATTTATCTATGTTTTTGCCACGTTTTTGACTCCGTTGGTTGTTTGGAGCGGATGGTGGGAACAAACAAGACTACAGTTGCATCACCCCGTTTTAACCCAGCACAGGACGTTCGCGCTTTTGACCATGTGGACTGCCCTAGTTTCTTTACCCATTCTTTGGTTTTTGTATCGACGATCAGTCAAAGCTTTTAAAACTTTTTTCTTAATTTTATTAATAGCGCTTACCATCACTGTTTCCATCACAGGATATTTTGGTGGCGAAATGGTTTATGAATACGGCGTAGGGGTTGAAAGGTGATTTCTTTTGAGTTTTATTGCAGTTCATAGAAGTTTTTGATATATTAAATCATTATGTTTATGATTGGTTTGAACCACAAGACCGCTCCCATTGAAATCCGGGAAAAATTTTATCTGAATCCCAGCCAGCAGGAACTTTTGCTTTTGGAGCTTAAGAATCATCCGCTTGTGAGCGAAGCCCTGGTGCTGTCCACCTGCAACCGCATTGAGGTCTATTTAAAAAGGGTAGATGAGGTGATTGACCGGGCTTTTGTGGTGGATTTAATTGCCAAAGTCAAAAAGATCTCTCTGGATGTTGATTTTAACCGCTCTTTATACACTTATGAAAAAAACGAGGCTATCGAACATCTTTTAAAGGTCGCCACCGGCCTGGATTCTTTAGTGCTGGGGGAAAAGCAAATTTTAGGTCAGGTTAAAACTGCGGTCAAACGCGCGCGCGAATTAGGTCTGTTATCTAAATATTTTAATATGCTCACTCAAGTGGCTATTCGTACCGGCAAAAAAGCGCAGAGTGACACTGATATTAGCTATGGCGGTTCCTCGATTAGCTGGGCGGCCATTGAAATGGCACAGCAAACCTTAGGTACCCTCGAGGGTAAATCGGTGCTCGTTATTGGTGCCGGCAAAATGGGTGAATTGGCTCTCAATAATTTACATAACCGCTTGGTCGCTAAAATCTATTTGATGAACCGTACAGGAGAGAAGGCGGAAGCTCTCGCCCAACAGTACGGTGGCGTTGCTGCTTCTTTTTGGGACATCAAAGACATTTTAGCCGAAGTGGATGTGTGTTTTTGTTCGGTTGGCGCGCCTCATTACATTTTAGACCAAGAAAAGATCAGCCACATTATGACACTGCGCCAAAAACGTCCTTTAGTGCTTATTGACATTTCCATGCCGCGCAATATTGATCCTGCCGTTGCTAAAGTGCCTGGCGTGCATTTAAGTTCTATTGATGCCCTCGATGGGGTGGTGCAAACCAATATGAAAAAACGCCAGGAATCCATCATCCAAGTGGAAGCCATCATATCCCAGAAAATGAGCGAGTTTATCCAGAAATGGGATAAACTGCAATCCTTAAGCGATTCTGATTTTTATGTTGCCTCATCAAAGAAATAATTTAACTGCCCAACAGATCGAGCGCAGGGAACAAATTCCTGATTTACAACTGTCTAAGTTTTCGCCTGACCACATTCCAATCAAAGATGAAGATATCGCGGTCGTGCTTTTTAACATGGGCGGTCCGATCAATATTACAGAAATTGAACCTTTTTTAAGACGGTTGTTTAATGATGCCCTGATTATTCGTTTCCCCTTTGCTCAATCCATCTTTGCGGACATACTCATTCGCTCAAGACTTAAAGAGGTGCAAAAGCGTTATCAACTCATCGGGGGTGGAAGCCCTCTGCTGGCTTCTTCTGTGAAACAGTTGGAGGCTTTGACTAAGGAGCTTAAAAATCGTGGCCGTCCCCTGGAAGTATTTTTATCTTTTAATTATAGCGATCCTCTGCCTCCTAAGACCATTGCCGCCATTAAACAAAAGGGTAAGAAATTTATTTTGCCGGTTGGCCTTTATCCGCACTATTCCTTATCGACGACGGCATCGAATATTTTTTATCTCAAACAAGAAGCCCAGGCCAATTACCCCGAAGCCAGTTTCCTGGAAAGTTATTCCTATCATCTCTATGACGGCTACATTCAAGCGTTCGTGGATCGTATTAATGCTAGTGTCGGGCCGCATGAAACCTTGGATGATTTTTATCTATTATTCTCCGCCCACGGCACGCCCTTATATTTTGTCAAAGAAGGAGACCCTTATTCGTATTTAGTGTGGCAATCCATCAGCCGTATTCTGGCCGAGCTTAAACGGGTGCATAACTGGGGTATCAGTTATCAAAGCGCGGTGGGACCGATGGCGTGGCTGAAACCATCCACGGATGCCATGATCAAAGCTTTAGCTCAACGGAGCATTAAAAAAATGATTGTAGTGCCGATTTCTTTTGTGACCGATCATATCGAAACCCTTTGTGAAATTGACATTGAATATCGCGAGTTGGCCGAAGATTACGGTATCGAAGATTTCCGTATGAGCAAAGCCATCGAATGCCATCCTGGGTTCATTGGCGCCTTGGCGGATTGTGTGGAAAATTCTTTAAGAAAGGAGGTGTTTTATGGTGGATAAAATTATTTTGATAGCCTACGGCATTTTTTTATTGGTCGGGGGATATTTTGGATTCAAAAAGGGAAGTATGATCTCTTTGGCCATGGGAGTAGGCTCAGGCCTTTTGATCTTTCTGGGCTTATGGCTGATGACATTGAATCCCAAAGGTGCCTGGGTTTTCTTAAGCAGTGTCTCAGGCTTCTTGGTCCTGACTTTTTTTTTAAGAGTGATCAAAACTCAAGCCTTTATGCCATCAGGCATGCTGTTGGGGGTTTCTTTGTTGGTTTTGATCTTTTGCCTGACGCATTTGGGTAAGCCATGAATTATTACGCAGCTTTTGGTATAGCTTTTTTATTTTTGGGAGGTCTTTATTTAGACGAGAGATTTCATACAGAATTTTTTTGGGCTTTCACAGGTATTATTTTAGGAATTATTTATTTAATCTATGAGACATGGAAGTCACTACACAAGAATTAATTCTTCTTGCGTAAGCCAATTTTGTCATTTATATTATGGCATCTTTCCTAACCATCAAGATTTCTAATTAATATATTTAAATATGGAAAACCAAACTCATCCATTCGATTTAGGTCAATATATTTTAAATCATGTTCTTGATTCCCATGAATGGCATATCTTGTTTTTACCGCCCATTAAGCTTCCCCATTTCTTAAGTCTTCATGCTTTAATGATGCTTCTTGGCAGTCTTTTTTTATTGATTTTGTTTTGTGCCATATATAAAAAATCCGATCGAGTTCCTACGGGTGTGACTAACTTATTAGAAGCTTTTGTACAATTTATCCGTGATGACATTGCGGTTCCATTTTTAGGACAAGAGGAAGGAATGAAACTAACCCCCTTTCTTTGTGTCTTGTTCTTTTTTATTTTAGGGCTTAATCTTTTAGGTCAAATCCCTCTTTTTGCTACAGCGACATCGAATATGAATGTCACCGCTCCTTTGGCGTTAATTACTTTTTATTTAATGACAGTAGCGACTATTCAAAAAAATGGAATAAAAGGATTTTTTAAAGCTTTCGTACCTTCGGGTGTTCCTTGGCCAGTCCTTATTTTAATTGTTCCTTTGGAATTTCTAGGACTTTTCATAAAAACAATTGCCTTAGTGTTCCGACTTTTTGTTAATATGCTTGCGGGTCACATAATTGTTTTGTGTTTGCTAGGGCTTATTATTTTATTTGGTATTTATGCTTTACCGGCTATTGTTTTAGCGGTGGCTTTTTCTTTGCTTGAAATTTTAATAGTTTTTTTGCAAGCCTACATATTTGTTTTGTTATCAGCTGTTTTTGTAGGTCAAATGTATCATCCTGACCATTAACTTTCCCATCTTGGGATATACAAATAACTTAAAAGAAAGGATTAATATGCAGAGTTTAACAATTCCACATATAGCTAACATATCTGTCGCTGTTGGTATGGGATTATCTGCTGTGGGGGCAGGTATAGGCGTTGGATTAATTTTTGCCGCTGCTTTAAGTGCTATTGCTCGTCAACCAGAACAAGCTCAACAAATCAAAGGACTGATGTTTTTAGGTATGGCTGTAGTTGAAGGTTTGGCTATTATGTGTGCTATTTTAAGCTTTTTTATCCTTTTTCAATAATAGTTTAAGAAGGGTAAAGTCATGGAAAATTCACCTATCGAAACTCATGCTTCATCTGGGAACAGCATATTATCTCCGGATATTTTGCTGGGTATTTTGACATGGGTTACTTTTTTTATTGTTTTTTTTATTTTAAAAAAATTTGCATTTAAACCTATCTTAGAAAATCTCCAAAAAAGAGAAAAGGAAATCCGTGAGGCTTTAGAGAATGCGGATAAAGCCAAGCTTCAGTTAACCCATATTGAAGAGGAAAAACAGAAAATTCTTGATGCAGCCAAAACACAGGCGGCCCAAATTATTAATCAAGGCCGTAAAACCGCCAGGGATTTAGCCGCGGATATTGAAACCAAAAGCCGACAACACGCGCAAGAAATCACTCAAGGCGCTCATGCCCAGATAGCAGGGGAAAAACAAAGGCTTTTAAAGACCCTGCGTCAAGAAAGCGCTGAGATTGCCATTAGCTTAGCCGGAAAAATCATTAAAGAAAATATGGATAAAGATAAGAATCGTCGTCTAGTGGAAGAGGAAGTTAAACAATTATGAGTCAAACCCAAATCGTTCATCGTTACGCTCAAGCGCTGTTTGATCTAGCCAGCCAGGACGATTCTTTTCATGCTGTCCATGTTTCTTTGCAAGAGATAGCCAAGCTTTTCAATCGAGGGGATGAATTTAAGATTTTTATCCATAACCCTCTGCTTTCTTTAGAAGAACGTAAGTGTATTATTCAACGCCTATTTGAAAATAAAATCCCTGCACTGCTTTATAAATTTCTGTTATTTTTAAATGCTAAAAATCGTTTCAACATTCTGGGCGAAATCTGTAAAAATTTCGATGAGCTTTATGTGGAAAAAAATCATCAAATGCGGGCTTCTCTGGAGACGGTATTTACTTTGGAAGAAGGCCAAAAACAAAATATTCGACAGAAGTTAAGCCAAAAATACAATAAAAAAGTTTCTTTAGACTGCCAGATCAAAAAAGATCTTTTAGGTGGATTTCGCCTGCTGGCTGCAGGGATGTTATTTGACAGCAGTGTCAAAAGTCAACTGGAACAATTTAGACAAAAGGTATTAGCATAAATATGCCACAACACCTTAACCCTGATGAAATAACAACAATTCTTAAAAAAGAATTAGCTGCTTTTGAAAGCAAAATTCAAACCTACGAAATCGGCACTGTTCTTAATGTCGGCGACGGTATTGCCCGCGTGTATGGGTTAAGTAATGTCATGGCCGGGGAGCTGGTGGAATTTTCCAACGGTATCCGCGGTATGGCGCTTAATTTAGAGCAGGACAATGTGGGGGTGGTGATTTTTGGTAATGATAGCACTATTAAAGAAGGTGATGAAGTCAAACGTACCGGCAAAATTACCTCTGTACCGTCCGGAGATGCCCTCTTAGGCCGTATCGTGGATGGTTTAGGCGTGGCCATTGACGGCAAAGAAGCTATTGTCAGTGAAGATTTTCGTCAGATTGAACTTAAAGCCCCCGGGATCATTGACCGCAAAAACGTGCATGAACCGCTGCAAACAGGGGTTAAGGTGATTGATGCTTTGACACCCATTGGCCGCGGCCAGCGCGAACTCATTATCGGGGATCGTAAGACCGGCAAAACCACCCTGGCCATTGACACCATCATCAATCAGAAGGGACAAAACGTTTATTGTTTTTATGTGGCGATCGGTCAGAAACGCTCGACGGTGGTGGGAATTTATGAGAAACTTCGCAAATACGGGGCCATGGAATATACGACGATGGTGGCGGCCACGGCTTCTGACCCGGCGCCGATGCAATTTCTGGCACCTTACGCGGCTTGTGCCATGGCAGAATATTACCGCGACAGCGGCCGTCATGCGTTGATTATTTATGATGACTTAACCAAACACGCCCAGGCCTATCGCCAATTGTCTTTGCTTTTACGCCGTCCGCCGGGCCGGGAAGCATATCCCGGAGACATTTTCTATTTACACTCACGTTTGCTGGAGCGGGCGGCTAAACTCGATGATAAGAAGGGGGCAGGGAGTTTAACTGCTTTGCCGATCATCGAGACGCAAGCGGGGGATATTTCGGCCTATATCCCCACCAACGTCATTTCGATTACTGACGGTCAAATCTTTTTGGAGGCGGATCTTTTTAATGCGGGCCAGCGTCCGGCGATCAATCCGGGTATTTCGGTTTCACGCGTCGGCGGAGATGCCCAGGTTAAAGCCATGAAACAAACTGCCGGGTCTTTGCGTCTGGAATTAGCCCAATACCGAGAACTTGCGGCGTTTTCGCAATTTGCTTCCGATTTGGATGCGGCGACCAGAAAACAACTCGAACGCGGTAAGCGCCTGATGGAAGTTATCAAACAAGGCATTCAAGTGCCCTTACCGGTAGCCAAACAAGTAGCTGTTATTTTTGCCGGGGTTAACGGTTATTTAGATGATATTCCCGTTCCTAAAATTAAAGCCTTTGAGGAATATTTGCATACTCAATTAGACAGCCAATACAGCGGCTTCGTGAAGTTGTTTAATAAGACGTTAACGATGACGGATGAAGTTAAAACGGCTTTAAAGAAACTGTTGGAAGAAGTTAAAGGGACATTTAAAGCCTAATTTAATATGATTGGCATTAAAGAATATAATAAAAAAATTACGTCGTTAAAAAATACACACCAGATGACCAGGACCATGAAAATGGTTTCGGCCAGTAAATTTAAGCGCGCCCATAAGGCTCAGGCCAATGCCTTGGATTACGCGCGCAAATTACAGGAATTGATGTCACGGCTCTCATCGGCCAAAGGACAACAGAATCATCCGCTGATTAAATCTAAAAAGTTGGTTAATAAGGTTCTGATAGTACTTTTTACTTCGGATAAGGGTCTTTGCGGCGGTTTTAATAATAATCTCATCCGCCACTTACGTGTCTGGCTATATGAGAATCAGTACAAATACCATCAAATCTATTTAAGTTTTTGCGGTCGTCGGGGTTATATGACTTTTCGTAAATCCCCCAACGTTCAAAAATATTATGAACATATCACCCTCAAACCTAAGTTTGCCGATGCCCTGGGGGTGGCTCAGGATTTATCTGCGGCTTATACTCAAGGCGAATTTGATGAAATTTATTTAGCCTACAACCGTTTTAATGCTCCTTTGTCGCAGACGCCGGTGATTGAAAAGATTTTGCCGTTGGATGCAGCCGCATTAGTCAAAGAAGCCAGGTCTCAAAACGCCGATTATGCCTATGAACCAGATCAAAACGAATTAATGGATTTTTTGATTCCTAAATTTTTGAATTTTAGAATTTATTTCACATTTTTGGAAAATGCGGCTGGCGAACACGCCGCCCGTATGTCCGCCATGGATAAAGCATCTCAAAATACCTCAGACTTAATTGACCGCTATACGCTTTTGCGTAACCGTGCCCGTCAGGCGGCCATTACCAGCGAACTGATTGAAATTATTTCCGGTGCGGAAGCATTGAAATAACTTAGAAAGGAATTTATGAAACCGCAAGGTAAAGTGACTCAGGTTTTAGGAGCTGTGGTGGACGTTTATTTTTCTTTTGAGGGGCTGCCATCGATTGGGTCTGCTTTAAAAACCACCAATAAAATCTTAAATGATAAAACGGATAATTTGACTTTGGAAGTGGCCCAGCATTTGGGAGACAACATTGTGCGTACCATTGCCCTTGATAGCACCGACGGTCTGGTGCGTGGCCAGCCTGTCACGAGTATGGGCGGCGGTTTAACCATGCCGGTGGGAGAGGGTACGTTGGGGAGGGTTATGAATCTTTTAGGAGAACCTATTGATGAGGCGGGTCCTATCAAAGCCCAGAAATATATGCCTATCCACCGTTTAGCCCCACCGGTGGAAGAGCAGGATACTTCCACCTCGATTCTAGTCACCGGTATTAAAGTGGTTGACCTTTTGGCGCCTTATCGTAAAGGCGGTAAAATCGGACTTTTTGGCGGTGCCGGAGTTGGTAAAACAGTGATCATCCAAGAGCTTATTAATAATATTGCCAAAGAACACGGTGGTTATTCGGTATTTGCCGGAGTAGGGGAGCGTACCCGTGAGGGAACTGCCCTTTATAAAGAAATGAAAGAAGCCGGGGTTATCGACAAAACCTCTTTGATTTACGGCCAGATGAATGAACCTCCAGGCGCTCGTGCGCGCGTGGCGTTGTCGGCACTGACGGTGGCGGAATATTTCCGCGACCAAATGCACCAGGACGTACTTTTGTTTATTGATAATATTTTTCGTTTTACTCAAGCAGGTGCGGAAGTATCGACGCTGTTGGGCCGTATGCCGTCGGCCGTCGGTTATCAACCCACGTTAGGCACGGACATGGGGGAATTGCAGGAACGCATCACGTCCACCAAAAACGGTTCGGTGACATCCATTCAAGCTATTTATGTTCCTGCCGACGACTACACAGACCCCGCACCGGCAACGACTTTCGCCCATTTGGATACGACCACTGAACTTTCACGTCCGATTGCGGAATTAGGGATTTATCCGGCGGTTGATCCTTTAACTTCCTTTTCAACAATTCTTGCACCAGAGATTGTTGGTGAAGAGCACTATAAAGTCGCCCGCGGTGTGCAGGAAATTTTACAAAAATACAAAGAACTTCAAGATATTATTGCTATTTTGGGTATGGATGAGCTTTCTGAAGAGGATCGTTTAACCGTTGAGCGCGCCCGCAAAATTCAAAAATTTTTGTCTCAACCGTTCCATGTGGCCCAGCAGTTTACCGGTATTGCCGGAAAATACGTACCTCTGGAAGAAACCATTCGTTCCTTTAAAGAAATTTTAGAAGGCAAGCATGACAGTATTCCTGAGCAGGCCTTTTATATGGTTGGTAATATTGATGAAGTTTTGGCAAAGGCCAAGACATTGTAGGGGCGATTAATAATCGCCCGTACGGGCAAAATATGTTTCAATTATCCATTGTGACTCCATCTGGTAAAGCCTTTGAAGATGCCGTCAATAGTTTAGCGGCCCCTGGGCTTATGGGAGGCTTTGAGGTCTATTCCGGTCATATGCCTATATTATGCGCTCTTAAAGCAGGAGTTGTGCGTATCAGAAAAGAAGGCAAAGAACAGTCTTTAACCATTGACAGCGGCGTGCTGGAAGTGAATGCCAGCCATAATGTTTTATTATTAGCAGATCAGATCATGGAGGGGGCATCCCATTAATAGAATGAATAGACGTCGTGTGGTGATTACCGGGCTGGGGGTTGTTGCTGCTAATGGGATCGGTAAAGATAAATTCTGGCAAGCCAATAAGCAAGGCCGATCAGGGATAGACAAAATCACTTGTTTTGATACACAGGGTTTTGATTCCCATATTGCCGGCCAGGTTAAGGATTTCAACCCTGCTCAATATATGCCAGTGCAGGTGGCTAACAAAGTCGACCGGTTTGTCCACTTGGGGTTAGCCTCAGCTCAAATGGCCTTGGAAGATAGCCGATTAGATTTAGAAAAAGAGGACAAAAATAGGGTTGGGGTTATTATCGGTTCTGGCTTAGGAGGTATTTTATTCCACGAAGAACAGATGATGGTAGCTTACGAAAAAGGACCGCATCGGTTAAATCCTTTATGTGTGCCAAGGATTACCCCCAACGCCGTATCCAGCCATATTGCGATTCAATACGGCTGCTTGGGGCCTAATATGGTCATTTCTACCGCCTGCGCTTCTGGTACACAGGGTATAGGGGAGGCTTTCCGTAAAATTCAATGGTCAGATATGGATGTATGTATAGCCGGGGGAGTTGAAGCCCCCTTAACGAGGTTTACTTTTGGAGCTTATTGCGCTCTGCGGGTTGTTTCCAAACGAAACGATCCCCCGCAGGAAGCCTCACGTCCTTTTGACCGGCAAAGGGATGGCTTTGTGCTGGGGGAAGGCTCGGGGGTGCTGATTTTAGAGGAATTAAGCCATGCCCTTAAAAGAAAAGCCTCTATTTATGCGGAATTGATCGGCTACGCGGGCAATTCAGGGGGGCGCCATATGGTCATACCAGACCCCCAAGGCCAGGATGCTGCCCAGGCCATGGCTAATGTACTTAAAGATGCCGATTTAAACGGTGAAAGTATTGATTACATTAATGCTCACGCCACGTCCACCCAGGCCAATGACCAGGCAGAAACCAGGGCTATCAAGTCGGTATTTGGCCAACGAGCTTATCAAATACCGATTTCTTCAACAAAGTCCATGATTGGCCACAGCATTGGGGCCGCCGGGGCTATTGAAGCGGTCGTTTGTGCCTTAGCGATTCAACATCAATTTATTCCACCCACCATTAATTATAAAGAAAAAGACCCTGTCTGTGATTTGGATTACGTGCCTAATCAAGGCAGAAATATTCCCATTAACATCATTTTATCTAATTCTTTCGGGTTCGGTAATTGCAATGCTTGTTTAATTTTTTCAAAATTGAAAGGATAAAAATAGCTATGGTAGACGGTAATATTGAGCAGATAGTGAAAGAAATCTTAGCCCAACAATTAAACATAACGACAGACCGAATCACATTGGAATCGCGTTTGATGGAGGATTTAGGATTAGATTCTTTTGGTTCTGTGGAAGTGGCTTTTGCTTTAGAAGAAAAATTTGGGTTGAAAATTTCAGATGAAGCTATTTATACGGCTAAAACCGTCAAAGATATTGTTGATTACCTGACCAACCAAACATCCAAAAAATAAAATAATTTATTAAGATGTTTTATCTATGCCGGCGTCTTTGGAAATGCCGGCTTTTTTCTTTTACTAATTTTTTAGCGTGGGTGAAATATTCCTTGGGCATAGCCGGATGGTATTCGATAGGAATTTTTGTTTGAATAGCTTTTTCAATGTCCTTAATGCTATCGGATTGATCCGGGCAGGCGAATGACACCGCCAAACCTCTGCGTCCGGCGCGTCCGGTACGGCCGATACGGTGCACGTAATTATCCGCGTCATCCGGCAAGTCATAATTAAGCACCAAACCAATATCTTTAACATCAATACCTCGGGCGGCAATTTCAGTAGCTACCAAGACACGAATATGACTTTTCTTAAAAGATTCCAAAGCGTGTTTGCGTTGCTGTTGATTTTTATCTGAATGGATTTCCGCTGTTTTAATATTTTTAAGTTTAAGATTCCTGGCTAAACGCGCCGCACCAATCTTGGTGCGGCAAAAAATCAACGTGCTAACTTTATGGTCATGCAACAATTTCTCTAATAAAGAAAACTTGTTGGCGTGACTGACAATATATAACGATTGATGAATATTTTTGGCGGCGGTAGCCGTGGGAGTTATTTCAATACGGGTGGGATGATGCATATATTGATGCGCGATTTTAATAACATCCTCAGGTATGGTGGCTGAAAATAACAAAGTTTGGCGTTTTTGAGCCACATGCTTGAGAATAATTTCTACCTGAGGCATAAAACCCATATCCAGCATGCGGTCAGCTTCATCTAAAACTACTATAATGGCATCGTCCAAACGGGTTGTTTGTTGGCGTAAATGATCTAACATGCGACCGGGAGTCGCGATAATGACCCGTACATTGGAGTGTAATTCTCTAATCTGTTTTCTCATATCTTCGCCGCCGATGATACAAACCGTATGAATGCCCAGGGGCAAACCGATTTTTTTAAAATCTTCATGAATTTGGGCCGCCAATTCACGGGTAGGCGCCAAAACCAGACCGCGGCCTTGAGTATGGGCTAAACGGGCCATCATAGGGATGCCAAAAGCCAGGGTTTTACCAGTGCCTGTCTGGGCGATACCTACAATATCTTTGCCTTCAATGGCCAGAGGGATGGTCTTAGCCTGAATAAAAGAAGGATAACTAAAGCCCAAACGGTCTAAAATATCAATAATCTTGGTTGGGATATGCAAATCATGAAAGGTTTTTTGAAAATCTTGAAAGGGTGTGTCCATAAGCTATTTTTTTATCCATTTCCTGTGTTCATAGTTAACATAACATATATTATAAGAAGTTAATACGATAGAGTTTTCTCTACCTCTTCATCTGAAATCTGATCAAAACAGGTGTAAAACTGACTAACGGCATAAAACGAATCAGAAACTCGCAGGCATAAAACTTGATCAGCTTGATCGGCCAGTGGTTCTAAACTTTCCGGTGGCCCCACGGGAAGCGCAACAATCACCCAAGAAGGATTTTCTTCTTTGACCAACCATATGGCCGCTTGCATGGTAGCACCGGTGGCCACACCATCGTCCGTCAGAATTACTGTTTTTCCTTGCAAAGAGACTTTGGGATGAATTTTTCGAAAACGGTCCTTCCTACGATTTATTTGCGATATTTGTTTCTGTTTTTCTCCTTCAAGATAGGCCTTATCAGCGCCTGTCTGTGCTGCCAGCTGATGGTTAAGCATGATCTTTCCATTTTCGTCTATGGCGCCGATGGCCATTTCCTGATGATGCATAGCACCGATTTTGTGTACTAAAATAATGTCTAAAGGGCATTTTAGTTTGTCGGCAATTTCTCTGGCAACAATCACACCGCCGCGCGGAATCCCCAACACCACTACATTCTTTAGATTGAATTCACGGAGTTTCTCACCCAAAAGCATACCCGCCTCCCTCCGGTCGAAGAAGGGCTCATTCGTTTGAGAAACGCAAATTAGTTTTTTATTCATCTATTATTTACGGGCGTAGTCGTCTTGAATGCGGATAATATCCTCTTCAGTTAAAATACTACCGATAGCTACTTCAATAAAAACTAACGGTTCATTGCCGTTGTTGTTGATACGGTGCACAGCTCCTAAAGGTACACCCACCATGCTGCCCGGGCCTACGGGGATTTGTTTGTCATCCACAACCGCCAAACCATGACCGCTGACAAACACCCATTTTTCACAACGGTGTTGATGTTTTTGAAGACTGAGCCTGGCCTTAGGGTTGACTTCCACGCGTTTAACCCAAACCCCCGCTTCCTGATAAAACTTTTGATACATGCCCCAGGGACGAACAGTTTTTTCGTAAGATTCCATACAAGGCCCTATTTTGCTTTAAAAAATTCCACGATTTTATTCCGTAAATACTTTAAATCGCTTAAAGTATGAGCACTGCTGATAAAAAATGCTTCCCAATCCGCGGGCGGCCAGTAAATGCCGTTTTTGAGTAAATGATGAAATAATTTGGCATAAAGTACGCCGGATGAAGCCGCCTGCGCGCTGGAATAATCATAAACTTCTGACTGACGAAAACGTAGACTCATCATCCCCTTATAAGCAGAAAAATGCGCAGGCACATGACATTCTTTGAAAAAAGCATTGGTGTCTTTGGTAAAATGCTCTGCGGTATCATTGATTTGTTTATAAAGACGGCTATTGAGATTCTTTAAAGTAGCTACCCCTGCGGCCATCACCACGGGATTTCCAGAAAAAGTACCCGCCTGATAGACATCCCCTAACGGTGCTAAACGTTTCATAATATCCCTACGGCCGCCATAAGCGCCAATGGGAAAACCGCCTCCGATAATTTTACCTAGACACGTCAGATCAGGCCTAATCCCCCAATCCGCCTGCGCCCCGCCGAAATTCGTACGAAATCCCGTCATGACCTCATCAAAAATTAAAATAATACTATGTTTATGAGTCAATTCTCTTAATGTTCTTAAAAAACCTTTTTTCGGCAAAACCACCCCCATATTACCTGCCACGGGCTCAATAATCACACACGCTAATTCTTTGCGATGCCGTTCGATGATGTTAAAAAATTCTTGCGTATCATTATAAGGGATGCTGAGGGTATTTTGCACATGCGCCGGCGGCACTCCGCGGCTGGTTGAGGAGGCCAAAAAAGCTACCCCGCTTCCTGCGGTGGTTAAAAGATCATCACAATGACCGTGATAACAGCCGTCGAATTTTAACACTTTATTACGACTCGTGTAGCCGCGGGCCAGGCGTATAGCGCTCATCACCGCTTCCGTACCGGAATTGACAAAACGGATAAGATCAATGGACGGGATATGTTGAGTGATGGTTTGAGCCAAATCGATTTCAGCTTTGGTGGTTGTACCATAACTGATACCGTTTTTAAGTGCCTTGTGAACAGCGGCCACGACTTCTTTATGCGCATGGCCTAAAATCAAAGCTCCCCAGGAGAGGCAATAATCGGTATAGGCATTACCATCCACATCATAAAATTTTGCTCCCCTGCCGCGGCTCATGACCAAAGGAGTACCCCCTACCTTTTTAAAAGCCCTCACAGGGCTGTTAACCCCGCCGACCAACACTTTTTGCGCCCGGCTGAATTCTTTTTTGGAATTACTAATTTTCATTATTTTTGATCCACTTCAAAGCATCTTTGGTGTGATAGCTGATGATGATATCTGCTCCAGCGCGTTTCATACAAAGCAGGCTCTCTAAAACAACATCCTGTTCATTAAGCCAGCCCTTTTGACTGGCGGCTTTGACCATGGCATACTCTCCGCTGACATTGTAAGCGACGATGGGGACGGTTAATTCTCGACGCAGTTGGCCGACAATATCCAAATACGCTAAAGCGGGTTTAACCATAATCATATCTGCGCCTTCTTCGACGTCTTGCCGCGCTTCTTTGAGAGCTTCACGACTGTTGGCGGGATTCATCTGATAGGTTTTACGGTCACCGAATTGAGTCGCTGAATGCGCGGCTTCGCGAAAAGGCCCGTAAAAAGCAGAAACATATTTGACCGCATAAGAAAGAATCCCCGTATCTTCAAAACCTCTGGTATCCAAGGCTTGGCGGATATGCTTCACGCGAAAATCCATCATATCAGAGGGAGCTACAAGATTGGCACCAGCTTCGGCATGGCAAAGGGCTATTTTGGCTAAAATGGCCAAGGTTTTATCGTTATGAACGGTTCCTTTTTCCACTATCCCACAATGACCATGGCTGGTGTAAGCGCACAAACACACATCCGTGACAACCAAAAATTCCGGAAAACTCTTTTTGATTGCTTTAATGGCCTGTGGCACAGGACCTTGGGGGTCATAAGCGCTTTTAGCCAAAAGGTCCTTGTGCGTACTTACACCAAAAAGCACTCCTGCCCTGCCGCCTAAACGCATATAGCTTTCAATTTCTTTCAGTAAAAGATCAACGGAAAACCGCTTAATGCCGGGCATAGAGGTAATGGGTTCTTGTTTTTTTTTACCTTCCAGGACAAAAAACGGCTGCCATAGATCATGAACAGTCAAATAATGCTCTTGAACGAAATTTCTTATAGCCGGGTTTCTTAAACGACGAAAACGTTTCATACATTGACCATATGAGGTTGATATCCTGCTTCCTGCAAAGCCTTGGCTGTCACCGGGCCTTTAGTTAGAATCTGCCAGAGAGAGGGTATTGTACCATAATCTTCCAAAAAATTTTTAAATGTTGAAGGGCTTGTGAAAATAACTCCCTCGATAGGACAATCCGGCAAAGACTTCTTAGGAGTTTTAATGTTTTCATAAATTGTCCATTCCTTGACTCGGGCTCCCTTTTGTTCCAGTGTCTGTTTTAAAAAAGGGTTCGGTAACGACGAGCGGGGTAATAAAATGGTTTTACCATCCAAATTCATAATACGTATCAGGGTGTCAAACAAGCCTTCCGCAGTTTCTTGCGACGATTGAATTTGGGCCGTGATGCCAAATCCCTCTAAAACTCGTGCCGTGTATCGGCCAATGACCGCGAAAATTTTTTTACCTACCTCGCCAAGAGGTTTGAGCACCAAAATGATTTTCATAAAATGTTCGACCGCCGCCGGGCTGGTGAGAATCACCAAATCACTCTGGTCAAAATCTCTCATAAGTTCGTTTTGCTGTTGGGCGTTCAAAACAACCGGTTGAATCAAAATCATGGGCCAGGGAATGATTTGACCCAAATGACTGTATTGTTCAGGGTGCGTGCCGCAGTGCAAAAAGATTTTTTGAGGGCTTTTCTGATAGAAATTGACCGTTTCCCCTGCCACAATCAAGGCAGGCGCTGTTAAAGAGTGCGACAATGCCAGTGTTTCAATATCAGCTAAAGTTCCATGTACAATGGTCTGATTAGGCTTTGTGCCGTTAGCAATGATCATGATGGGTTTGGTTTCACTCCAGCCGGCTTTAAGCAAAGAATGCACAATTGAACCAAGTTTGGTTAATCCCATCAGAAACACGATCGTATCGGCTTGAGGAATAATGATCTCTTGGGGATGAACGTTGTCTTCAGATTCCCCATGGCCGCTGAGGAAAGCTACTGAAGAAGAAACTCCCCTGGCCGTCAAAGGTATTCCCAACAGCGACGGAATACCGGTGGCTGAGCTAATACCAGGGATCACTTCTACCGGAATATGATAAGAACGCAAATAGGTAATCTCATCCGCGCCTCGGCCAAAAATAAGAGGGTCTCCCCCTTTTAAACGTACCACTTTTTTGCCCTGCATGGCTTTGTCTTTGAGCTGGCGTGAAAGCTCCGCTTGAGGCAGCGTATGCACTCCTTTTCGTTTGCCTACATAAATATATTCCGCCATTGGAGCATATCTTAACAGCGAGGCATCCACTAAATAATCATAGAATACACAATCCGCATTTTTTAAAACTTCAATGGCTTTGAGTGTAATTAATCCAGGATCTCCTGGGCCTGCTCCTGTCAAAAATACCTGACCATAATGACGGCGCACGTCCATAGGTTCAAAAATTTTTTCTAATTCCCCATCCCCCTGGCGGCCAACAACAGCCAGCTGTCCCTGCAAAGGCATAGCTTCCCAGGGTAAAATACTTTTAATATGTTTTTCTAAACCAAGGCGTTTGAGTGCGCAGGTAGCTACTATCAAACCATCCACCTGCCTCTTAGGCAGCAAATCCAAACGTTCCTCAATAGGGCCTCGAATATCAATGAGAGCTACATCCGGCCTTAAGGCTTTGAACATCTGTCCCCGCAACAGGCTGCTGGTGCCAACTTTAGCCCGTTGAGGTAAATTTTCTAAAGAATAGTTCGATACCAAGCAGTCTGTCTCGTCTAAAGCTTTGGTTAAGGCGAAAATCTTCAATCCCTGGCACAGTTTTTGCGGCAGGTCTTTGGCGCTATGCACCGCTACGTCAATTTGTTTGTTCAGAAGCGCTTCATCCAAGGTATTCGTGAAAAAATCATCGGCAGGCTTGGAGGTTAAAGAAGTTATTTGATCCACATCGCCCCGGGTCGTAAAAGTAATCAATTCATAGGGTAAGGGCACCTCCCTTGCCATCGATAAGACCTCTTGCACCTGAATTTTGGCCAAACGGCTTTGACGGGAACCTATTTTGATAGACGAAAACATGAAGGTTATTATAAAGAAGGGTTTATCGTTTGACCAGAGCTTTAATAGACGGCAGATGTTTGAGGGTGGCCTCTTGACCACGTTTGATAAGCTGATTGACTTCGTATAATTCAAACCAGTTGATCCCTTTAAGATCAGGGTGAATAATCACATCCGCCTGTTTGCTACTTTGTTCGGCAAGCACATATTCGGTGGCTTGCAGGGTGCGTACAATGATATCCGCCACATTGGGTGTAAAGACACTCGCCCAAAAACGAATAAAGCGGAATTTCACATATTGGAAGGGATGTTTGGTAAAAGGGACATGGTACTGTTGATGCAACCTTTCTTTTTCTAATTCAGCTCCATAAAATACATCCGCTGGAGACTGCAAAACGTTAACGGCAATAATTTTTTTAATTCCCATATGCACCAACACATTGGTAGGTAAAGGATTTAAAACGCCTCCATCGATAATCATTTGATCTTTGTACATCACAGGTTTGATAACGCCAGGGATAGCGACACTTTTACGTACAGCTTCTACCAAAGGCCCTTGATCGATAATGATTTCTTGCCGATGATAAAGATCATAGGCGGTTATTTTTAATAGAATTTTGGCATCATGAAAAGTTTTATCTCCTATTTTGGTTCTCAGCCAGCGTTTGATAGCCTCCCCCCCCACCGGACCGGAAAACAAATGCCAGTTTAAATCAAATAATTTCCAGACGGACGTTTTTTTTCCAAATTCACGGCCAAATTTTTCTATATCATCAGCCGTATAGCCGCTAGCCCAGAGACTGGCCATCAAAGCTCCCATACTGCTACCCACCACGATGTCAATAGGGATACCTTCTTGCTCCAAGACGCGCAGTACGCCAATATGGGCCATCCCTAAGGCTGCTCCCCCTCCTAATACTAAACCAATCAAAGATCCGCTAATTTGTCGGCTTAAACGCTTTAGAAAAAAAGCATATTCACTGGCAGGATCAACTTTGACCATAAAAAATCCGTCATAGACGTTTTCATTTTGAAACTCTTGGGGCTTTAAATGCGGCAGTCTTAAAAAGACATCGTAATTGAGAATTTTTTTGATCTCGTCCGGTTTTAAACCGCTATCATCCTGAACCCCGCTGATAATGATTTGGACTTTTTCGGTTTGGAATCTGTCTTTTAACTGTTCGGAAAGCCGGTCGATCACATGACGTGTCAATTCCAAATCATATTCACGTTCAACAGTCACCAAGTGTATCAGATCGCTTTGAACTAATGTTTTCATGACCACATCATCCATTTGATTGGGTAAATCAAAAACAATGTAGCTATAGTCATTGACCGGAGCACTGACAAATGGACTGATTCTGTCTAAAACGGCGTGATCCGCGGCATCGAATTTGACCCCCAGGACATCGATGGGTAATTTATTCTTGATAATCGATTCAATGATTTTGTCATGATCATAAACAATATCTGCTAAATTCACCAAGGAGTCACCAAGATCCGAAGAAAGTCTTAACAACAACACTTTTTTATCCGTTTGAGCCTTCAGGGTCAACGCTAAATTAGCCGCATAGGTGGAACTACCGGAACCTTTCACCGATGCATAGACGGCAATAATGGTGCTTTCCTGGGTGTCCCGGGCTCCTGTGACATGACTTCTAATTCTATGGGAAAGGCTCTGGCTTAAAGCAACCGCTAACTTGGGAGTGACTTTCAATAGATGCGCAAAATCATCCTTTTTGATTTTGATCACCGCCGAATCATTGATGGCTTCATAGGTGTGGGAATGGTTTTCACCGGTAAGCGTGGAAATGATCCCGAAATGCATCCCGCGCAAAATAAAATCCACTTCTTCTTTTTGTCCGGCAGAGTTTAAGGTGTAGGAATAAACCCGGCCAGAGATCAGGGCATAAAATGCGTCCGCCGGATCTCCCTGACGGCAAATCACATCGCCTTTGTTAAATTCAACCAATTCCACCCGTCTGGCAATGCGATTCAGTTCAAACCAATTCAACCCCTCGAAGATGGGGGTTTGTTTGATAACGGCAAGCTTATTAAAGAATGACGGCAGTGCGGTCATTTGATGATCTCGTTTTCCATCCACTCAAACTCGCCCGCCAAAACATTTTTGGCGATTTTTAAATTGGCCCGGTCGTCATTGCAACAGCTTTCTTTGAAGGCGGCCTCGATGCGCTGACGGGCTTGGTGACAGAAACTGTCGGCTAAATCCATCGCGTTAGCCTGGCCTTTCTTTTTGAGCATGGCGGTATACGAACATACGGCAGAAATAATAAAAAGGTCTGTGCCTATGTCCACGATGCGGTTGAGGATGCTTTGTTTACTCTCCAGCTTCTGCTGGTATTTGATCATTTGATGAAATGTGTGGCGCGCCAAGCGTTTGCTGGCTAATTGAACATAATGCATGTGCTCGTTTAATACAGGAACGAGATGAGTTTTTGGTAAAGAAGGAAACCAAAGTTTGGGATACCATACCGCATAAAAGACAGACATATTAAACGCGGCGGCAATTTTGGCACCGATGGGCGTGCGACCACTCAACAACGGCTTAATTTTAGATAAATGAGGATCCAATGCTTCGCGGGCGATAAATAAATGCATAATTTCACTGGTTCCCTCGATAATACGATTGATGCGTACATCACGCAAGACGCGTTCCACCGGCCAATAATCCACCCCGCGTTGTCGTAAAGATAAAGAAGTTTCATAACCGCAGCCGCCGCGAATCTGTAAAGTCTCATCCACGATTTTCCAGGAAACTTCCGTACAAAAATATTTCGCAATGGCCGCTTCCAGACGAATGTCGCGGTGTTTATCATCAGCCATGGCTGAAGCCAGCCAGGTAACGGCATCCATCGCAAAGCTGTGGCTGGCGATATACGAAAGTTTTAAAGCAATCGCTTCATGTTCACCGATAGGAGCCCCCCATTGCTGGCGTTTGGCGGCCCATTGACGGGCCACATACAAACACCATTTACCAATACCGGCGGAACCACCCGGCAAGGTCAAACGGCCGGTATTTAAAGTCATCAGCGCCAGCTTCAGCCCCTCCCCCTCGCCAAGAATAATGTTTTCCTTAGGAACTTTCACATTATGAAAACGCATGAAGCCATTTTGAATACCATGCAATCCCATAAATTGACAACGATGCGCCTTTTCAATACCCGGCCAACTATTTTCCACAATAAAGGCGGTAATTTGTTTCATTTCTTTACCCTTAACAATTTTAGGAGGCGTAACCGCCATCACCACCATGACATCCGCGATCAAACCATTGGTACACCAGAGTTTTTCCCCATTAAGTAGAAAATATTGACCGTCTTCAATAGGAGTGGCAGTGGTCAGCATTTGCCGTGGATCAGAACCTGCCGTCGGTTCTGTCAAAGCAAACGCCGATATAGCCCCTTTGGCAAACAGGGGCAAATATTTTTTTTTCTGCTCGGGCGTTCCGAACAGTTTTAACGGCTGAGGCACGCCGATACTTTGATGGGCGGACAGAAGCACTGCCGTTGAACCACAATAACTGGAAACCAAATGCATGATACGGTTGTAATTGTACTGGCTAAAGCCCATACCATCGTATTCTTCGGGAATTTTAAGAGCAAAGGCCCCCATTTCGGCTAACCCTTTATACACGGCATCAGGAATGATACCCGTACGGTCAACTTCATCAGGATCGAGGTTTTCCCGCAAGAATTTTTCTATCTTAACTAAATACTCATCCCCTATTTTCTTCTCTGAGGCGCTTTGCTCAGGAAAAGGGGAAATAAGATTAAAGTCAAGGGCTCCGTGGAATAACTGAAGGGCGTAACTGGGGGATGTCCATTCCTGTTCACGGGCGGCTTCGGCAAATTCTAGGGACTTTAACTTCTCTTGGCTGATATTCTTATCGAACATGCTCATAAGGATATCTTTTATACCTTCGCTAATTTGTCAAATTCCTCAATGGAGATGGCCTCGGAGGTGGAAAATCCGATGCCGGTTATTTTTGTTAATCCCAATGAAGCATTCATAGCCTGTTTACTGCCGGGGAATTGGGCCTGAATAATTAAGTCCTTCTCGCCTAAGAGCGCATGAATGGACTTGACTCTTCCTCCCAATTTTTGAATGATTTGATAGGCTTTTTTGGTCCGTTGGGAACTGACATGTTTGAGCGCCTCTTGAGAGTATTTACCAATTAAAAAGTACGTAGTCATAACACGCCTCCTTGTTTAGTTGTTGTTATTATTATAACGCAAAATTTGTCTTTCCAATCCCTTTTAATACTAAACTTTAATACATTCATCTGCAATTTTAGAAACGTCTTCCAAACGCACAGCACTGTACCAAACATTCTTCGGATAAATCATAATGTTGACCCCCTTGGCACATTGCCCCAGGCATTTGGCCTGCGTCACACGGATGGTAGGATGCAATTTGCGTTCTTTGGCAATCTCACGTAATCGACGGAAAACTTCTTCCCCTTGGTGATCGCCGCAGCTGGCACTTTCGCCTTTACGGTCATTGGTGCAGACAAAGATTTGGCGTTTATAGGGCGTTGGGTTTGTTTCCATAAAGTACCCTCCTCAAGAAATAGCCATAAATAGATTCTGGCAAAATTTTACGTGAAAAGACGTGCAGCCACGAAGAAAAATTAGAAATATAACGCAATTTGGGGTTTTTCGTATTAATAATGTTCTCGATCAGCGCGGCCACTTCTTGGGGGTCTCTTTTAAGCTGGCGGACGTAATCCAGCGTCATTTTTTGAAGCTGCTGGTTTAAAGCATAATAAGGGCTTTGGGAATTATCGAAGTTTTTGCCGTAACGGGCATTCTCAAAAAATATTTTTGTCGGATAACTGCCAGGTTCCACCAACACCACATCAATACCGAACAATTTCATTTCATGATGCAGGCTTTCGCTAAAACCTTCCAAGGCCCATTTGCTGGCGTTATAGGCGCTAAAACAAGGGCTGGCTGTTTGCCCGGCGATGCTAGATAGATTGATAATTTTTCCCTGCTTACGCTCACGCATCAAAGGAATCACTTGGCGGCAGACATTTTGTACCCCAAAGAGATTCACTTCCATCTGTTGGCGGATTTCATCCTCGGATAAATCTTCAAAAAATCCGCCTAAACCAAAACCGGCGTTGTTAATTAAAACATCGATATGATAATGGCGGTTTTTGATTTCATCGATAACTTTTTTAATCGTTGCTGGTTTGGTCACGTCCAGTTCGCGCACCTGTACCTGCCCTGCGCGTTTGGTTACTTCATCTAGCAATGGCTGTTGTTTGGCAAGGTCGCGCATGGTGGCATAAACAAAATGACCCCGGGATGCTAAACGTGCCGAGGTCAATAATCCAAAACCGCTGGAGGTTCCGGTAATCAGAATCACTTTTTGCGTATCATGAGGGGTCATTACACCTGCGTGGATTTTTGAATCATTAAAGCATCAACCAAAGTGAGGGCGATCATAGCTTCTGCCACGGGAACAACCCGCGGGGCCAGACAGGGATCATGACGGCCCTTGACCACCACTTCGACTTCTTGTAAGTTTTCGTTGAGCGTTTTTTGCGGTTTGGGAATCGAGGACGGTGGTTTTAACGCCATGCGGATGTTAATGTCTTCCCCGGTTGAAATCCCGCCCATAATCCCGCCGGCATGGTTGGTGGCTGTGCCTACCCTTTTGCCTTTAAGGACGAAACGGTCATTGTTGACAGATCCGGTCAATTGCGCCACACCAAAACCGTCGCCGAATTCTACACCTTTGACGGTGGCAATCGACATAAGCGCCTGGGCCAGGCGGGCATTGAGTTTATCAAAGCACGGATCACCTAAACCAGCAGGGCAGCCTTTAATTACACATTGCAAAATGGCACCGAGGGAATCGCCGTTTTTGCGCACCTCTTCGATTTTGGCGATCATGGCTTCGGCGGCTTTAGCATCGGCCGTGCGCACCATGTTTTGCTCAATGACACTAAAATCAATATTGTTAGCCACAATGCCCCCCACCGCCAGCGTGTAGACAATGACCTGGATATTATGTTTGCCTAGAATTTTTTTGGCCACGGCACCCGCAGCCACACGCGCGGCAGTTTCACGTCCTGAAGAACGGCCACCACCACGGTAATCACGGATGCCATATTTGGCAAAATAGCTGTAATCCGCATGGCCGGGACGAAAAACAAATTTGACATTGTCGTAATCTTTGGAGCGCTGGTCTTCGTTACGGATGAGAATCGCCAGCGGCGCGCCAGTGGTTTTACCATCAAAGACACCGGAGAGGATTTCCACTTTATCTGCTTCCTGTCTTTGGGTCGTGATTTTACTTTGGCCCGGCCGACGGCGGTCTAAATCTGTTTGAATATCCGCCTCTGTTAAAGACATTTGAGGCGGCACACCATCAATGACTACGCCAATGGCAGGCCCATGGCTTTCGCCAAAGGTAGTAATCCTAAACAGTTGTCCGAATGAATTCCCAGCCATTATATATCCTTATCTGTGACCGCTCCTTGCGAGGCACTAGTAACAAGTTTAGCATATTTTGCTAAAACACCGCGGGTATATCTTGGTTTTGGTTGTTTCCAAGCTTTGAGGCGTTTTTTTATTTCGGCAGCGCTTAAATTCAAATTGATTTCATGTTTGACGGCATCGATGGTGATGATGTCGCCATTTTTGACAATAGCCAGCGGCCCGCCGTTATAGGCTTCGGGGGTGATATGCCCAACCACAAATCCATGGCTGCCGCCGGAGAAACGTCCGTCGGTAATCAAAGCCACGTCTTTGCTTAAGCCTTTGCCCGTAATAGCGGAGGTGGGTGATAACATCTCACGCATACCAGGGCCCCCACGGGGGCCTTCATAGCGGATAACCACCACATCACCTTTTTTGACTGTTCCGTCTAAAATTTTCTTTAAGGCTGTCTCTTCCGAATCGAACACCCGGGCTTTGCCTGTAAAACTTAATCCCTCTTTGCCAGTGATCTTGGCTACCGCCCCCGTGGGGGCCAAATTGCCATAAAGAATAATAATATGACCTTCTTTTTTAATCGGCTTGTTAAAAAAACGGATGATTTCTTGACCCGCTGGATACGGTTTAACTTCAGATAAATTTTCGCGGACAGTTTTGCCGGTGACAGTCAAACAATCACCGTGCAATAATCCCCTATCCAGCAGCATTTTCATCAGCGGGGTCAGGCCGCCGATGGCTGCCAGTTCAGCCGTGACAAAACGGCCGCTGGGTTTAAGATCAGCTAGTACCGGCACTTTTTTGCCAACGCGCGTAAAATCATCAATAAAAAGCTTAACACCGGCCGTATACGCAATAGCTAATAAATGCAACACCGCATTGGTAGAT
The DNA here is from genome assembly GCA_016201795.1 of Candidatus Omnitrophota bacterium. Classification (GTDB taxonomy): domain Bacteria; phylum Omnitrophota; class Gorgyraeia; order Zapsychrales; family Fredricksoniimonadaceae; genus JACQCF01. The sequence continues at coordinate 168,432 of JACQCF010000027.1, read as the reverse complement.
CCACCTAAGGCTATGACCACCGTAATCGCATTTTCAAACGCCTTCTTGGTCAGGATGTCGAGCGGTTTGATATTGAGTTTCAACAAATTTAACACCGCCTTGCCGGCATTGACGCAGTCCGTTTCCTTTTCTTTGGAAATGGCAATTTGCATGGAGCTATTCGGTAAACTCATGCCCAATGCTTCAATGGCGCTGGCCATGGTGTTGGCGGTATACATTCCTCCGCAGGAACCGGGACCCGGAATCGCGCAGCTTTCCACTTCTTTTAATTCCTGATCAGAAATCTTTTGAGCCGCGTGTTTGCCCACCGCTTCAAAAACCGAAACAATATCCACATTTTGATTATGGTAACAGCCGGGCAAGATCGTGCCGCCATATACAAATACCGATGGGCGATTTAAGCGCGCCATGGCGATAATACTACCCGGCATATTCTTATCACATCCACCAATAGCCACCAACCCGTCAAATCCTTCACAACCCATCACCGTTTCAATGGAATCCGCAATCACCTCGCGAGAGACCAGTGAATACTTCATCCCCTCGGAACCCATGGAAATCCCATCCGAGACCGTAATGGTATTAAAAATGACAGCCTTGCCGCCAAAGCCGTCCACTCCCTCCACGGCTTTTTTAGCCAACTGGTCGATGTGCATGTTGCAAGGCGTCACCATGGCCCAGGTGGAGGCAATACCGATTTGCGGCTTGCTAAAGTCTTCATCTTTAAATCCGACGGCGCGCAACATCGATCTTGCAGGCGCGCGGTCATCACCATCGGTAACAATGGAAGAATATTTGCGTATATCTGACATAATTATTTCCTTATTAACCACGGGTGTTTGGATTGAATTTTTTGTTCATACTCCACAATTGTATCGTTAAACTGCATGGTCCAGCCTATACTGTCCAAACCTTTTAATAAACATTCCTTGTTGAATGCATCGATGGGAAATACATATTTCTTGCCGCCTGCCGTCACCCTTTGCGATGGTAAATCCGCGGTGATGGTTGCGCCTCTGTTTTTTGCGGCGTATTGGAATAGTTCATCAACCTCACCGGATTTCAGTTGCGCCAGCAAGATACCATTTTTAACACAGTTATTGTAGAAAATATCCGCAAAGCTGGGCGCAATAATGACTTTAAACCCAAAATCCGCCAACGCCCACGGCGCGTGTTCACGACTGGAGCCGCAACCAAAATTATCACGGGTTAACAATACCGTGGCCTTACGGTAGGGTTCTTGGTTTAAAACAAAATCCGGGTTTTCTTTGGTCCCTTCATAGTCGAGATAACGCCATTCGTGGAACAAATGTTTACCGAAACCGGTCTTTTCAATTTTTCTTAAAAATTGTTTAGGCACAATGGCATCGGTGTCCACGTTGACGCGTTCCAGCGACGCTGCAATACCTGTGTGTGTTTTAAACGGTTGCATGCTATTTTTTATATTTCCTAATATCTGCAATTTTACCTTCCAAAGCCGCGACAGCGGCCATTTCAGGGCTCATCAGATGCGTGCGTCCCCCCGGCCCCTGACGGCCTTCGAAGTTGCGATTGCTCGATGATGCGCAACGTTCACCTTTTTTTAATTGGTCATCGTTCATGCCTAAACACATGGAACAACCGGCATAACGCCATTCAAACCCTGCCTGGGTAAAAATTTTATCCAATCCCTCTTTTTGTGCCTGATGGCGCACGCGGCCGCTGCCCGGAACAACAATGGCGTAAACATCCGGAGAAACTCTACGACCGATCACTATCTGCGCCGAGGCACGCAAATCTTCAATGCGCGCATTGGTACAGGAGCCGATAAAGACTTTATCAATTTTGATATCCGTCATTTTAGTGCCTGGTTTCAAATCCATGTAAGCCAGAGCATTGCGGGCCGCGGTTCTATCAACGGAATTAGCAAAACTTTCCGGATCAGGCACGAGTCCATCGATGGTGGTCACCTGCCCCGGGCTTGTTCCCCAGGTCACCATAGGTTTCATATCTTCAGTTTTAATATTGATGACTTTATCAAACTTGGCATCCTTGTCGCTGGATAAAGTTTTCCAATAAGCGACCGCTTTATCCCAGTCCGTTCCTTGAGGAGCAAAATCACGCCCCTTGATATAATTAAACGTCACTTCATCGGGCGCAATCATCCCTGCACGCGCACCGGCTTCAATGGACATATTGCAAATGGTCATGCGCGCTTCCATACTCAGAGCACGGACAGTGGAGCCGGCATATTCAATCACATAGCCCGTAGCGCCGGCGGTTCCGATTAAACCGATAATATACAAAATAATATCTTTAGAGGTAACACCGGTAGTCAGTTGACCATCGACGTTAATGAGCATGGTCTTGGCTTTATTTTGTTGTAAAGTTTGTGTAGCCAACACATGCTCGACTTCTGAAGTGCCAATACCAAACGCTAAAGCGCCGAAAGCGCCATGGGTGGCGGTGTGTGAATCACCGCAGACAATAGTCATCCCGGGCAAAGTCAAGCCCTGTTCCGGACCGATGATGTGTACAATACCCTGATTCTCATCGGCAAAATCGTATAATTTGATGCCAAAATCCTGACAGTTTTTCGACAAAGCCTCCATCTGAATACGGGAGGTCGCCTCCACCTTGGTGATGTCTTTGGTGCGGGTGGACACATTATGGTCCACGGTCGCAAATGTCTTTTGCGGCGCACGCACGCTGCGTTTGGTCTGACGTAAGGCAGTAAAAGCCTGAGGGCTTGTGACCTCATGCACCAAATGCAGGTCAATATAAATAATAGACGTATCATTTTGGGACTCACGCACCAAATGATCATCCCAGATTTTTTCATATAATGTCTTAGCCATCAAACACCTGCCTCCTCGGGATGAAGGGTTGTTGGTACACGACCCTTCAAAATTGAAATTTAATTATAAGGTGGGATGAGCGCAATGTCAATGCCTCGACTAACGCTCAAGGATAACCGCTGCCCCTTGGCCGCCGCCGACGCACAACGACACTAATCCAAGGTTAAAGTTGTGGCGGTTGAGGTGTTTGAGCATGGTAAGGATCAGGCGTGCTCCGGTGGCGCCTACCGGATGTCCCAGGGCAATGGCACCGCCATTGACATTGAGTTTGGCGGGGTCAATTTCGCCGGTATAACCTTCGTAGCCAAAGTCCTTAGTAAATTTATCCGAGGCCAATGATTTTAAACAGGCCAATACCTGCGCGGCAAAAGCCTCGTTAATTTCAATCGCTTGCATGTCAGACAATTTTAAACCAGCTTTTTTAAGCACTTTAGGAATGGCGTGCGCCGGACCTATCCCCATACGATGAGGCTCAACCCCGGCAAAAGCAAAGGCACGGATAAACCCCAGCGGTTTGAAACCAAGCTCTCTGGCCCGGCTTTCACAGATTACCAAAAGAGCTACTGCTCCATCGGTAATCTGGCTGGAGTTACCGGCAGTGACTGTCCCCGTCTCCCGTTCAAAAAACGGTTTTAATTTGGCTAAAGCATCATAAGTCTGACCTTCGCGCGGACCATTGTCATCCACGATCGCTTCTTTGTATTTTGGCCCTGGAATCACCGGCACAATTTCTTCACGTAAGATAGCGCGGTTGGCAATGACCCGCAGGTGGCTGAGCAAAGAAAACTCATCCTGCTCTCGTCGGGTAATACCAAACTCTTTGACCAATACTTCCGCGGTCTGACCCATGTTCAAGCCGCAGACAGGATCTGTCAGACCCAATTGCAAGCCGATACGGGGGGAAAAATGTTGAAGTCTAAATTTTAAAAACGCCTGTAAACGGGCCGTGGTCGTTTTGGCGCGGCCAAGTTCCATAAAAATTTCCTGCGCCGCTTTAGAAAATAAAAATGGGATATTGCTCATAGATTCCGTGCCGCCAGCCAGGATACATCGACCTTCTCCGGCCTGAATTTTAATAGCGGCATTGACCACCGCTTCAATACCGGAAGCACAATTGCGATGAACCGTAAAAGCTGGCGTGGTTTTAGGAATCCCTGCCAACAAAGTGATCACGCGCGCGATGTTAGCTGCATCCGCCGGCTGACCCACGCAGCCGAAGATGACCTCATCAATATTTTTAACATCTAAACTAGTGCGTTCAATAAGCTCCCGTGCAGCAATACGTCCCAACTCCTGCGCACTTAAGTCATTAAAACTTGTACCCATCTTGCAAAAAGGAGTGCGAATACCATCGACAATAGCAATACGTTCCATACCTTATCCTTGGGGGCGAATATCCAAGATCCTTTTTTCTTTATTGGCTGTTTCCAACTCTAAACGTCTGACCATTTCATCCAAGGGGATCAGTTTGATCTCATTGGGCCCAACTTCGGTCGCACTGATAATTTTATCCTTGACCATTTGCGTGAAGGACGATTCATTAACTGGCTTTTTAGGCGTGATATAAATAACCAGTTCGTCGCTGTCAAAGGGGTCATTGTTGTGTTTGCGGATTTCGATCTGCCATTCATCGATATCAGCAATATCGTTGAGCACTTCTTCAAAATGACTTAAGTTCACCAGCGTCCCTTTGATTTTAGAAAAGTTAAAATCCCTAGTATCCGACAGACGTGAAATATCATTTGATAAACGCAGCGTCATACGACCGCAATGCGGACAGGGTCCATGGGTGATACCGCCTTGGACAAAATCACCGGTGCGGTAACGCAAAACTACACTGGCGCGGGAATCTAAAGCGGTGTACACCAGCTCTCCATCTTCACCCTCCCCTTTGACCTGGCCGGTGGCTGGATCAATGATTTCAAAAATTTCTTTATCCGGATACAAATGATAGCCGCTGGAGATATGATTTTGCGTCGGACATTCCGCCCAGGCAGAGCGCGCCTCCGTAAACCCGTAGGTGCCAAAAATAAAAACTTCCTGTGCCCCACAATCTTTTAACATTTCCGCTAGCTTTTGTTTATAGGGTACGGTCACTTTGGCCGCTCCAAGGACAATATTTTTTAGAAACGATAAATCCTGCTTGCGTTCTTGTGCCAGACGGAGCAGATGATAAATATAACTGGGAACTCCCAAAATTACCGATGGTTTAATACGAACCAAAGCGGTTAAATTCCCCTCGGTGCCCATCACTTTACCGCCTCCGGTACTGAGGGCAAAAACATCCGCCTCCAGCGCACCGAAAAAAGTCTGCCAGAACGCCAAATGCGGGGCAAAGGGAAAAATATTCATAATCCGCTGGTCAGGTTGAATATTAAAAAGACTTACCATACGGTTTCCGGAGAGCTTGAGATTATTCAAATCATAACGGCTATAGAGAAACGGCACCGGGGAATTCGTTGTCCCTGTTGTAAAGGTCATAAAAATTGGACGATATTCTTGACTTAAAGTCTCCTGAATCGAGGCTTCTCCCTTCACCAAGGCCTGAAGGGCTAACTTGAGCAGTTTATTTTTAGGCCAAAACTTTCGGATTTTATCTTGATCCGGTTGAAGGACAAAATCCCTATATTTTTGCGGATTATCTTTGACAATAAAATCAAGCTTGCTTGTGAGCGGGATATATTTTAAATCCTTGGTACTTCGAATATGTTTAGGATTAATCTTGTGATCGTCGAAAAGTTTGCGGTAATAAGGACTGAAGGGATAAACGTGGTTGTTGATGAAAGAACGTAGTCGTTCATTTTGCAAATTTTTAATTTTAGCATAAGACAATAAGGTAATAGAGTTCCATGGATTCATATACGAGTAGTTTAATATATCCTCCCTGCCCCTTCCAGAAAATTCCTAATAAAAAAGAACCCCGCCTTAAAGACGGGGTTCTTATTTTCCCAAACCGCAAGAGATCCTTCGATTCGCTCTACGAGTTCACTCAGGATGATCCCGAGGAGGAAAACTCCCCGAAGGGTCAATGACTTACCACTTATTTGTACCGGTAGCTGGTATAGCGGGAGCTGCTTCTTGATTCGTTACGGCATTGGTTACGGTATCGGTCATGCTATTAGTTTCGGTGTTTGTTTCCTCATTGTTAATCGTTTCCGTATTCTTTACTTCCTCTTTGGTCTGATTAGCTTTGATGGCTTCCTGAGCAAATACAAAGGTGGCCACACCGAATCCTAAAACTGCTGTTAAGAATACTGCTAATGTCCTGTTCATTACTTCTCCTCCTTGTTGGGGTTAATAGTTTTTAAAAATTGCTTACACTTACAGCTGATACACACTCCGTGCAAGGATGAAGCCAACAATAAAATACCTAAACTTAATGCTATCCATTGGCCCCACCTAGTAAAATATGATCCTATTAAAAGCATACCAAACAAAAATCGAGAAAAACGTTCATAGGCAAGCATCAATATCCCAACCAAAGGCTTAATAATACCAGTAAATTCTAGAAAAATACAATCAAAATTTTGCGCAAAGCTTTTTGGATTTATCTTCAACAGAAACCATCAGCTCTTCAAAAGATTTTTTAAATGCCCCAAGGCCGTCTTCCAAAAGTTTGTTGCAGACAATCCCAATGTCTATACCTGCTTCACGCAAACGATTGATCATTTGCTGAGCGCCGGCGATATCCCCCGGTAAAGCTAGCTTGGCGATCCCGTGATCCAACACGGCCTGCAATGTTTTATCCGGCAACGTATTGACGGTATCTTGGGCTATCAATTCCGTCACATACTTAATATCGCTGTATTGAGGATCTTTGGTGCCTGTGGACGCCCACAGCACCCTTTGCGCATGGGCGCCCTTGGCCTGCAAAAGTTTAAAATCAGAAGAGGCAAATACCTGTTGAAACTTATGATAAATAATTTGAGAATTAGCGATCGCCGCCTGCCCTCTTAAATCCTTCTTATTGTGCTCATCAAGCCATTTGTCAACGGCTGTATCAATGCGGCTGACAAAAATGCTGGCGACCGACCTAACCTTGCTTAAATCCCCACCATTTTCGCTCAAATGGCCTAAGCCTTTCATATACGCCCAAGCCACCTGCTGGTATTGCTCAGCGGAAAAAACCAACGTCACATTCACGTTGACACCTTGAGCGATCAAACGTTCAACGACACTCAAGCCATTTTTGGTGCCTGGCACTTTAATCATCACATTGGGACGGTTGACTTTTTTCCAAAGACGTAACCCTTCGCTAAACTGCTCCTGCAGCTCATGGCCGAGTTGGGGATTGATTTCCAGACTCACATAACCGTCAAGACCTTTGGTGTGTTCATACACTCCTTGGAATAGATCCGCCGCATCCTGCACATCTTTAATGGTCAGTTCATCATAAATCTCAAATGTTGAGCGGCCAGATTCGGTCAGTTCCAAAATTTTTTGGTCATAATCGCTACTGGATGAAATGGCTTGTTTAAAAATGGTAGGATTCGATGTCTGCCCGCGAAGTCCCTGGTCAATTAACCCTTTTAACTGGCCGCGGGTAATCATGGACCGGCTGATATTATCCAGCCAAAGGCTTTGACCTAAATTGGCTAATTCATGCAAAACAGTTTTAGGCATGCTTTCTTTTTACAACTTTTTTAACAGCTTCTATAATATTAACATCTTTAAGGCCGTAATGCGCCAGCAATTGTGCCGGGGTGCCGCTTTCGCCAAAACTATCTTTGACTGCCACCATTTCCAGCGGGCACGGATAATGCTGCGCCACTACCTCTGCTACTGCTGAACCCAAACCGCCATAAATCTGATGTTCTTCGGCAGTCACAATAGCACCGGTTTCCTTGACGGAATCCATAATGGCCCGCACATCAATGGGTTTAATCGTATGCATATTGACCACTTTAAGTTCAATGCCTTCGGTTTTTAATTTTTCGGCGGCTGCAAGTGCTTCTGCAACCATCACCCCACAGGCAATGACGGTCGCATCTGTGCCTTTACGCATCACATTGGCTTTGCCGATTTCAAACGGATCGCTTTCTTTGGTCAACACCGGCAGCGGCGCACGGGAGGTGCGCATATAAAAAGGACCCGTGGTATTGGTGATGGCGCGGGTGGCTTTTTTGGCTTCCAAATAATCCATGGGACAAATCACTCTCATATTCGGTAACACGCGCATGATGGCAAAATCTTCCAAACATTGGGCACTGGCTCCGTCTTCCCCAACGGTAACCCCGCCGTGGGAACAGACCAGTTTAACGTTGGTGTTGTTATAACATATATCCAAACGGATCATGTCATAGGCACGGTTGGTCATAAATACGGCAAAAGAAGTGGCAAATGGTATAAAGCCTTGAGTGCTTAAGCCCGCGGCGGTTCCAATCACATCTTGCTCGGCGATTCCTAAATTAAAAAATCGCTCCGGGAATTCTTTTTTGAAATGTTCCGTGCGGGTGGCATCTTCCAGGTCGCCGGAAAGCACCACTATATCAGGGTTGGTTTTCCCTAAAGCCACCAGCTCTTCACCAAAACCATCACGGGTTGGAATAGGTTTTAATTCCATTTATTTTAACTCCGCCAAAGCCTGAGCCAACTGTTCTTTATTGGGCGCCTTGCCATGCCAGTTGCTTTTGCCTTCCATAAAAGAAACGCCTTTGCCTTTAACCGTATGTGCAATGATCACCGTGGGTTTACCTTGAATGTTTTTTAATTCATCAAAGGCGCTAACCAGTTCTTTGATATTATGACCATCTACCTCAAACACATGCCAGCCAAAGCTTTCCCATTTTTTAGCCAGCGGCTCTAGATTTTTAATTTCATTCGTCGGCCCATTTTCCTGCACCTTATTATAGTCGATAATCGCGCAGAGATTATCTAATTTATGATGCGCCGCGCTCATGGCCGCTTCCCACACCGACCCCTCCTGATTTTCCCCGTCGCCCAAAAGACAATACACTTTAAAATTTTTGCCGCGTATTTTCGCGCCTAAAGCCACGCCATTGGCAAAGGAAAGCCCGTGTCCCAAAGAGCCGGTATTAAATTCAACTCCGGGGGCTTTAGTATGCACATGACCTTGCAAGCGGGAGCCGAATTTACGGAAGGTCTTTAATTCTTCTTTGGGAAAATAGCCGAAATTGCTCAGGGTCACATAGACCAGAGGTGTTGCATGGCCTTTGGAGACAATCAAACGGTCACGCTCTTCCCAACCAGGATTCTTAGGATCATAGCGCATGGCATGGCCATATAACGCCAACATGATCTCAACCCCGGACAAAGACCCGCCCGGATGACCGGAACCTGCTATTTCTAAAGTTTCCAGGATTTCCCGACGGAATTGAGGAGCTAAGGCAGCTAACTTTTTAAGATCAAGAGATTGTTTTAGCACGCTAAGAATCCTCAACGATTGTAATATGGGACATGCTGGACTCGAACCAGCCACCCTCTGATTAAGAGTCAGATGCTCTACCGGATGAGCTAATGTCCCTGATTTTACCTTCTACAATTATTTTCTCGATAAAAAAATTGAAAATTGATTATACAAAATATTACCAGAATGTATATCGATTTTTTCAATTCCCGCCAAGGGGGTTTACTACCAACAAGTATTGGTATTAATTATAAACTATTTAGGAAGAATTTCAACGATGGTCAGAGAATCTATCATTTGCGGTACACCTAATGGTTTGGCTTCTGCGATTGGCTGTGGATAGAGGATTCTGAAGGAACAATCACCGGTAATTGAGCTTCAACGGTTTTTCCATCGATAAACCACGTGGGCGGTTGAATCATCACATAGCTCCAGTGGCCGGCGATCATCACATCGGGATTATCTTCAGATTTATGATCGGGAATCCACACCTTGCGTACCACCGGATCATTCATCACAGGTATATAAGGTTTGACATACCCAAAGGTTTTTTCTTCTTTAAGATTATTTTCGATAAACTTAGTTACGTCTTTTTGCGCTTGCCCCGCGCTTTGGGCGTAAATGTCCATCATCGTTAGAGGCTGTACTTTATTTTTTTGAACGGCCTTACTGGAAGTGCAACCGTTAATCCATAAAACGCTGATGATTAAAATTGCTCTTAGCCAACCCATTGATCGTCACTCCTTTTTGGACAATGAAAAATACTTTAGCACCGTTTTTAATATGCACCGCAGGCACCAGGTCCTCAGCCTGTTTTTGATAAAATTCGGCTAACTTACCCGCGCTTTGAGCCAGCCCTGAAAACAGTAAATTTTTAGAGGGACTACCCGTCACGTCTTTACTCGTATCTCCCTGCAAAGTTTTATGCGTGGTCACCTGACTGTCCGCAACAGCCTGAGACCCTCCAGAGACAAATCCCCCCAACAAAGAAATCGCCAGCTGGCGGCCCGTGTTATAAACCACCTGACCTTTGATACCAAGCTCCCCAAACTCATCGGTGACATAGCCTAAATCCTGCTCATTTTCAAACGCATGGCCGTTGGGTAAAACAGCGGATACGGCCACAATTTGCATAAGCGCCCTCTGAGAGGTTAAATCACCGTAGGCTTTACCTAACACAAATGCCCCTTTAAGTGGAATGCGGGTTTTATTAGGCCCGTAAAAAGCCTCATCTAAGGAAATTAAAACCGGTAAAGGATTACTGGCATCCGCCGCCGCATATACGCCGGTCAGTAAAGTTCCCTGGCAAAAACTGCCGATGGGCAAATACACCCAATCCTCCTGGGCTGTTGGATTGATATCTGCCACCGATAACTCCACATCCTTCTCTGGAGACTCCTCTGGAGCATTGTTTTGAGCAGACTCCAAGCTGGTTTTGAATTCCTCAAGGTGCTGGTCCATCTTGACTCCTAAACCCTGATCCAGTTTAAGAACCGTCTGCGCAATATCCTTTTGAGAATTTTTAAGCTCTTGCGCCGTGGATTGCATACTCTTGAGCTGAGTTTCCACATCTTTAACCCGCTCTTCAAAGTCATAATAATTTTTTTCCAGACGGGCCATGTACGCCTGTTGATCCGCTCCACCGATGGAAATTCCAATATCTTTAGAAGCATTGGCCCCGGATGCTATTGAAGAAGCTTTCTTAAATGGTTGATGCATCATCCATAATCCTAATACCGCTAAAACTAATAAGCCTCCTATCCCAACGACCAAAGGCTGTTTCTTAATAAAATCTTGCAATGGTTGTAAATTCATTTTATTTACTCATAATCACATACACTTTGGCGGCGTCGCCCTGCTGGCCTTTGGCGGCTAACATATCTTGATCAGAACTAACCGCCAAAAGATTAGGCAACGTCATTTGTTCAATAGGAATAATGACGGCATTGTTCATAAGATTCCGAGCAGTTAACACATAGGCTTTCCAACCTGCCAGCTCATAAGCCTTATCAACTTTTAATTGAATTTGTCGATTAGCCAAAAGCACCTGATTGCCCCCCGGCAAAGCGGTAGCCCCTGCCGGCTCTTTCTGTAAAAGTAAATCTTTCATCAAATCCATCACATCCCCATAAACACCTGCAGAAAACTTAGGCTGATGATTGAAAGATCCTATCTGCACTTTAATATCGTGTTCCCTACTGATATGAAGATTTAACGGGTAGCTGTTGCCCGAAGTCGTCATCACAAAAATGTCCGAGGGGTCATCTGTTTTGGGCAACATATAAACAGAATTATCCAACACCTCGACAAGCACCGAATCGACAGCCCCGCCTTTAACCACCTTAGCCACCTTGGCTGGAAAAACCACTTCCGTAACTTTGCCCACTTCCACTTGAATATCTATTGGCTTACCCTGGTCCTTGAAATTAGAAGCGCTAGCTGGCAAAACGCATGAAGAAAGCCCTGCTAACAGTAATATAAGAAAAATGATCCTTTTCATCCCACCACCTCCTGAGAAATATCCTCAATAATCAAGCCATACGGGTTCCAATCCGTTGCTGGCGATAACCTTAAATGTAGGTGATAAATCATTTTTTGCAGCTTAATCTCTTCTTTGCCCATATAAATGCCTTTATCTCCCTGGATGGTGACATTAAACCCCTGTTGATCTTCCTGCACCAAAGGCTCCTGATTTAAAGAAAATAAGGAAGACATATGGTTATTTTTAACCTGCTCAAGGTCTTTTTTGAGCCTTGTCCTTGTTTGGGCTAATAAATGCGGAGACATGAACCGTTCGGCATGTTTGTACACATCCTCGACGGTGGCAGGGGTGAAATTCGACCAGTTCAATACCCAGGAAGAGGTGAAAATCGCTACAGTCGTTTTAGAGGTGGTTTGAGCATAAGCTATACCTGCAGACGAGGCGCCCGGTACATAGTAAATTGGCTGTGCTTTGGTGATGATATAGATTAAGGTGGTCGTTAGGCTCAGACATATCAATCCTATAACCATGAGCGTGACTCCTAATTTGGCATTAACAACCTCTGCCCTCGACCATCGTTCAACAAACGGCGAATTTTTTGACATAAGGGGTTGTTCCATAAATACCGTATCGCTCAACTTTTTTGATGGGTGGAATAAGTCCAGGGAAATCAATCCCTTGGGCGTAAAGCCAGTGTAATAAATACCCTGATGGTTTATCCTTTTTAAACTGCATTAAGACAATCCAGCCGACAATGGCGCATGTCCCTGGAATAATAGGACCAAAAAGAATACTGCCTACTCCCCCTACTAGCGCTAATAGGGCAACATCCTCCCCCTCTAGTCCAAACAATAGAAGCGGTTTATCCAGGGTACGTGGACATTTTCGATTCATAATGAATTCTTTCCTTAAACATGACTTAATAAAATGGGTAAAAATAAAAGAAGCAAGAAAGCCAAACCGCAAGAAATGGCTAGCCTATGACGACCGCGCAACAGTCCAACGGCGCCCACCAAAAGTACAACTGCGGCTGATAATTTTAAAACAGGACCTTTAATAATATCTATCATCTTTGTTGAGAAATCAGTAGTTGTAGCCATGGGGTCATCCGCCCAAACATTAGATATTTTGATTAACCAGAACAATCCTGTACTAACTATGATGTTGAATACTTTCTTTTTAAACATACCCTCCTCCTTAGGTAAAAGAATGATTGTTGATCAGTTGAAAACTATAATGAATGCTTACCAAAGTTAAAATGGGTATTAAACATAAAAGAATACTGGCGACAACCACATAATAGGGATAATCCCAAAACCAATTTGCCTGGGATGAAGTCTGTGCCTGCAGACCGGCGACCATCAGCGAAATGTAATAACTCATGGCAGCTGTCAAGGCCCAAGATTTAATCCAGATAAACATTTCAGCATATCTTAAAAATAAACTCATACGCCGCATAATCATCATAGCCAGCATCAACATAGGGAATCCGGCATATAGACAAAAATTACCCGCGCCGTAAATATAAGGGAAAAAAGTTTGTACCCACCCTGTCCAATAAAGCCACCAACGACCAGTAGAATGATGCGACTGCCCTTGAATGATAGAGGCCATGATTTGGTCATCTAAATTATCATTTTGAGTATTCATCTGTTTTAATATATTTTTAATTTTGGGCCATGGACCTTGAGGGTCATTGATCAAACGTGTTAGACGGCTTTTAAGATCGTCCCATTGACTACGCTCGTTGGAGGAATAATAGCCAAGAATCTTCGTATGCCCGGGCCAAAGAGAATAAAAATCACTTAAAGAGCTGGCGTCGTTCTTATACATCATGAGAGAAGGCAGATAATGGGCATAAATAAAATCATCCAAATCTTCTTTAAGACGCACATCAGCAATGGAGCTATTAACAATGTAGTTGGCCTGCAAAGAAATCTTTTGAAGGCCAAAGGGATTACTCAGAAAACGAGTGTTACCAGTTAAAGTGCTATCAAAAATAGAAATGGCGCCTATGTTCATGGCATCGAACATTTGTCCAATGAAAGACAACACCACTGGCATACGATGTTCATTGGTTTGAGAATCTTTCAGAGATTTAGCTGTGATACCACTGTTTGTGCCATACGCTTCCATGGCGCTTTTAATGGCGGGTTCTGGGCGTTGGGGTGTTATCAAAAGCAGGATACCCGTTAAAGAAATAAAAATGAAAACAGCGAAATACTTAAAATTACTTTCTTGGACAGACTGCCACAGACTCCAAAGAAAACCTGTGGCAAAAGCGGCAATACCTGCAGGAGTTTGTATAAATAAAAACACAGTGAGTTTTTGTGCGCTGTTTAAACCCCAGGTGGCTAAAGCGGTATCAATGGATGTCAATCCAAAAATGTCCATCGAAAACAATCTTAAGGGTAGGGGAAATGAGTAAAGTATTTGCTGCCACTACTGTTGGGATGGGGGGAATCCCAAATGAATTTTTTTAATTGATAAATCTACAAAGGATATTAGCAGAACGTTTTCAAATGTCAAGTAATATTTTGATTTAACATCAAATTAACGGTATTTATCGTATTTTAATCCGATATGGTGCATGAAGCCTTTGAGTTGGGAAGGAATATTAAACCCCCGAAATTCGCCCCCGCAGCGGTAACAGGCCACCAGTTTAGCGACTTTGCGGTAAATGAGCCAATCAATCAAAGCAAAAACCGCTAGGCTTAACCCATAGGTCAGCGGCACTAGCACGACACCCACCGCCATAACTAAAAACCCTAAAACCTGATTAAAATCTTTATCGGTATAAAATTGCCGGCAGGTACATATAGGACAACGCTCAAAAATAGTCTCTAGCTTTGTAATCTTTCCCCACTGGTTTTGACAGTGAGGGCAAATCAAAGCTTTATCATCTAAGACGTTTAGACGGGCATATTTCTTACATTGTGGACAAAAACGGGAAATCGTCGGCATAATTATAAAGGTATGGAGTGTCTCAAAAGGTAATATTTATACGCCAAATCCCCCAATAACACCGCGCTTAAAATAACATACAAAAGACCGGTGGTAGCCTGCGTATTTTTAAGCTTTAAGGTGCCAAAAATAAAATACAAAGAACCAAAAGGAAATAAAACACCAAAAAATAAAGCCACTCCTAAAAAAGTCCCTTCTGTGGTGGTCATAAAATACCTTAAAGTGACCTGTTCTCCCCCGTACATGGTCTTAAAAGCCATTATTCCATAAATGTTCCACAACAGGCGAAGCAGCACCAATGTTCCAAAAACCATCACGGCATTTTTCAAATGATACAGTTTAAGCCCATGAACATTCAAATAAAAATGCCCCAGGTTCATGGCATAAAACACCGCTGACAAAATTAACCCCGCTAAAATGCTCACCGCAATCTCTTGGAATGAAGGGCCCACCCAAGAGCTGTAAAATAAAGTATAGAGCTTAATGCCCCACCAACAAAGCAGCGTCACAAGGCCTAAATGCACGGTTTCTTTGTTCCAAAAATAAGCCATCAACAACAAGGCACAGATAAACCAAACCCATAACCATAATTTCAAATGCCCGTCAATGTTAAAGAATTGTAATCCCATAAGCGCTAAGCCTACTAAAAAAACAGGACAACCTAAATGAAATCGTAGGAAATGGTTTTTAATAGGGTCTTTGAAGGATATCCAAAAACACAACGGGTAAGTAACGCCAAAAATGAGTAAGCTTAAAAATAATAATTTGACGAGCATGTTCTACTTGCTCTGATTGGTTTGTGTGTGGTCTTCTGGTGCCTGGTTAGTTTTATCTTCCACTTTTACTGGAGCAGGCTTAACCTGCGGTGGATGTTCAGAAATCGTCAATAAATAATCACGCAAAATTTGAATTTGACGTTTGGCATCTCCTCCTAAAATATTACTCGGGGCTGAGGCATTAAAGTTATTGGGATCATAATACGTCGGCATTTTTGTGCCGACCAACAAATCCTGCGGATTGGTAATCCATTTGACAATCCACTCTGGTTTTAAACGTTTGGCCGCCAGGGCAAAATCCGGAGCCCAGCTGTCGGCGGATCCGCCGGGCATTTGATGGCCTACGATATGGCAGGAGGCGCAGCCAAAATAATCTTTAGAGAATAATTTTTCCGCTGCTTCGAGGTCTTCTTTGGCCAAATTAGGATGATAAATATCAGTAAAGGGAAATTCCTGATCATCCAAATAATTAAAATATTTGATAATGGAATTGATTTGTGAAGCATGAAAACTATAGGTGGGCATACGCACATGAAGCCAAGGACGAATGGGTGTGGGCCCATGCAAGAATTCAAACAGCCACTGGGCCTGCACCTTTTGTCCTTCACCGACAAGATTGGGCGGTGAAAAACTTTTAGTGACGGCCTGGGCATCATTAAGGTCTCTAGCCTGGTACGCCACCAGCCAATCGGTAACGGTACTTTGAATGGCCTCACCCTCGCCATCAATCATATGACAGCCCTGGCAATTAAGCTGACGGATGGTTTTGGCGCCCTCATTAATAAAAGCGGTTTTCATACTCTGATCCGCCATCTTCGCATGACCAGGACGATCTTTGACAAAGCCCATCAAAGCGGTGGTGATAGCATCAGCCTCATCGCTGGTGAAATTAAAATTAGGCATTTTGAGTTTATCCAACGGCTGCTTGACCTTCTGTTTATCAAAAATACGCGGATTCATCAGCTTCTGTTTAAACCAGGCCTGTTTGCTATGCTCAATATTAATAAAACCAAAATCCAAGCGTTCCAGGTCTTTGGATCCTTCTTCGCTTAACTCCGTACCAATAGGCTTCTCATTTTCAAAGCCGGGAATTTGATGGCAACCATAACAACCGTATTCTCTAATCAAACGTTTACCGGCAAAAACCAATTTGTCTTCCTGGTTCATACTTTTAACCTGATCTTGAGATTCGTTCAGTGTTGAAGATTTCTTTAAGAAATCCATGACAATAGCATTAAGAACTTTATTATCCACCGGTGGAATAGGTTTATTAACCAGTGATGATTTATCTTGAATAAGATAAGCCGCGATATCGGCAGTCTCCTTATCGGATAAGCGCATATTAGGCATGCGGCCACCAGGATGATATTGGCTAGGATCTTTAAGCCACTGATACAGCCATTCTTTGGTGGTTTTGCTGCCCAAACCGATTAAATTAGGCCCAAACTCGCGGTGTAAAGAATCCCGTGTGCGGGGCGTCTTAGTCTTTTGATTTTCCACTTGATGACAGGCCAAACATCCTAAAGAAGCCACCAGCTCTTTACCAATTTTTTCATCCCCCAACTTGGGGCTGGTAGATTGAATGGCATCTACTCTAAACGGTTTGCTATTAGCAAACAGATACTCAACAATGGCATGTACTTCCTGCTGACCCCGTTTGGTCGATTCAGCGTCGTTGTTATTGGATTGATGAAAGAAGGACGGCATCCAAGTGTTAAAACGAATGGATTTGGGGTCATCGATCCAATGATAAGCCCATTCTCTGGTGGACTTAGAGGCTATAAATTCCAAATTGGGTCCGGATTTTGGCCAATCTTGATATTTTGTAATCGTATGGCAATTATAACAGTCGGCGCGTTCAATCAAATTAAGCCCTAAGTTTAACTTTTCAGCTCCCTTAATGACTGTCTGGTTTTCATGGCATTTAAAGCATCCAGCCTCGGTTAAAGGCCCTGCCAGCATGGGCTGATCCCAGTGATGCAGTTCATACCAGCTGTATTTGTTCTCCCACTCTTTTTTCTGCTCTGCATCGCGGGGCGTATGGGCCGCAGAAATGAAATCAGTACCCCGCCCGCGTCCCATATGGCAGGTGGTGCAACCAAACTCTTCCAGAGGATGCGGCGAATTTTTATCCATAAAAAGTTCTAAATGTGGATGGGTAGTAAACGGCTGGGGCGCGTTTTGAAAGTCGGGATTATCAATACCTAAATGGCAGGTGGTGCAGCGGTCCACCCTTTGGGTCTTCATGAAATTGATATCTTCGGGAATGTCTTTGAGCACAATTTGATGGATTTTATAATTGGGATTAGCCAATTCGATAAACGGCAAATCCCGCACCATATCCGCCGCCTGATTGGCCGCGCTCATTTGCGCTAAGTCCGTTTTCTTTAATTTGCGTTTGATGACTTCAGTTTTTTTGGTAAAAGCAGACCGTTTTTTATCCAATTCTTTAAAATTTTTTTGAAGGGCCGCCATCATATTTTCTTTAGCTTTCATATCCGCATCGTCAGCTTCAAGAAGCAGACGTAATTTTTCAATCTTTAAGACCAAATCATCCAATCGATTTTTCAACTGACTGGCATCCATCTGGGATTCATGCAGCGCTTTCTCGTAACGATACTTCAAAGCGCCATACTGAGCCTTGGCAAATTGCGCTTCTTTGGTGTGGATTCTCTTAACAGTATCTACGGCTTTGATTTGCCCATTGATCAGATTCATCTTTGAATCCTGCTCGTGTAATTTATTTTGAGCCTCTTCAAGGTCTTTAAGAAGTTTCTGATACTCATTATTCTTGGCTAAATCATTCTCTTGCTCATCTAGTTTTATTCTGGTCTTTTCAACCTCTAACGCATGAAACTGACGTTGATAATCTTTCCACTGACGGGAATAATCTTTGACAAAAATGCCGATGATCGACAGCAACAAAACCACCGCCACCAGAGCGAAGATTTTTCCTAAATTTTTTGGATCGTAATGTGATTCAGGGGGCAGTTGAGCAGGCATAAATTATATGTTAAAAAAGTATTCCGGTATGGCGACAATGTATTTGATGTTAAACAGCCAGCGCAAATACATCTTAATCGGTAATGCCAGAGCCATGAGCAAAAGCACCACAAAAATACTGTAACGCACAACGCCTAGACGCTGGTACACGTCTTTGAAGGCTGTTTTGGCTAAAATCGCCGGCAACAGTCCAAAATAAACAATCAACACCGCAAAACCCGGTGCCTCGCGCAGCCAAATATTAGAAGGCAGCCCTTGCTTTAAACCGATCATATAGACATATTCTGAAAGATTGACGTTATTGAGTACCTCCAATTTATCGTGATCCCAGTATTCAAAGGGACCAAAAAAATTCCAGTTGGGACCGCGTAAAAAGGTACCAATGGAAATCAAAAACACCCACAACACCAGCCAGAAAAACATAAAAATATTAATGGCCATTTTGCGGTCTTGATAGGTGTAATAGCCCAAACCTTTGCGGTTCTTATCCAAATAAGGAATGCACATCATCCCTAAAATAATCACCGTCGGAAAAACTACCCCCGCAATCCATGGATCAAAATACACCAGCATTTCTTGTAAACCCAGGAAATACCAGGGTGCTTTGGAAGGGTTCGGTGAAACCGTGGGATTGGCTGGCTGTTCCAGCGGTGCCTGCAGGGCAATGGCCCATACGGCCAGCAAAGCCGCGGCGACAATTAAAGCGATAAATTCGATATAAACTAAATCCGGAAAGACTAAAACTTTTTCACGGGACTCTGCCCATTCCTTGGGTTTGCCACCCTTGGCGATCGCTTCATCATTGGCTTTGGCCTGGGTTAAAGCAAACCATAAAAAGAAAACCACTAAAAATAACAAGGCGACAATCGGCACATTATCGGGTTTAAGAACAATCAGACGAAAATTGGGATCGGTCAAACCAAAACCAA
The DNA here is from genome assembly GCA_016201795.1 of Candidatus Omnitrophota bacterium. Taxonomy (GTDB): domain Bacteria; phylum Omnitrophota; class Gorgyraeia; order Zapsychrales; family Fredricksoniimonadaceae; genus JACQCF01. Next base: position 149,074 of record JACQCF010000027.1, on the reverse strand, counting down.
ACGCCAAAAACATCAAACTGAAAATAAAAATCCCCCCTTTTTTGGTCCACAGACGGTCCACGCCCAGGGTATTATGGATAATTTGAAAAGGTTTAATCGGTGGGAAAATGATCAGGTAAGACAGCAAAATCACGTTAAAAAGAATTTTGGGGGCCGCGATAAAATTGATGAAATGTTTAATAGCGTCCATCATATTAAGTAGGACCGGAAATTCCTCCGTCTTTTCTGACACGCCAGAAATGGACAATCATAAAAATCATGATAATAAACGGTAAACCTATGCAGTGTAAGACGTAAAAACGAAGCAGAGCGGCTTCCCCTACAAAACGGCCGCCCAACAGAGCAAAACGCGCGTCTGAAACGGAAGTGATAAAATTTACATCCCCTATACTTAACAGAGAGGATCCCGGGCCGTTCATGCCTAAAAACGGTGTAGCCCCAGCCATATTAGAACCCACGGTAATCGCCCAAATAGCTAATTGATCCCAGGGCAGCAGGTAACCGGTAAAACTCAAAAGCATGGTTGTAACCAGGAGGCACACACCAATGACCCAGTTAAATTCTCGCGGCGGTTTATAAGAGCCCGTCATAAAAACACGGAACATATGCAGCCACACGGTAATGACCATCAAATGCGCACCCCAACGGTGGATTTCACGCATAATCCCTAAAGGTACCTGCTGGCTTAAATCGAGGACATCGCCATAGGCATATTCAATGGTCGGCCGATAATAAAACATTAAAAGAATTCCCGTAACGGTTAACACTAAAAAGATAAAAAACGATAAGCCTCCCATGCACCAGGTGTAACGAACTTTCACCGCGTGTTTGGGCAAACGCACCGGGTGCAAATGCAAAAAAACACTGTTAAGCATGATCATCATACGCTGACGGTGGGAGACCACCGGCACGCCGGTACGAAAAACGGAGCGGTAAAATTGGGTATTTTTGAATTTTTCAAACAAAGAAAATTTGTTAGGATCTATGCTCATACGGTTATAAATGAATCAGAGTCTGACCACTCTCCTTTTTCCTGCTGAAATTTCTTAGTTTTATCGACGATGATTTCCCCTTCATCAGAGAGATAAATTTTAAACCTCTCCAGAGGACGTGGTGCTGGACCTTCAAAATTAATGCCGCTGATATAAAAGCCGCTGCCATGGCAGGGGCATTTAAATTTTTGTTCGGCAGTTAAATAATTAGGTGTGCAGCCCAGATGCGTGCAGACGGTCGAAAGCGCAAAAATTTTTTCACTGTCACGTACGATCCAAACGCCATATCTTTCCTTAAACTGCTCGGAAACACCCACCTCATATTCTTCCGGTGTTCCCACACGAAATGTCTGTACGGGTTCAAAAAGCACATTGGGAAAAAGAAAGCGTACGACCATGGAACCATAACCGCCAACGGCCGCTACAAAAGCTCCCCAGCCGATGAGCGACCATTTAATAAAGGATCGCCGGTCCATTTCACCGGATACATTATTAGAAGAATGAGGTTGATTCGCTGCGACTGGAAGTTTTTGATCAGCCATGAGATTCTTCCCAAACGCGACGCGCTAAAGTACGAACGTTCATATTTTTATCATTATCAAAAAGTTCTTTTAAAATGTTTTTAATATCAGCATCATGCCAGGTTGCTGTGGTTGAAATCGCCACCATCATGATACGGCTTTGCTCTTGAGGATTGAGGTGCGGAATTTGATCCAAATAATGACGGTCAAGCAAATTCAAAATAATAGCTTTCCCTGATTTATTCCCCATTTTGGCTAAAGCAATCGCGGCATCCCAGCTGACATTGGGCTGTGGGTCATTGAGCATGTGTTTTAAAGGTGCAATGGTTCGCCCATCAGCGATATTGCCCAATGCAATCACAGCTACCAAACGCAAATGTGCGTTATCGTTATTAAGAACATTTAAAAGAACAGGTATGGCCTTATTGTTTTTTAGTATACCAAGGCTCGTAATAATTGCATATAAGTTTTCGTCTTTTTCCTCTGGTGCGGCTTTCATCAAAACATCCACAAAATCCTGGATGCCGCTTTTTCCCATGGCCAAAGCCAGGTATTGACGCACACGGTCATCATCATTTTTGGATTTTTCAAACGCCATCATCATGTGACGGGTAAATTTTTCATCATGCGGCACCATAGTAGGATTCGAAAGAATACGTGAGAGTTCAAAAGCCGATTGCCAGCGTTTGGTTAAACTGCCGGTTTTGACATCTTCCAGATAATCATTCACATCGCGTTTTTCCATCGTCAAAATACGCACCGACACCAGCAATAAAACGCTAAAAATCGCCAGCAAAAACGGGATCACAAAAAACGAATGCACAATGACCCCAAAGACGCTTTTTTTATCGGGATTCGCATCGTCAATGGAAGGATCGTAAGGCATGATGTTAATTCGAAGAGTGCTTTAGAAAACTTTTGACAGGGCGAGATTTAAGCTTTAAATCCACATATTTAACGGCCACCTGATAATGGCCGCCTTTACGGCGCACTGAACGCACCACCTCGCCGTAACCTTTAAAAATATCCAAAACGCCGGACATCACTACCTGTAATTCCAACCAATCCCCCGGCTGATAGGCAATCGCGCTGACAAACAAGAGCCCACTTAAAGACATATCCTCGGTAACAGATACCTGCCAGGGACTATCGAGGTTACGTCCTTTATGCTTTACCAGATGATGCCGCACCGTAATCATACGCTTGGCACGTACGCTGTCACGATGTTCCTCAAAATCTTGATATTTTTTTAAACTCATAGGAAACAATTCTAACTTTAGGGATTCTTAACGTCAAAAGTAATTTTTAATCCTTAACCTAACCCAAATCTTTTTACAATTTGGCTTTAATCATATCCTGCGGACGGACAATTTTGTCAAACTGCTCAGCAGTCAATAAGCCTAACTTCACTACCGCTTCTTTGAGGGTAACATTCTCTTCATAAGCTTTCCGGGCGACTTTAGCGGCATTGTCATAACCGATATGCGGATTCAGCGCGGTTACCAGCATCAGCGAATTCTCAACGTGTTTTTGGATATTGGTAAGATTCGCTTCGATACCCTTCACACAATGTTTGGTAAAACTTTCGCAGGCGTCCGACAAAAGCCGAATGGAATTAAGCACATTAAAGATAATCACCGGCTTATAGACATTAAGCTCAAAATTGCCGCTAGTACCTGCCACCGTCACCGCCGTATGATTACCAAAGACTTGTACACAAACCATGGTCATGGCCTCGCATTGGGTGGGATTGACTTTACCGGGCATCATGGAAGAGCCAGGCTCATTTTCGGGCAAATGAAGCTCTCCGATGCCGCTGCGCGGGCCTGAGCCCAGCCAGCGAACGTCATTGGCGATTTTCATTAAAGAAACAGCTAATGTATTAAGTACGCCGGAGAATTCCACCAAGGTATCATGGCTAGCTAATGCTTCAAATTTATTGCGCGCGGATTTAAAAGGCTTGCCCGTCAGCTCGGCTATTTTCTTGGCAACTTTAATAGCAAAGTCCGGGTGCGTATTTAAACCCGTGCCAACGGCGCTGCCCCCTAAAGCTAATTCATAGAGTCTGGGCAAAGCCCCTTCGATACGCTCAAGACCATGATCTAATTGGGCCACATAACCAGAAAATTCCTGACCTAACGTTAAAGGAGTAGCATCCATCAAATGTGTACGGCCAATTTTGATAATATCTTTAAACTCTTCGCTTTTTTTCTGTAGGGCGTCTCTTAAGGCTCTAACCATCGGCAACAAACGACGATAAATTTCTTCCACCGTAGCAATATGCATGGCCGTTGGAAATACATCATTAGACGACTGAGCCTTATTGACATCATCATTAGGATGAACGGGTTTTTTGCTGCCCATGACGCCATCAGCTAGTTCAATAGCGCGGTTAGAAATCACCTCATTGGCATTCATGTTCGTCTGCGTGCCGCTTCCGGTTTGCCAGACACTCAAAGGAAAATGATCATTGAGCTTCCCCGCAATCACCTCGTCCGCCGCACGTACAATCAAATCCGTTTTATCCGCTGGCAAGATTTTTAATTCTTTATTGATTAAAGCAGCCGCTTTTTTGAGAATCCCCAGTGCGCGGATGAATTCTTTAGGGAACTTATCTCCACCGATTTTAAAATTCTCTAGCGAGCGCTGGGTTTGCCCCCCCCAATATTTATCCGCCGGGACTTTCACTTGCCCCATGCTGTCGCTTTCCATACGGTCATTCATGGATATTAATCTCCCGATGTCCTAGTTATTTAATAAATAATCTGTCAGCAAACGAACCCCCGCACCGGTAGCGCCATGACCATAATAAAGGCGGCCTTGGGACTCCGCATAGGCGCTGCCGGCGATGTCCAAATGCGCCCAGGTGGTACCATCCACAAACTGATGTAAAAACTCGGCGGCCGTACAGGCGCCGGCGCCGCGGATAGAACTGATATTTTTCAAATCCGCGATGGGAGATTTGATGTATTCCTTAATTTCCGGATAAATCGGCAGACGCCAGGCGCGGTCATCGGTTTTATCAGCGGAAGCTAAAAGATCTTTAGCTAGTTCATCACTATTAGAGAAAAGTCCTGAATAATCGAACCCTAAAGCGATCACACAAGCGCCTGTTAAGGTGGCTATGTCAATCATCTTGGTAGGTTTATAGTTTTTGAACACATAACTAAACGCATCGGCTAAGACCAGACGGCCTTCGGCATCCGTATTACCGATTTCAACGGATTTGCCGGCATAACCGACAATCACATCGCCAGGTTTATAGGCCTTGGAGCCGATGGCGTTTTCGGCAATACTTAAAACTAATAGCAGGTTCTTTTTTAACCTCAGCTTTAAAACATTTTTTAAAATCCCGCACACGGCCCCTGCCCCGCTCATATCAATTTTCATCGTCTCAATATGATTGGTCGACTTTAAATTGATCCCCCCTGTGTCAAAAGTCATACCTTTGCCAACGATAGCGGTATAGCCTTCATCTTTTTTTCCACTGGCGTATTTAACAATGATGAGCTTCGGCTCTTTGGTGCTGCCTTGATTGACCGCCAAATGCAAGTAAAGCCCTTTGGCCTTCAGCTCTTTTTTATTGAGAACTTCTAAAAAAATATTTTTGTGTCCTTTAATTAAATCCCTGACGATTTTTTCCAAATATTCGCTGGTAATCAAATCCGCGTTATCATTCACCAAGTCGCGGGTTAATTGGAGACCTTCGCAAATCACTACCGTTTGTTCATACTCTTTTTTAGGATCCACGGCAATCGTAATATGTTTATCTTTGACCGTTTTATCGTCTTTCTCCTTGCTCTTATACTTATCCCAGGTATAGGTGCCGATGAGAACTCCCTCGATAACGGCTTTAACCGCTTCCTCCTCTTTGGTGTGAGGAATCAGTTCCACATTTTTGATTTTCTTTAAATACGAAGACAATAAAGCTTTGCGTACTTGAATACGCAAATCAGTCAGCGTTAATTGATCAGCTTTGCCTAAGCCGACAAAAAGCACAAGCCTCTGGCCTTCAAAAACAGGAAACACCTCGCCCTTCTCGAGCTCTTTTTTAAGGCGTTTGTCTTTTTGCTGGGAGGTCAATAAAACAACACTGGATTCTTGGTCGTATTTTGCTTTAGGACGAAAAGAAATCATCACAATAACCTTTCTATGAGCGTTGTTCTATAGGTACATAATCGTGTTTGGTGGGACCCGTGTAAATTTGAAACGGCCGGCCGATTTTAGTAGCCGGGTCTTCAATCATTTCTTTCCAGTGGGCAATCCAACCCGGCATGCGCCCGATAGCAAACATGACCGGAAACATATTTAAAGGAATGCCTATAGCCCGATAAATAATGCCGCTGTAGAAATCGACATTCGGATAGAGTTTACGGCTGATGAAATATTCATCTTTGAGCGCCACCTCTTCCATGCGTTTAGCTAAATCCAACAGCGGATCACGAATACCCAATTTTTTTAAGAGATCATCCGCGCATTGTTTGATAATTTTGGCCCGCGGATCAAAATTTTTATACACCCGATGGCCGAAACCCATGAGGCGAAAAGGGTCATTTTTATCCTTGGCTTTGGCAATGTATTTAGCCACGTTACCACCGTCTTTTTGAATCATCTCGAGCATTTCAATGACGGCTTGATTAGCCCCGCCGTGCAGCGGTCCCCACAGAGCGCAAATCCCCGCTGAGATGGAAGCATAAAGGTTGGCATGCGAGCTTCCCACCAAACGCACCGTGGAGGTGGAACAGTTCTGCTCGTGGTCGGCATGCAGAATCAATAGTACTTCCAGGGCACGCACCACCTCATTAATAATTTTGTACGGCTTGGTCGGAGAAGAAAACATCATGTTTAAAAAATTGGGGACATAACGCAAGTCATGACGAGGGTCTACTAAGGGATCACCGATGGATTTTTTATAGGAAAACGCGCAAATGGTGCGGACCTTGGAAAGCAATTGCACCGCGATGCGGTTAATTTCTTCTTCGGTGGGGTCTTCCTTAATCAGCTCCGGATAATAAGCGGACATAGAACAGACCATGGCCGAGAGACCCGCCATCGGATGCGTCGAAGAGGGATACATGTTAAAAAAATTTTTCATATCCTCATGAATCATGGAGTGCTCATTAAAGGCGGTTGAAAAAGCATCAAGTTCTTTACTGTTGGGGAGCCTGCCGTAAATAAGAAGATAACAGGTTTCCACAAAAGTGGACTGCTCGGCCAATTGTTCGATGGGAATGCCCCGGTAGCGCAAAATGCCTTTATCCCCATCGAGATACGTGATGGCGCTCTGGCAGGAACCAGTGTTGCCGAAACCGGGATCCAGGGTGATGTAGCCCGTTGTCGAACGCAATTTGCTAATATCAATGGCTTTTTCGTTTTCGGTGGAAACAATCACCGGGCATTCCAGCACTTTACCGTCTAAACGAATTTGAACAGTCTCTGGCATAAGAACTCCCTCTCAAATGGCCTTTATTATATTATCTAACCGTTAGCCCCGCAATGCTTTTTGAAGCAAACCTTTATAACCACCCTATATGCGCCAAAGCACAAATGGTCTTACCATCCATGATTTTACCGTGGCGAAAGTAATTTCTAACCCGTGCTTTACTTATGTGCATATTCTCGATCACCTCATATTCTTCGGGCGTGGCATCTTTATGGGTTAAACCTTCAGCTTTAAAAATATGAATGACCTCGGTGGAATAACCGGGCACCGGATAAATCTCGCCCAATTTTTGAAATCGCCTGGCGCAAAATCCGGTTTCCTCCAGCAGTTCCCGTTTAGCGCAAGTCAGCGGCTGCTCTGGAACATCAATAGTGCCGGCGGGAAGCTCATAAATGTATCGTCCCAACGCGGGACGGAATTGCCGTATCATCACAATCGTCTTTTGATTCAAAAGCGGGGCTACAATCACTGCTCCAGGATGATTGATAAAACTGATACGAATAGTTTTACCGTTAGGCAAAAGGACTTTTTGATGAGGTTTAAAATCCAGCTTCTTTTTCATAATGCTTTGGTGAACTTCCGCAACACCATCTGCAAAATACCACCGTTACGAAGATAATCAATATCCACCGGTGTATCCACCCGGGCTAAAACTTTAAATTGTTTTTTGCTGCCATCGGCGGATGCGGCTGTCACCGTCAATTCTTGCCGCGGCTTTAAACCATCATTCAAATCCACGAAATCAAAAACCTCATCGCCTTTTAAACCAAGCGCGGCGGCATTCTCCCCTGGTTTAAACTGGCACGGCAAGACGCCCATCCCGACCAAATTGCTGCGATGGATACGTTCAAAACTCTCCGCAATGACCGCTTTAACTCCTAGAAGCGTTGCGCCTTTGGCGGCCCAATCGCGGCTGGAACCGGCACCATATTCTTTACCTGCTAAAACAATCAGCGGCGTATGATCCGCTTTATATTTTAAAGAAGCGTCATAAATAAACATTTTTTCCTTCGTTGGCCAATAGGTGGTCCACGGACCTTCCGTGCCGGGGGCAATGAGATTACGCAAACGGATATTGGCAAAAGTCCCTCGGGTCATCACACGGTCATTACCCCGTCGAGCGCCATAACTATTGAAATCTTTAGGTGCAATACCCTGCTCCATGAGGTATTTTCCAGCCGGGCTGTCCTTGGCAATGGCGCCTGCCGGAGAAATATGATCGGTAGTAATCGAATCACCCACCATTACCAAACAACGCGCCCTGCCAATGGATTGAATCGGATCCACCTTTAATTTCATATCTAAAAAATAAGGCGGCTCTTGGACATATGTGCTTTGCCGATCCCAATCAAATAAATCCGACCCGGTTTCTTTGATGGCATTCCAGTTTTTATTGCCCTTGTTCACATTTTTATAACGTTGACGGAAAATGGAAGCCTTGACAAATTTACCTGATAGTTTGTTAATTTCTTCCTGGGTGGGCCAAATGTCTTTCAAATACACCGGATGGCCCTTTTGATCATGGCCAAGGGGTTCCTTAATCAAATTGATGTCCACTCGTCCTGCCAGAGCATAAGCCACCACCAACGGCGGAGAAGCTAAAAAGCTGGCTTTAGTCAGAGGATTGATACGGCCTTCAAAATTACGGTTTCCCGATAACACCGCCGTCGCTACCAAATTCCCCTCGGTCACCGCTTTGGCCACGTGTTCGGGTAAAGGACCGGAATTACCAATACACGTGGTACAGCCGTATCCGACGATATTAAACCCTAACTTTTGTAAATATTTCATAAGCCCGGCGGATTTGAGATACTCCTCCACCACCTGTGAGCCAGGAGCAAAGGATGTTTTAACAAAACTAGGCGGACTCAAGCCCTTCTCTACCGCTTTTTTCGCTACAAGACCGGCCCCCATGAGCACCGACGGGTTTGAAGTGTTGGTACAACTGGTAATGGCCGCAATCACTACCACCCCATGGCCAATACTTTCTCTGGTGCCGTTATGTACAACGGCGGTGCGGCCTAAATCTGCCTGGCTCAAACCATAACCGCGGGATTTGATATCCATAGTTAAAGTCTGATAAAAAGTGGTCTTCAAATCTTTGAGTGCCACCCGATCCTGCGGCCGTTTAGGCCCGGCCAGAGACGACTCCACCGTCGATAAATCCAGTTCCACCACATCCGAATAAACGCACGGCGGCGTTTGGGTGGTATAAAACATCCCCTGGTCTTGATAATACTTCTCTACCAAAGCCACCTCAGCAGACGTACGTCCGGAAAGTTTTAAATAATGCAGAGCCTCTTCATCCACCGGAAATAAACCAATGGTAGCTCCATATTCCGGAGCCATGTTGGCAATGGTGGCGCGATCCGGCAGGGACAAATGTTTCAATCCTTCCCCGAAGAATTCCACAAATTTTTCCACCACTCCTTTTTGGCGTAAAATTTGAGTGACGGTCAAAACCAGATCCGTGGCCGTGACGCCTTCCTGTAAACGACCTTTCAGACGAAAACCGACAACCTCCGGTAAAAGCATGTAAATGGGTTCCCCCAGCATGACAGACTCAGCTTCGATGCCGCCTACCCCCCAGCCAACAATACCAAGACCGTTAATCATGGTCGTGTGCGAGTCTGTTCCCACCACACTATCCGGATAGGCGACTATTTCTTGACCAATTTTCTTTTTTAAAACGCCTTTGGCCAAATATTCGAGATTGACCTGATGGACGATGCCGGTAGCCGGCGGCACCACACGAAAATTCTGCAAAGCGCTTTGGCCCCATTTGAGGAATTCATAACGCTCTCGGTTGCGTTCAAATTCCAATCGGACGTTTTGAGCCAGGGCCTTGTCGGTGCCAAAAGCATCCACCTGCACGGAGTGATCAATAACCAAATCGCACTGCACCTGAGGATTAATTTTTTTAAGATCGCCCCCTAAACGTTTCATGGCATCGCGCATGGCCGCCAGATCCACCACGCACGGTACGCCGGTAAAATCCTGCAAAATGACCCGGCCTGGTTTAAAAGCAATTTCTTCCTTGTGTTCATTGGGTTTCCATCCGGCAATTTTTTCAATGTCCTTCAGGGTGACTTGATAATTATCGTAGCTACGAAGCGCGCTTTCTAACAACACACGAATGGAAAACGGTAGCTTGGATAAATCCACGCCTGCGGTTTTGGTATATTGGGGTAAGGAATAAATGGTGTACTTGGCGGAACCGACGTTTAAAATTTTTCGGACGGAATTTTGATCAAATGAAGGCATGCAATTCTCCTAGATAACGCGTTCGTTTCCCCCATCGATGGGAATTTGGGCGCCGGTGGTTTTGGCAAAAACAGGGCCGGCTAAAGCGCCTACTAAATCCGCCACATTCTTGGAAGTGATTTCTGTTTTGAGCAAGTTGCTTTTCCTGTACTCATCCACCGAAAGGCCGTAATGCTGGGCGCGTTTTTCCAACACTTCTTTGGTCCAAATGGCCGTATCAAACACTTGATTAGGATGAAGTACATTGACTCTAATGCCCTTACTTGCTAATTCCAACGCCGCTACCCTGGCCAACTGGGTCAGGCCTGCTTTGGCGACAGAATACGCTCCCGCTCCAACTCCAGGAGCCGGCACATTTTTGGAGCCTATCATAATAAAAGTGGGGTCAATGCCGTGGGCCAAATAAGGAATGGCGGCTTTCATTAAACGCTGATGGCTAGTTAGATTAATCTTGACGCTGCGATCCCATGTATTAGGGTTCATATCTGAAAGGGTTTCACTGGGTGGAAAAATACCGGCATTGCTCACCACAATATCCAAACCGCCGAAATGACGTACAGTCGTTTCGACCGCCTTTTGTAAATCGGAATCTTTGGTAACATCAGCAACGATACCTAATATGTTAGAAACCCGCTTTGGCGAGGTCTCGCCCGAAGGGCGGACATTCGGGAATGATAAATGCTTAATATCCAGCCCTGCTACATGAGCACCCTGGGCCGCCAAGCATTCCACACACGCTTTGCCTATACCGCTGGCGGCTCCTGTCACCAAAGCAATTTTTCCTTGCAGCGCTAGCGGCTTGGGGTTTTTAGACAACTTGGCTTGCTCCAGCTCCCAGTATTCAACCTCAAAAATATCTTTCTCGGACAAAACCTTCCAACCGCCCAACTTTTCAGCCCATTGAATGGCGACAATCGTGTGATCCACGATATCAGAAACGATCTGTGCGTCTTTGTAAGAGCGGCCAAAAGTCACCAGTCCCTGCAAAGGCCACACCGCCCAGCGAGGTGCTAAATCCATACATTTAAGATTCCCATCGTTATGACGGTCAAAATAAGATTTGTAATTCTTGGCATAAGTTAAAACATCATGGGCCGGCTCTTGACGGATCACCACCGGCACTGGTTTCGTGCGAAGAACGTGATCGGGTGTCAATGGGCCTCGGGTGGCAATGAAGTTGACATGAGCAATATTGGCAAATCCTAACGATGCGCTGTCATTTTTCAAACAAGCCACTACCGCAGCGCCTCCTACTTTAGATACGGCCTGGCGCAGACGCGCTAAATCTAAAAGGTTTTCTGAAAGAAGCCGGCCCTTAGCAATTTTAATCTTTGCCCGGCGGATAAAATTTTCAACCCTTGTGACTAAACGAATATGATTTTCATAACTGGCCTTGGCATCGTCGCCAAAAGTAAATAATCCATGATTGAGTAAAACTATTCCATCACATTTGCCCCAGTTAAGGCCGCGGGTCATTTCATAGACTTGGCGGGCCAGCACAAAACCCGGCATCACATAAGGAACTATCAAAACCCGGGGGCCATAAATTTCTTTCATGTACCAAGGCCCTTTGGGCGTATTGGTCATGGCCACCACCGCATCAGCATGAGAATGGTCGACGAATGAATAAGGAATGATGGCATGCAAAATAGCTTCCACGGATGGATTGGGGGCGTTGGGATTGAGCATGGCGGCCCTTTGGCCTAAAACCATGTCGCTGTCAGAGAGCTTGGGCAAAGCAGCCATACGCTTTAAAGCATCCAATTTAACGGCAGCAAAGCCCTCGGCTGGAATGGTGGCTAAATCCCAGCCGCTGCCTTTAATGTAAAGCACCTCTTGAGATTGGCCGAAGAAATCTTTCAGCGTAGTTTTGAGCGATGTGTTGCCGCCTCTATGTAAAACCAACGACGGCTCGCGGCCTAACAGGCGTGAGGTATAAACACGTAACTTTAAATGATCTTGACCGCAGCGTCGGGCTTCTTTGTCCTTCCAAAGGCTTCTCATTGGTTTTTAATCCAATCCTTGGCTTCAGGGGGCAGGCTGGAGGTTTTTTTCAAAACCACATATTGATCATTCTTTTTAAACAGTTCTTTGCGAAAATCTCTCACCTGCTGGTAACGATTCACCGCTACGATAGATCTTTTAGTACGATAGGTACTATCCACCCCAACGGTATTATCTTTTTTCAAATAATTGGCTGACACATCCATCAAATCAATGGTCAAGGCATAATTCGACGGCATAAAATTCACCTTAAAACCATCAGGAATATGGTAAATATTAATATTTTTAACTACGGAATTACCGGGAACAAAAATTGGATACCTGCGGTGCTCTTGAGAAAAATCAGGGATATTGGACTGATTTTCCTCTTTAATTAATATCATGTCATTGACAATAGGATAAGCCGTGGGTGATTCATATTTGAGATCAAATTCAACCGGTCCATAACGATTCTCAATTCCCTGTACCTTGCGATCCAGCATTTTGCCGCCCTGGGCAAAATTCTGTTCCAAATTCTCAAAGAATTTATCTTTATCTTTATTGGTAGAAGAGCTCCAAGATTGTTTAAAATTTTGGCTGGCTTCCAAAGGCAATTTGACATGCACCCCAAACACCGCGGAACCATCGCCGTTAACAGTAATATCTGCCCGGCTCGTCAAGGAATGATCTTCTTCAAAAGCCACGGGTAAATTATCAAATTTATACCCTGTCTCATCAATGCTCATCACATAAGCATTGTCATAGCTGGATGGAAATTGGCCGAAATCAAAGCCTTTGATTTGTGGATCGACGAAATAATTCTGCCCGTCCAGGTTTATCTGCAAAATGATATGATCAAACACTGATGGATTAGGCAGACCGCTTTGAGGGTTACCGTTAAATTCACCGCTGAAAAGACAGATATTCGCATCAATATCAGCCACCTTGAGCATTTGTTTGGCCAGCAAGGAAAGGTCTTTGCAGTCGCCATAACGATTTTTAAACACTTCATTGGTCGGATGCGGCTCAACGGTATTGTTGCCGAAATTTAAAGCCACGTAACGAAAATTATCCTGAAGGAATTCCAAAATCGCGCGCGCTTTATCTTTTTGAGTGGTTTTATCTTTAGTCAGCTCAAGCGCCTTGAGGGCGATATCTACATCACTCACCGTATTTTTATGAATCAAATCACGGTACCAATCGGCGATCATTTTCCAGTCCTTGATGGAGGATAGATAAAGACCGCCCAGCGCTTCCTGTAGTGGCGGCATCAATTCTTCATCATCACCGATCGGGCCGGTTTCATTGAAAACAAAAGTGTATTTTATTTGTCCTTGTGTTTTTTCTAGCGTTGGTTTGTAATCGCTCTTATACGCTTGAAATGGAATGGGTTTATCCTCCGGAAAGATATACACGTGGCTGGCGTGTTTGGTGGGAATGAATGGATACGTGATATCATCCCAGAATTGATGGACAATTTCTTTGTGAACAATTTTACTCTTGACCTTCACCTCAATGACTGAACCGATATTGACCTGCGGCATGGTGACCACTTTCATTCTCATGTCCGAATACATCGGTGCATCATTGTAAACCTGCAAGTCTTGAATGTTGGTGGCCGGATACTGATGACCGTCGGGAGTTTCCACATGCGCCTGTATGTCACTGACTTCTTCGCGAGATTTATTGTAATAAACCGGCCACTGGCCTAACTCTTTGCCGGCTTCTTTTTGAATTTTCACACGGGCATGATAGGTTTCCTCATAGGACCAATCAGGATGAAGGATTGTTTGATACTCGCTTAATAGCACGATATAAGGCTGATCCGCATTTTTTTCTTCCCAGGTCAGCGGTTTATTCTGTGCCCACGCAGGCGCGCAGAACAAAACAGTTAAAAATGCTAAAAAAATCTTTTTCATATTAAGCATCTATCCATAAACTCATGGATACGATTATCCATAAGAACATGATTTTTGGCGATAAGTTTTTTAAGAATGATTCCTTCCAAAGACGTACAGCGGCTTAAAGCCACATACATTTGCCCGTGGGCAAAGGCACCATAGCCCATATCAATCATCACGCGTTCAAAGGTCTGCCCCTGCGATTTGTGAATGGTGACCGCCCAGGCCAGTTTGAAAGGATATTGCGTAAAACAACCAATGACCTTGGAGGCAAGGTTCTTAGAGACGGTATCGAAATAATACTGATAAATTTCCCAGGTATATTTTTTCACATCCACCGTCTGGCCGTTTTCCAGTTTCACCAGAATAATATCATCGCCCTGATTCTGATGCACATCGCTGATCACCCCCAAAGAGCCGTTCACCCAGCGTTTGTCAACGTCATTGTTGAGCATCATCACCTGAGCGTCCTTCTTAAAACAAAGCACTTCCTGAGTCGCTAGACTTTTACGCTCAAACTCACCGGAAACGATTCCCTGATACACATATTCCTGACCCGGTAATTCTTTAAGCCGACTGGTATTGACCGCCTCGGCTATCGCGTTGGTAGTCGTCAAAGTGATATAAAAATCATCCCTTTTAAAATTTACCTTACTATGATGGCGGCTGTTGAAAGCATGTACATGATGGTCCTGTAATTGATTATGACGTACCGCATTGAGTAAATGGATAAAATTTTCGTCTCTCTGGCGGTAAATCTTTTTTAATTCCAAAATTTTAAGGTCAATGTGTTTGAAAACTTTAGCGGAAAAAAAATAGGGGCTGGTATAGACGCTGCGAAAAATCTCTTCTTCGTTCTTGGAGACCACCGGCGGTAATTGAAACAAATCCCCAAATAAAATCATTTGAATTCCACCAAAAGGCTTGGAATAATCCGGACCGAAGCGACGTAAGAAACTATCAATACAATCGAGCAAATCCGCGCGAACCATGGAAACCTCATCAATCACAATAGCATCTAAGGTGGCGTACATTTTTTGTTTGCGTTTGCGCACCATGATATCGTTAACCGCTTCCGGCGTAATATCGGGTTTAAATTGGAAAAACGAATGAATAGTCTGGCCTTTGATGTTAACGGCCGCCACTCCGGTGGGCGCTAATACGGCAATGTTTTTGGTGGTTTTATGACGGAAATACTGCAGAAGGGTCGATTTTCCCGTCCCCGCCTTGCCAGTGACAAACAAATGCCGAGGGGAGTTTTCCAGAGCATCAAAGGCAGAAACGAATTCATCGTTAAAATCGAGCTCCAAGAAATTGATAGGTTGTTGAGAAGCCATTTGGAATTAGTGTGAAGATAATTTTTGTTGTAATAATTTGTGAATCTTTACATTCTCTTGCCGGCTGGTGACAACTTCAATAACCGTTGAAGTAGGTGATTTTAAAGCCTGGGTGTAAACTTTGGTAAAATATTTGGTGTCCATGGGCTGGACATAGTTAAGCTCGAACATGGCCGCGGCATTGGCGAAGGTATAACTGTGCGGAGTGCCGAAATATTTTTCGAACACGTCTTTGTGCTCGGCCATAGGCAAAAAGGAGAAGATCCCCCCTCCACCATTATTTAAGACGACGATGACCAAAGGTACCAATAAATCCCGCAGCATAGCCAGCGAATTTACATCATGCAAAGCCGCTAAATCACCGATCATAAGTGTTACCGGTTGACCTAAGCTTCTGGCAAATCCTGCGGCAGAGGCGATGGTGCCGTCAATGCCGCTGGCTCCCCGGTTACCAGCGACAATAACACTACTCCCCTTGAAGTCTGCGTAAAAATCCATATCGCGAATGGGCATGCTATTAGCTACGAATAATCCCGAACCTCTGGGAATCAGTTGGGAAACCAGACGAGCAGCAGTAATTTCATTGATAGGTGCATCTTCTTTAAGGAAATCTTCAATAGCTTTATCCATCTGACCATTAAATTTGAACAGTTTCTTTAGAACGGTGGTGGGGGTACGTTTTTTAAGTAACGGCCTCATTATTTTGCAAAAATTACCTACGGATGACTCTACCCTTAAACTCACTTGATGGGTAGGGTCATTGCGCAAAGGATGATTCAGCACCGTGATATACTCGCTAGGTTTAATCTTTTCGATAAACTCATAATAACGCTTGGAAGTGATCCTGCCTCCTAAATGTAAAACGCCGTCAAAAGTCGGCTGTTGAGATAATAAAATTTGGTCAAAATAATGAATCACCAAAGGATGCTGACACCCTAGCCTAAGACCTGAAGTTAGGTCAGCAAAAATCGGCCAGCCTAACTTTTCGGCCAAAAGTAAAACTTCTTTTTGATCCCCTTGAGCCATCTTACCAACCACCATCACGCCACTTTTAGCGCCATTAATCCTGCGGATGATGTCCCGGGTATCTTTTAAGCCGGATACTTCACTATTCATATATTGCGTGTAAGGTTTATTAGATTTGAGCCAACGCGAAAGGCTTTTCGTGTAAGAAGCTAAATCATCTTTAGTTTTGATAGGGGCTAACGGTTCACGGAACATACAATTGATATGCACCACCCCACCAGGATGACGAACGGCCTGATACCAGGCTTGATCGATGGTGGTTAGAACAAATTCTGGCTTGATGTTTAAATCTGGGCACGGAAGATCAACGAAGTGTTTCGCATATTTACCAAAGAGTCCCGCCTGGTCAATGGTCTGTACGGCCCCGGTTTGACGCAATTCCGGCGGCCTGTCTGCCGTCAGTACAATCAAAGGCAGTTTTTTCTTGGATGCCTCAATAATGGCGGGAAAAAAATTGGCCGCAGCTGTTGCCGAAGTACAAATAAGTACTACCGGTTTTTTAGAAACAGAGGCATAACCCAAAGCATGGAAAGCCAGAGCCCGTTCATCAAAATGCACCAAAGTTTTGACCCTTTTATTTTGCCCGGCAGAAACCGTCAGAGGCGATGAACGCGAGCCCGAGGCTATATAAAAGTAATCCACCCCGCAGCGCACCAGCTCTTGGACGATTAAACTTCCCCAGCAATAATTGATATTAGACGTATTCATTGAATCAATTTAATAAAGTTGCTGATTTTATGTTCGATTTCCTGCCATTCGCCGTCAGCGTCTGAGCCTTGCACAATGCCCGCACCGGCATACACGCTCATTTCTTTGGCTTTGATCAGCGCCGAGCGAATACCCACCACAAACTCACTCCACTCAAGCCCCACATAACCAATCAGCCCCGTGTACCAGCCGCGCTCAAAACCTTCTAAACGAGCTAAGGTATTCAAAGCCTGTCTTTGAGGAACACCTGCAACCGCCGGGGTTGGATGCAAGGCCTTGAGAATATCTTCATCAAAAATATGACCTTTGAGTTTACCTTCAAAAGAGGTGATTAAATGATGGCCATTGCCCAAGGTTAAAATCTGCGGCCTTTCGCTGTGCTGATGATCCCCACAAAGCCTTTGCAACGCCTCATCAATGGCTTTAACCACCAAGCTATGCTCACGATTGTTTTTCACCGAGACCAGCAATTTTTCTTTTAATTCATTGTCCTTAGAAACTCCCTGGCCCCTGGAGGATGTGCCGGCAATTGCTTCGCTGATCATAGAACGCCCCACTTTGCGATAAAGCCGCTCGGGGGAGGCACCTAAAAAAACGGTTTGGCCGAATTCAAAACAAAAATGGTAACTATTAGGCGTCACTTCAAAAAGACGACGTAAAATATTCCATGCATCAAGCTTGTTGGCAAATTTGAGTTTTGTCTGGCGGGCTAAAACGATCTTTTCGAGTCCTCCTTGAGAAATTGTTTTTAAGACCGTTGCAACGTTCTTATCCCATTGTTTTTTGGAAGGAACATCGCTACGTTGACCGGCTTTTTGCATCTTATCATTAACTTTTGAAATCCTTAAGGAAAGAGCATCCAACTGTTTTAAAATCTCTTTGGTCTGTTTGGATGAAATTTTCCCGACCATATTACAGCAAAAAATCATGGCACTGGCGTCCGATGCCAATTCAAAACGCGGCAACACAAAACGATAGGCGCCAAAGTCCTGCCATATTTTAGATGGCCGTTTTGGATCAAAACAAAGGCCGCCGTACCATTGCAAATAAGGGTATTCCTCTCTTAAATAATGTCTTAACCTCGAAAAGACTTTTTTTAGACTGGTGATTCGACGACCCTTGACACCAGCGGCCTGGCCGATACCGGCAATGCAAGCGGTATTATCTTGATTGGCGCCAAAAATTTTAACATCAGATTTCTGCCGGGCAATCCAGGCGATTTCATCGATGGGATGGATTTTAATTTCAATACGAAAAACGCTCTTGGGGGTGCTGTGAAGGGCGCCCTCTTGAATCCTCTTGGCCATCATTTTTTTGGCCTTTATAAAGTCGATGATTTCTTCTTCCGGCATAGACATTTTCTTGTGTCATTGCGAGGAGGAGCGCATTTTAGCGACGACGTGGCAATCTTTTACCCTTTAAGAGATTGCTTCAGTCGCTTCGCTCCTTCGCAATGACACGTGTAATCTTATTCTTTATCCGCCCAATAAACCGTTGCGACCCCGCCCATCAAAGGCTTGGCGTGGATGTTCATAAATCCCATCTGTCTTAAAATTTTACAAAAACGTGTCCCATAAGGAAAAGATTCAACCGTTTGAGCCAAATAGCGATGCGCGCTGCTATGACCCGAAAATAAAAGTCCCACCAAAGGCACAATAGAGTTTAAATAAACCCAGTGCCCGGCTCTTAACAGAGGATTCTCGGGCAAAGAAAATTCCAGGATCACCACTCTCCCGCCTTTTTTTAACACCCGGTACATTTCTAAAAGAGCCAGACGCAAATCCGGAATATTGCGGATACCAAAAGCGATCGTCACCGCATCAAAAGTCCCTTCCAAAAACGGCAGGGCCTGGGCATCAGCTTTTTGAAGCATAACTTTAGAATGCAGCTCTTCGTTTTTGATTTTCCTTTGGGCAATTTCAAGCATCCCTTCGGCTAAATCCACCCCGTAGGCCATATGAACACGAGGGTTATCTCTCACCAGCGCTAAAACCACATCTCCTGTGCCGGTGGCGATATCCAAAAGATCTAAATTTTCTTTGCAGGGCAAATGCTGTCTCATTTCCCGGCGCCAGGCCGTATCTTGCCCCCACGACAAAAGGCGGTTTAAGAAATCATACCGTTTGGCGATTTGGTCAAACATTTTCCAGGATTCGGTTTTGGAAATACTCACAGACATGCGCACATTGTAACAATAATCCGTGACAGGCACAACTTTCCTGTGGCCAATCAAAAATTAGTT
This sequence comes from Candidatus Omnitrophota bacterium, assembly GCA_016201795.1. Classification (GTDB taxonomy): domain Bacteria; phylum Omnitrophota; class Gorgyraeia; order Zapsychrales; family Fredricksoniimonadaceae; genus JACQCF01. The sequence continues at coordinate 129,657 of JACQCF010000027.1, read as the reverse complement.
CCTGTCACAAATTTTCTAAATCACCGCCCAGGCCGAAAGGAAGGGTTTGCCGCGGTGGTTATTTTTGGCTTTGATGGTGGCAATTTCCAAATAGGTCTTGGTACCGCGGACTAAATGCCCCGCATAGCCGGTCCTCAAACGCGCGTCATAGCTTCGTTTAAAATCTTTAGCCACCAGCACCGAACGGTCAAATCCCACCTCCTCAAAGGCGGCCCAATCATTACCGTCTTCACTGCCATCATCGCCGATATAAACAATATCCAACGTATATTTGGCTATGACGTTGGACAACGCCAATTCGCTAAAACCTTTGATCCACACCGGATTTTGCTGGGCGTCAAAACATACCAAATCGGCCCCGCCATTACCGGAAACTAAAATACGACCAAACAAATGCGCCGGCAAACCGTCTTTAAGTCTAAAGACATTGCGGCCCAGCTCATTGCCGGAATTGAGCATAAACACCCCTCCAGCCTCAAGCCAACCTATTAAAGCACTTCTCGCCTGGCTCTGGGCCATGGTCGGCAACGCTTGCCCTGCTTTGGGACCGTCATAAATGGTACCGTCGCCATCAGCGCTAATGATGGTATGCGTCTTTCGACTGTCAATAAAAGGGCCGGGAGTATAATTCATCTGCGCCAACACATCAGGCCACGTGTGCCGTAAAAAACGAATAGAACATGCTTTATTAACTCCTTTGACGTTAAATTCAAACGAAGAAGAGCCAGCCAAACGCACCTCAATGCGCTTATCAACCTTAGTCAACTCCTCTCTAAGCCTTTTGATGACCTCCTGGCGGGTGGTTGCTCCCCACACACCCTTGGCCACCACTTGCGCTGCCCCCGCCTGTGAGGCATGCCTGACCTCAATGCGCATGGGGTTATTAATGGCCTGTTCAATGTTATTGCCGTATTCCACCAGGTGCTTATCACTAAAAAGATAGGGGTCCTTGCGGTATAACTTAATGGCGGACTTGGCCTCACCTCTAAAATCATCAGGGCTGGCTAAAGAGAGAAACTGGCGTATTTCTTCACCGCTCGAGTGAATAATAATAGGGATATCAGCTTGGGGGATATACGTGCGCATGCGCTAGAGATGTTCTTTGACTTTCGGCCCTGTAATATAGTTGACGATATCAATAAAAACTTTCATCTTGGCGTGGTCTTTTTTACCCGTGGTCTCTTCCACCCCGCTGTTGACATCCACGGCATAAGGCTTGAGGTCATTGACCGGCTCGATGACATTTTGACTGTTGAGTCCGCCTGAAAGAATGATAGGTACGTTGGTGGACTTAATTTCTTTCAGCAAAGTCCAGTCGAAACTGACCCCTGTACCGCCATAAGCATCCTTGTTCAAGGAGTCAAACAAATAGGCATCGACTTTATAAGGCTCAACAGTAGCCGGTGTAAAATCACTGCCCACCCGAAAGGCTTTAATAATTTTGACCTGATATCGTCTTAGACGATGGCAAAAATGATGATCTTCATCCCCGTGCAGCTGCACCGCCCGTAGAGCGCAGTGGCCAATGATATCGCGCATAGCGCCTAGATTGTGATTGACAAAAACACCAACGGGCGTCACAAAAGGGGGAAGAAGCTCAATGATTTTTTTGGCTTTATAGGGACTGATAAAGCGCGGGCTTTTCTTATAAAAAATAAAACCCAAAGCCCACGCGCCTAAACTGGCGGCCTTTAAAGCATCTTTTTCATTAGTGATTCCACAGACTTTAATTCTAACCATCAACTAGACTCCTTCGCAATGACACCCAACTATTATCCCATAATTTCTTTAATCTTCCCACCGATGTCCGGCGCACGCATGAATGTCTCGCCGATTAAAACCGCATGCGCTCCCGCTTCTTGCACACTTTTGACATCCTGATGCGTTTTAAGCCCGCTTTCCGCCACAATGATTTTGCCCTTTGGAATACGCGGAATCAGGCGCAGGCAATTGGCTAAATCGACGTCTAACGAATGTAAATCACGGTTATTGACGCCGATAATTTGGGCATCTACTTTTAGCGCCCGTTCAATTTCTCTTTCGTCGTGCGCTTCCACCAGACAATCCAAACCCAACGCATGGGCCACATTCATCAAATCTTTCATTTGAGGATCGGAAAGCATCGCCACCATCAATAAAACAGCCGAAGCTCCATAAAAGGCACCCTCGTAAATTTGATACTCGTGAACGATAAAATCCTTCATGAGAGTGGGCAGGTTAAATTCGTCGCTGACTTTTTTTAAATACGACAATTTTCCTAAAAAATACTTATCTTCCGTCAATATAGAAATTGCCGCCGCTTGATGGGCCACATAAGTTCGGGCAATTTGCATCACGTCGAAATCTTCACGAATCACTCCTGCCGAGACAGAAGCCTTTTTTATTTCCGCAATCAAATTAACCTGTCCTGGCTTAGAAATGGCTTTTTTGAAAACCTCATAACGCCGATGAGCCTTGGATTTCATGTTCTTTTTTAAATTCTCATAATAGGCTGTCTTGGTTTTGAGAGTTTCCGACTTATAATCGGCTATTGCGTTTAAAAAATTACCGGACACGATTAGTAAACTCCCTTAATTCTTCCAATTTTTGATAAGCCCGGCCGGAGTCGATGGCATGTTGGGCCATGCGAAGCCCGTCAGAAACGTTCTGTACAGCCCCGGCGGTATAAAGGCCGTAGGCGGCATTGACCAGCACAATGTCCCGCCCAGGGCCTTTTTGAGATTGTAAAATAGAGCGCACAATATCCGCATTCATATCCTTGTCGCCGCCGTCAAAATCTTCAATCTTCGCTGGCGCAATCCCCAACTCTTGAGGATCAATATCATAAGAGATCACTTCTTGGCCGTTATAGTCGCTAATAAATGTTTGTCCCGTGGTTGTAATTTCATCCAGGCCGTCATGGCCGTGTACCACCAAAGCGCGCTTTAATCCCAAATTCATCAGGACATGAGCCATGGGCTCCACCAAATCACGGCTGTAAACCCCTACCATTTGATGAGTAGCCCGGGCAGGATTCGTTAAAGGCCCCAAAATATTAAAGATGGTCTTAACCCCCAGTGCTTTGCGCACCGGGGCCACATTTTTCATCGCCGGATGAAGCTGTTGAGCGAACAAAAACGCGATGCCGACTTTATCTAAGCAATCACCGACTAAAGACTCTTTTAAATGCACATTAATGCCTAAAGCTTCCAGCACATCCGCGCTGCCGCATTGGCTGGAAACCGAACGGTTGCCGTGTTTGGCCACCGCTACCCCGCAAGAAGCCACCACTAAAGCCGCCGTGGTTGAAATGTTGAAAGTCCCTTTATGATCTCCGCCAGTGCCGCAGGTATCTAAAACAACTTTGTGTTTAGTTTTAACCGGTATCACGAATTTACGCATAATCAAAGCACAGGCAGTGATCTCCTCGACCGTTGGGCCTTTGGCATTTAACGCTAATAGAAAGTCGCGGATTTCATCCACCGAGACGTGGCCGGCCATAATGAGTTCCATGACCACCGTAATTTCTTCATGGGTCAAATTATGCCGACTTTGAATTTTGTCAATATAATCGCGCATTAGAGTGAAAGAAAATTCTTAAGGATTTGTTTACCTTCCTTAGTTAGAATCGATTCCGGATGGAATTGCACGCCCCACACAGGCAACGTTTTATGGCGCACGCCCATGATCTCCCCGTCATCGGTAGTCCAGGCGGTCAACTCAAGGCAATCAGGCAAGGTTTGACGGTCAATCACCAGCGAATGATAACGGGTGGCTTCAAACGGATGCGAAAGACCTTTAAAAAGGCCCTTGCCCGTATGCTCAATCATGGATGTTTTACCGTGCATGAGGCTTTTGGCATTGATGATTTTAGCACCGTACGCATAGCCTATGCCTTGATGACCCAAACAGACGCCGAGAATGGGAATCTCACCGGCTAATTTTTTGATAATATCCACGGAAATACCCGCATTTTCCGGACGGCCCGGCCCGGGGGAAATAACAATCTTTTGAGGTTTCATGCGGCGGATATCCGTAATGGTCAGAGCGTCATTGCGAAAAACTTTCATATCGCTTTTAAGCTCGCCAAAATACTGCACGAGGTTGTACGTAAACGAATCGTAGTTATCAATCATTAAAATCATAGACATCTCCTAAGCGGGTCCTGTCCTCGAGTTTCCCCATCGTCCTCGTCCCTGCGGTCGATGGGGAGCCCCTCTCTCGGCCACCCGCTTTACTCCTTTTCTCTGAATACTTTTGCGCCCAACTGGATTAATTTTTGATCCAAATCTTCATAACCGCGGTCCAAGTGATAAATGCGGTGAATTTCGGTTTTGCCTTTAGCGACCAGCCCTGCAATCACCAAAGCTGCCGAAGCGCGTAAATCGGAAGCCATGACTGGTGCGCCGTACAAATGTTTGACTCCTTCGATAATTGCACTTCCGGCGTCGCGGCGGATTTGAGCCCCCATACGGTTAAGCTCGGCAATATGCATAAAACGATCCGGGAAAACACGATCGGTCACAATACTAACTCCCGGCGTAATGGCCATAAGCGCCATATACTGCGCCTGCAAATCCGTCGGGAAACCAGGATGCGGATGGGTCACCACATTGGCCGGGCGTAACGTCTTTTTACAACGAACCCGGATATCATTGCCATCTTTTTGCACATCCACACCGACATAATGCAGTTTATCAATGAGCACTAACAAATGGTTGTAATGCGCATCTCGGATAAGCATATCGCTTTTAGCCGCCCCCGCCATGAGCAAAAACGTACCGGCTTCGATACGGTCAGCCCCTATTCTGTAGCTGGCCCCATTGAGTTTCTTAACGCCGTTAATAACAATGCGCGGGGTGCCGTGGCCCTCGATGTTGGCACCCAGAGCACTAAGAAAATTTCCTAAATCTTCAATTTCTGGTTCACAGGCGGCACTTTCGATGATCGTTTCGCCATGAGCCAAAACAGCCGCCATCATGACGTTGGCCGTAGCCAATACCGATGATCCAAACATGCCTCCCAAATACATTTGAGTCCCTTTGAGTTTAGCAGCGCTGGCAATCACATTACCCGCCTCAAAATCCGCTCTGGCCCCCAGAGCAATGATGCCTTTTAAATGCAAATCAATGGGCCGAACACCAATCACGCATCCGCCGGGCATGGACACTTTGGCTTTACCTAATTTGCCCAACAAGGGCCCTAGCACGCAAAACGAGCCGCGCATGGTCGAGACCAATTTATAGTCTGCCACGTGAGTATGGACACTGCCTGAAACAGTCACTTGATTGCCGTTCATCTCAACCGTCTTGCCCAAAGTCTTAAGCAGTTTGCACATCGTCCGCGTATCTTGCAGTTTAGGCGCATTACGAATTTCGCAGATGCCGTCCGTGAGCAAAGTCGCGGCTAAAATAGGCAAAGTCGCATTTTTGGATCCGCTGATCTTTACTTCGCCTTTGAGCGCCCTGCCGCCTTCAATGACAAACTTTTCCATAAATTAAATCTCCTTAAAAATTTTGTGCACAAATGATGCGATCTTTACCGGCTAAGTCTTGGAGGATTTGAATGTTTGAAAACACTTGCTGTTGTAAGATTAACTCTTTGACAGCCTGGCCCTGACCGTCGCCAAACTCCATCATAAGATAACCACCAGCTCTTAGCAAGAACGGAGTGTATTTTATAATATATTTATGAAACTTTAAACCGTCTTCTCCTGCTTCTAAAGCTAGTCTCGGTTCTTTCTGAACATCGGCAGGCAAAGTTTTCATTTGCTCTGTTGGAATATATGGTGGGTTGGAAATAATCAGATCAAAACCGGTATCATGGCGAGGAACGCCTTTTGTGACGAAGTAATCTCTTAAAAAGATTGCTTCACCTTCGGTTCGCAATGACACAAGCATATCCATCTGAATAAACTCAATACGCCCATCAACCCCATGTCTTACCGCATTGTCACGGGCCACATCCAGAGCTTCTTGGGAAATATCCATCGCCGTTATGCGTACCCCGGCAAGATGTTTAGCCAAGGCTATGGCGATATTGCCGGAACCTGTACCTAAATCAAGTACGCAGGGTCCTGTTCCTGCCTTGGTCACCCGCTGTATAGCTGTCTCTACCAACACTTCTGTCTCCGGTCGCGGAATCAGCACACATTGATCAACTTTAAATTTCAACCCATAAAATTCACAACAGCCTAGAAGGTACTGCAAAGGCTCGCCATTTTCACGACGGACTTTGTAAGATTCAAACTGCTTTTGCTGTTGAGCTGTTAAGGAGGGCTTTCGAAGATAAAGATCGCTGTGGGGGCATTGAAGAATAGAAGTCAGGATTAATTCATCTTCGGTCATGGTTTAGTCAATAGTGAATGGTCAATGGTTAATAGTAAAAAACTCTTCAACCATTTACCATTAACCATCTGCTATTAACCGGCCGCCGTTTATTCTTTCAATTCTTTCTCGGCGGCTATAAGGGCATTGGTTAATTCATCCAAATCCCCGTTTAACATCATCTCCAGCCGATGGCTGGTAAAGCCAATACGATGATCGGTCACGCGCCGATCGGGAAAATTGTAAGTGCGAATTTTTTCACTGCGGTCGCCGGAACCGACTTGGGATTTACGCAAGGCCGCTTCCTTGACAAAAGCATCCTGCTGCATTTTATCCAAAATCCTCGCACGCAAAATACGCATGGCTTTGGCCCTGTTCTTTAACTGTGAACGCTCATCCTGGCAAACAACTACCGTTGCCGATGGTAAATGCGTAATACGCACTGCTGAATCAGTGGTGTTCACACTTTGCCCGCCCGGGCCTGAAGAACGGTAGACATCAATCTTCAAATCTTTCTGATCAATCTGCAAATCAATTTCTTGCGGCTCAAATAAAATAGCCACGGTAACCGCCGAAGTATGGATACGCCCTGAGGCCTCGGTGGTGGGTACACGCTGAACGCGATGTATTCCGCTTTCCCATTTGAGACGCTTGGAACATTCTTTACCACTTAGAGAAAAAATAACTTCCTTAGCTCCTCCGGCTTCGGTATGAGCATAGGACATTAATTCCAATTTCCAACCCTTGAGATCCGCGTATTTAGAATACATGCGATATAAATCAACCGCAAATAAACTGGCTTCTAAGCCACCGGTGCCGGCACGGATTTCTATAATAATATCTTTATCCGGTTCGTTTTTGGAAGGGTCTAAATAATCCGTCAACTGCCGGGCATATTGTTCCAGCCGGGGCTGTAAATCCACCAACTCCGACTGGGCCAATTCTTTTAAATCAGCCTCGGTCTTGCTTTTGAGAATTTCCTGCAGTTCTTTGATATTAGAAGCGGTCTTTTGGTAGGTTCGGTAAAGTTCAATCAGATTGGCCAGCCCGGCAAATTCTTTGGCTAATTTACCGTACTGATTTTGATCGTAAATAACCTTTTCGTCAGCCAAGAGTTTTTCAAGCTCGAGATAACGTTCTTGGGCCTTGACCAATTTGGTTTGATCATTTGCCTTTAGCATACCGTTTATTAAAACGTTCAATACGGCCGGCCGTATCCACGAGCTTCTTGGATCCTGTAAAAAAAGGATGACACTGGGAACAGATTTCCACACGAATATTTTTTTTAGTGGCCCGCGTATGAATCACATTCCCGCAAGCGCAGGTGATGGTGGTTTCTTCGTAGGGTGGATGAATCTCTGCTTTCATGAACTTTTAACCTCCTTCATTGCGGGAGCGAAGGATTACCTTATTAATCAAAGGGCGATATAATACCTTATTTGTTCATATTTTGCAAGTAAGCTTTGTTACCTCTAATCCTTACCTTACTTATTCATATTCTGCAGGAAATCTGAGTTGGTCTTAAATTTGGAAATTTTATCGATCAAAAGCTCCATAGCCTCTGCTGCGTTAAGGTCATTAAAGGCCTTACGCAAAAGCCAGGCGCGCTGAAGATCTCCTTCAGGAACCAATAATTCTTCATGGCGGGTATTGGAACGTTTGATGTCAATGGCCGGATAAATACGACGCTGGAAGAGGTTACGGTCCAGCTGCAATTCCATGTTGCCGGTACCTTTAAACTCTTCGAAAATAACTTCATCCATGCGGCTGCCGGTATCAACCAATGAGGTTGCGATAATTGTTAAAGAACCGCCTTCCTCAATGTTGCGCGCCGCTCCAAAAAAGCGCTTAGGTTTATGCAGGGCATTGGAATCCACACCACCGGAGAGAATTTTGCCCGAATGCGGTACAACGGTATTATAAGCACGCGCTAAACGAGTAATCGAATCCAATAGGATCACCACATCGCGTTTATGCTCCACCAAACGTTTGGCTTTTTCGATCACGACTTCGGCAATCTGTACGTGGCGTTCCGCAGGCTCATCAAAGGTGGAAGCGATCACTTCGCCCTTGACGCTTCTTTGCATATCGGTAACTTCTTCCGGACGCTCATCAATCAAAAGTACAATGAGAATAACTTCCGGATGGTTCTGCACAATGGCATTGGCCACTTTTTGCAGCAAAACGGTTTTACCGCTATAGGGAGGCGCCACAATCAAAGCGCGTTGGCCCTTGCCGATGGGTGTCAGCAGATTAATAATCCGCGTAGACACCTCCTGCTGGGTGGTCTCCAAATTCAGACGCTCTTTAGGATAAAGCGGTGTGAGGTTGTCAAAAAAGATTTTATCTTTACATTTTTCGGGATTTTCAAAATTGACCGCCTCAACTTTTAGAAGCGCGAAATATTTTTCGCCTTCTTTGGGAGGACGTATTTGACCGGAAACGGTGTCCCCCGTTTTTAAATCGAAACGGCGTATTTGAGAAGGAGAGATATAAATATCATCAGGACACGGTAGGTAATTGTATTTGGCTGAACGTAAAAACCCAAAACCTTCGGAGAGGATTTCCAGAGTCCCTTCACCAAACATCAGCCCTTCTTTTTCCGCCTGGGCCTGGAGGATTTTAAAAATCAATTCCTGTTTTTTAAGACCGCTGGTACCTTGTACATCCATGTCATGGGCCAATTTGGTTAGCTCCGCCATTTTCATCTCTTTGAGATCTTCGATATTGACGGTCTTGCCCGATGGATTGGCGGGTTTATAATCACCATTGCCGTTGTCATTCTTTTCTTCTTTTTCTTGTTTTGTCTCTGCCCTGCTCATGTATTTCTCCTGGTTTTGCTTGTTAATTGTCGGAACATTTCCGACTCATCATCAATCTATGAACTATCGCCGCTACCTGGGCGCGCGTTTGTGCTAATGAACCGCGGTTATCGATGACGATATCCGCTCTTGGTAACTTTTCCTTCAATGGCATCTGGCATTTGATACGGCGCAAGATATCGCCCTTAGAAAGCCCTAGATATTTTTGCAATCGTTTAATCTGTGTGGTTTGATTTGATTGTACGACAATGCTCACATCCGCCAGTTGATCCCAGCCGGATTCGAATAACAAAGGCACATCCAAAATAATCAATTTCGCATTTTTATGTACAGCAATTTGTTTTTTGACTTCTTTTAAGCCAACCGGATAAAGGATATTGGTGAGTACTTTGAGTTCACGCGGATCTTGGAAAACGATCTTGGCTAGAGCAACACGGTTTATCTTATTTATATTAAGTATAGCATGTCCAAAAATTTTTACCACTGTTTTTACACATTTTCCACCTGGGGCCAAAAGCTGTCGGGTGATGGCATCCGCATCAATGGTCAGTGCCCCATAATCTTTGAACATGCTAGCGACAGTGGTTTTACCTGAGCCAAAACTTCCGGTTACGCCGATGATAAGCATTTTTGATAGACCCTGATGTATTCTTTGGCGGATTTATCCCACCAGAAACGATACCGCATAGCCTGAGGTACTAAAAAGTCCATTTGTTTGGGATCCTTATAAACTTTGATGGCTTCTGCGATGGCTTTGACAAACGCCTCTTTGGTATATTCCGTGAATAAAAATCCGTTGCCCGTGTAATGAATAGAATCATACAAAGAAATCGTATCAGAAAGTCCGCCGGTTTTATGCACCACAGGAATGCTGCCGTAACGTAAAGCAATCATTTGTCCCAAACCACAAGGCTCATACGCCGAAGGCATTAAGAAGAAATCGGAGCCGGCATAAATTTGATGCGCCAGGCGCTCTTCGAATTTTAAATGAATACCGACATGTTTGGGATGATCTTTGGCGCATTGCTCAAGCATACGATGGTATTTACGTTCACCGATACCGGTTAAAGCTATTTGCCCTCCCAGACGGATAATATCATCAACGACTTGCACAAGAAGATCTACCCCTTTTTGATGACACAAACGAGCCACAAAGCCAAATACCGGACGTCTCTCATCCATCGTCATTCCTAAAAAATCCTGCAAAAAGGCCTTATTGTGCGCCTTGCCCTCCCATTGATGAGACGAAAACGGTGTAGCCAAAAACGGATCATCCTGTGGATTCCAAGCATCATAATCCAGGCCATTGAGGATGCCATAAATATCATTGGAACGGTTTCTTAAAACCCCCTCCAATCCGCAGCCAAATTCAGGGGTTTGAATTTCTTTGGCATAACGGGGAGAAACGGTGGTGACGGCATCGCTAAAAATAATACCCCCTTTAAGAAGGTTGATTTGACGATAAAACTCCAACCCTTGAGTGTGAAATAAGTGACCTTCCACACCTAAAGTAGAATACTGCTCCCAAGGGAAAACGCCTTGATAAGCTAAATTATGAATGGTCAAAACCGTTTTGGTATTTTTAAAAAAAGATTCTTTTTGATATTTAGTTTTAAGCAGCACGGGAATGAGCGCCGTATGCCAGTCATGGCAGTGGATAATATCCGGCTTGTAACGAATATTTTTTAAAAGTTTAAGGCTGTGATGACAAAAGTGGGAAAAACGTTCTAAATTATCCTGATAATCGCCATCGGTATCCCCGTAAAGCCCTTCGCGGCCGAAGTAATGACCGTGCTCGATAAAATAGACTCGTACTTTTTTACCGATGCGTACCACCGGTGAAGGGGCATTGACTTTGGATGTTTTATAGCGGGGTGTAATGACCACAATCTCATGCCCACAGGCCTCCAGCGCCGGCGGCAGGGAGCCGCAAACATCAGCCAGCCCTCCTGTTTTGGCAAAAGGCACAACTTCGGAAGCGCAAAAAACTATTTTCATAAGGAATCCATCTCCAACCAATTAGGCCCGACTTTTAAACTGGCTTTCAGCGGCACCGATAATTTCATCACACCTTCCATATGGTGACACACCAGATGCGCCATATCTTTTTGCTCTCTGGAAGGGACATCAAAAACCAATTCATCATGGACGGTTAAAATCATCGTTGATGATAACTTCCTACTTTTCATGGCCCGGTTGATATTGACCATGGCGAGTTTAATAAAATCCGCGGCTGTCCCCTGCAAGGGCGCGTTGATCGCCTGACGCTGGGCAAATTGTCGAAGACCCATATTGGCGCTTTTAATATCCGGCAAATAACGCCGACGATGAAATAAAGTTTCCACAAACCCTTGGGCTTGCGCCTGGGCAATGGAATGATCCATCAATTGGCGCACTTTGGGATAACGCAAAAAATATTTATCGATAAAATCCTGAGCCTGAACTTGAGAAATATTTAAATCTTTGGCTAAACCAAAAGCGCTCATGCCGTAAATAATCCCGAAGTTAATACGTTTGGCCGTCTGGCGCATGCTCTCATCCACTTTCCCCTCGGGCTCCTCAAATATTAAGGAAGCGGTATAACGGTGGATATCTGCATCTGCTTTAAAAGCTTTACTTAAATTCTCATCATTGGAACAATGCGCCAAAAGACGCAATTCAATTTGAGAATAATCCGCGGATAAAAGCACATGCCCCTTGGCATAAGGCACGAAAGCTTTACGGATCTGACGGCCTAAATCCGTACGCACCGGAATATTCTGTAAATTCGGATTATTGGAACTTAAGCGGCCGGTTTCCGTACCGGTTTGATTGAAGCTCGCATGCACCCGGCTTTGGGCATCGACCATCTGTGGCAAAGCATCAATATAAGTGGATTTAAGTTTAGCGATCTGGCGGTACTCTAAAATCAAGGCCGGTAAAGGGTGTTTGGCCGCAAGTTTAGTGAGCACTTCTTCATCCGTCGAGAATCCTGTCTTGATCTTTTTAACCACCGGCAGCTTCAAACGTTCAAAAAGTACTTCGCTAAGCTGTTTGGGGGAATTAACATTAAACTCGAAACCAGCAATTTTAAACAAAGAATCCTGCACTTCGTTGATTTTCTTTGTGCCCTCAGAGGATAATTTTTTTAAAACCTGCACGTCTAATTGCACGCCGTTTTCTTCCATCTCATAAAGAACATCGGCCAAAGGCATTTCTACGTCATAAAACAAAAAATCCAATTTTTGCTGGTGAATCTCTTTTTTTAATTCCTGATATAATCGCCGAAAATCTTTTCCCGATGAAGGCCGATCGGCCTGGGCGCGATTGAAGCCGCCGGCTAAAAGATATTGGGCCAAAAAAATATCAAAAACTTTTCCCTGGAGAGGTTGATGGGATTTTTTGCGTAAACTTTTTAGATCATCAACAACCGTCACCTTCCCCCCTTCATCTTTGATCTGTACAGAATCCAGCTTTTGAGCAGAGTCCTTTTCGCCGGATGCTAATTGTGCTCCTGTCTGGTCGGTTAATTCCTGTGCGAATTTACGAAACTCTAACTCGCTAAAAATCTCATAGAGACGTTTCCCATTGGGTGGCTGCAATTTTAAATCCTCCAAAGTGGCCTGAATAGGCACATGCGCATTCACCAACGCTAGTTCCTGACTGAGTTTAGCTTGGGGCTTACCCATTTTTAATTTTTCTTGAAGGCCGGGTGGTGTAATCTCATCCAGGTGCTGATAGACCTTTTCTAAAGATCCGTACGCTTTAAGCAATTTGACAGCTGAAACTTGACCAATGCCTTCAACACCAGGAATATTATCCGAAGCATCCCCTGCCAAGGCAATGAAATCAACAATCAAAGACGAAGGCACCCCCAATTTCTCCTGGATATCTTTGTCCGTCAACATCTTCTCCTGGCGCGGACTGTATACTTGAATATGTTGGTCCATCAACTGGCTTAAATCTTTATCATCGCTGACAATGACCACTGGTGCTTTCTTGGTGCTTAAACGCGCGGCTAACGTGGCGATCACGTCATCAGCTTCATAGCCCTCCTGTTCAAAAATAGGAATATGGTAGGCTCTTAGAATGTCCTTGATCACTGGAATTTGACTGCGTAAATCTTCGGGCATGGCTTGTCTCTGAATTTTATACTCTGCATATTTTTCCTGACGATGCGTTTTTTTGCCTACATCAAAACAAGCGGCCATGTAATGGGGCTCAAAATCACGCATGAGTTTCCTCAAAGCATTACAGAAACCAAATACCGCATTGGTCGGCTGGCCTTTCGAATTCGCCAGGGTTCTGACGGCATAAAAAGCACGGTAACAGATGCCGTGCGCGTCGATTAAAAAAACCTTCTGATGGGACATGGGAGATTATTGGCCATGCACAGCCTGTTGTTTGATTTTTTGAGATTGAGACATTTGCTGATGAGCTTGGTCTATAGCCTGTTGAATCAAGCTTTGACGATCTACGGCTTTGTCGGCATGCATATTTTCTAAAGCTTTTTCTGCTTTAACTGTCCAGGGGTCATGGGCACTGCCTAATTCTACACGTTTTTGAAAATAGAAAATGGATTTGTCAATGTCCCCCTGATTCCAGTATAAAATGCCGAGGTTGGAATAGGCCGGTAAAAACTTTGTATCCACGCTAATGGCAGCCAAATATTGTTCTTCAGCTTTTTGGGGCAGGCCCATTTCTTCGTAAATCACACCCAGGAAATTAAGCGCGTCGGTTTGAGCGGGTTGAAGTATTAAGGCCTGTTTATAATTACTCATCGCCTCGGTCAAATTTCCCACCTGCCAGGCATGATAGCCTTTTTGCATATAATCATCGACTTTAGGATTTTTATGCCAGACCCAGCCGATATTCATCAGACACACCCAACACAAAAAGAATAATTCTATTCTTTTCATCCCTAGCCTCCTAACAAAGCTTCTTCTTGACCTGCTACAGGAATGCGCTCGGCAATGGTTTTCAACAACTTCGCCTCATGAGAAGGCGCGTTAAATAACACCGCTCCCACCAGATATTGCCCTTGTGCAAAAATCTTTTTAAAGACGTTTTGTGGACCATCGAATTTTAAATACTCACGTCCGCCCTCAGGGAATTTGGTAAAGCCCATGCAAAACCCTTGCACCACTTTAAATCCAAAATGCGAAGGCTTCAAAGGCAGATCGGTGTGAAAATAATCATCGTCAATTTTCTGGTAACCGGTCTGTTGGGTGACCAAACGCCAATCCAGAGGCATAAAATCTGCCATCACCATCTGCGCCGCCATCACTTTACCACTGTCCAAACGTACCGCTTTCACTTCAGCGTCACCTAAAATTTCCTCGATCGTATTTCCCGTCAGCACACGCAGACCTTTTCCTTCCAGAATTTGTTTGAGCAAAGAACTCGTTTCCTCATCGAAAATATCCGGCAAAAGCCCATGACCGGAAGATACGATGACCACTTCTTTACCAACTCCATGCAAAGCGCAAGCCATATTGAGTCCCTGAATGTTAGTGGCCATGACAAAAACAGTATCCACCAATGGCAAATATTTAATGAGCTCCTTCACCGATGAAAGCCGTGCGCAATCGAATACGCCTTTTTTTTGATGACCTTTAATCGTCAGCGGCATCAAAAGGCCCAAATCCGCAATCATCAATTGATCATAGTCAATTTGGACTTTATTCTCGGTGGTCAGATGCTTACGTTTGAAACTGATGCGCGCCAATTTTTCATTGGCGATCAGATCCACCTGATGCTGGCTAAAAAAATTGTTGGCTAAAGAATGTGTTTGGGTTTCCTTCATCTGCCCGGCGACCAAAGACGGCAAAGCTAAACGGTCATAAGGCAAAAAACTTTCAGTACAAAATAAGGTAATGGTGGATTGCTGATCGTTTTGACGGATAGTTTCAATGGTCTTTGTCACTACAGAAGAATTTCCCACCACCAAAATTTTACTCATAAACTTTGTTTAAATGCCTCCAGTGCGTTTTTCATCAAGATGACCGCAGTGACAGGCCCCACGCCACCGGGTACAGGACTGATATAGCTGGCTTTATCTTTCGCTGAATCAAAATCCACATCACCAACGATTTTACCCTCATGCTGATTGATTCCAACATCAATAACTACCGCTCCTTCTTTGATCCAATCACCTTTGACAAACAATGGCTTGCCGAGCGCCGCCACCACCACGTCAGCTCCTCGAAGGTGATCTTCTAAATCAACCGTCTTCGAATGGCACAGCGTCACCGTCATATCTTCTTTAAGCAACAGTAAGGCCATGGGTTTACCTACAATTTCACTGCGGCCGATGATCACTGCGTGTTTACCCTGCAGAGAAAGCCCACAAGATTTCAGCAACGCCAGAGCCGCCGCTGGCGTGCACGGCCACAGATGACTTTTATTCATAAGTAACGCTCCTAAATTGGCCAAGTTCATCCCCTCGATGTCTTTGCCAGGAGCAATAGCATTAATAAGCGTATAAAAATCAATGGAAGCCGGAATAGGTTTATTCACGATGATGCCATGCACGTCAGGGGAACTATTAACTTTTTGAATAAAATTAATCGCTTCCTGCTGCGGCAATTTTTCATCCAGCACTTGAAGAGCGTAATGAATACCCACGCTCTGGGCGGTTTTCTGTTGACTGGTAATATAGGACTGGCTGGCCGCCGATTGACCAAAGGCAATACTCATAATACGAGGTGTGGGGTGATGCTGACCTTTTAAAGAGGCGATTTCTTTGGATAAATCCTCTTTGAGCTGGGCAGCCAGAATTTTTCCATCGAGAATAATGCTCATGAATTGACCCTCACCATGACCGAAGCGCCTTTAAATCCGGCTCTCAGAAGTTCAACAGCCACCTGCACGTCGCAGAGTAAATAAGGATTACCTTTTGAGACTAAAAAAGGCGTTAAATCAATCGCCTTATAACAAAGCTTACAAACTTCCAGAGGTACGTTACGGGCTGCTTTAGCTGCCTGCTTTTGAGCTTTCTTGTCCAGAGTACGCGCCGTAGAAACTTTCAGATAAGCCTCGGAATCCAAACTGGTCAGTTCTAAAAGACGCTTGCGGATCGTCTCGCTTTGCTTGAGGATACTATTGAGCTTGTGGTCAATGGCCTTGGTGTTGGCTTTGCGTCCAATAGAATAATGAGTGACCATGGACACAAGGCCGGCCCCCAGCGCCGCTGTGAGCGCCGCCGCAGAACCACCGCCCGGCACCGGCTCTTTACGGGAAAGCCGGTCTAAATATTCCTCAAGAGTTTTACTGGCAAAATGGATTTTCATGGGGAAAAAACCTAGGTTGAATTACGATTGGCTGAAATTCTTTTCACTTATCATTATATTAACGGAAAGGAATTTTGACTGCAATATAATAAGATTAATTTTAAAAAGCGTAAGGTAAATAAGCTATCGTTAATGGCTTAAGTACCGCTCGGCATCAAGGGCGGCCATGCAGCCGCTGCCGGCCGAGGTAACAGCCTGGCGGTAGACTTTATCTTGCACATCGCCGGCGGCAAAAACACCTGGCACGCTAGTTTGGGTAGTGCCTGGCTTAGGTTTAATGTAGCCGGCTTCATCTAATTCTACCTGACCGTTTAAGAAAGCGGTGTTGGGTATATGGCCAATGGCGTAAAACAAACCACCGATATCCAAAGTCGATTCGGCATTGGTGAGGGTATTTTTGATTTTCAGTCCTGTGACAGATTGATCGCCTAAAACTGCTGTCGGTAAGGTATTAAACATGATCTGGATTTTGGGATTATTTTTGACGCGATCTTGCATAACTTTGGCCGCACGCAGTACATCACGGCGTACCAGCATTAAAACTTTGGAGGCGAATTTGGTCAAATAGGTCGCTTCCTCAACCGCCGAATCGCCGCCGCCAATAACCGCTAACACTTTATTGCGAAAAAACGGCAAAGCACCATCGCAAACCGCACAGGCGGAAATACCTTTTTGCCATAAACGTTCCTCTCCGGGAAGATTCATACGTTTGGCCGTGGCTCCGGTAGTAATAATAATTGTTTCGGTTTGATATTCCTTACCACCCACAAATACTTTAAAAGGTCTTTGGGATAGATTCACTTTATCAACAGTCTCGCTTATAATACGCGTTCCGCAATGAAGAGATTGCTCGCGCATCTTCTGCATGAGTTCAGGACCAGAAATACTGACAAACCCCGGGAAATTCTCTACTTCCGTGGTCGTGGTCAATTGCCCGCCGGCAGCCACACCGCCGGCCAAAAGTCCTTCAAATAGGAGAGGTTTCAAATTCGCCCGGGCGGCATAAATGGCGGCCGTGTGTGCGGCGGGACCGGAACCAATGATAATGAGTTGTTCAGATGAGATAGGCATCTAAAATCTTTGCCTTGTCTTTCGGTGTGGCTTTTTTGATCAAATCATGCAAGATCACATCATAACGTGGTTTGTTTTTATTTTGATAAAACAGGCCAAAATATTTGCGCTCTGCCGCCGCATATTGAAACGCCTTGGTCATATCTGACGGGTCATGTTCCACTACTTCTGTCTTATCGGCCAGGCGGCGATCAGGTTCAATACCCTTGGCATGTTTTAAAAATGAAAACCACGCCGAGGATTTATGATCGAAGTTATTCGGATCATAATGCGGACAGCGCTGGGAAATATGCACGAAAGCAAACCCCGGATGATCAAAAGCCGCTTTCATGGTACTGGTCAAATGGTCCGGAATCCAGTCCGCGGTTGAAGCTACAAACGACGCCCCTAAGCCTAAAGCGATGGTGATGGGGTTCAGTGGATTCAAATAAGTGCCCTGCGGCTGGGTGGTGGTCACATGGCCCTTACGCGTCGTCGGAGAAGTTTGACTTTTAGTCAGAGCGTAGAGCTCATTGTCATATAACAAAAAGACACATTTAAAATTTTTATTAATGCCATGAATCAAATGGTTACCGCCGATACTCAAGGCATCCCCGTCACCGGCATGCACAAACAAATTTAAATCCGGACGGGCTAAAGCCAGCCCCAAGGCAATGGTAATCGGTCGGCCGTGAATCGAATGCACGCCGTAAGTATTAAAATAATTCGGCGCGCGGCCCGAGCAGCCGATACCGGAGACATTGACCGTCATCGCCGGTGACAATTGACGCTCCACGATGAAACGCTTTAAACCCATAATAATCCCAAAATCCCCACAGCCAACGCACCAACGCGGATTTTCTGTCTGTAAATCTTTAATCGTCACCGGGCCTTTGGGTTGTTCTACTGTTTGCGCACTCATTTGGAAAGAACCTCCTTAACCATTTGTACAATTGATTTAGGACGGATAGGACGACCGGTGGCCTGGGCAATCATAGATTTGACATCCACCAAAGTCTCGGCTCTTAACAATAAAGCCAGCGGTGAAGGCTTGAGGTTATCACCGTAGGCCACTTCCACCGTCACAATTTTCTTATATTTAGCAAAAATTTCTTTGAGGATCAAAGGCAAAGGATACACGATACGCAAATTCATTCCCCCTACTTTAAGCCCCTCTTTAGCGCAAAGAGAGATAGCTTCTTCCAGGGCCCCGCGGGTGCTGCCCCAGCTTACCACCAAAATATCGCCGGTATCAGGGCCAAACATCTCAGGCTTGATCAATGCCCGACGGACATGATGCACTTTTTCATTACGGATTTGATGGGAGTGCTGATTCGTTCCCGCAGAATAATTAACTTTGCCCCCTTGATCTGTATTTAAACCCGTCACCCGGCGCATACCGCCTTCTGTTCCCGGTGGCGCCTGCAGGGTACGGACCATTTCAATGTCTTTAGGTAAACGGTTGATATGAAAACGTTCCAACACAAAATCCGGAATCTCTTCCACATCATTCATCTGCAATACTTTGAGTTTACTGATAACTTTATAACTGTTGGCCGTTTGGAAATCGCTCATAATAAACACCGGCAAACGCAGTTTTTCCGCTAGATAGCGGGCCATATGCGGCGCGTAGAAACAATCAATGACATTGGATACGCTAATGACAATTTTGGTGTAGTCGCCATGACTGCCAAAAATCACCGCCGGCAAATCCGACTGTTCGGTTTTGGTCGGCATTCCCGTCGATGGACCGGCGCGCTGGGCATCAATAATAATGATAGGGATTTCGGCCGCTTGAGAGAATCCAATAAATTCCTGCTTGAGCGATAAGCCGGGCCCCGAAGTACAGGTGACCGCCGGAACACCTCCGTAATAAGCACCGATCGCCGTACCAATGGCCGCGATTTCATCTTCCGCCTGATGCACCATACCACCATAAGAAGGGAATTCTTTAGCCAGCGTATGCATCATCGAAGATGCCGGCGTAATGGGATACCCGGAATATAATTTAATACCAGCATCAATAATACCCATACTCAAAGAGGTATTACCATCGATAAGGATTTTCTCTTCATCATGGGCAGTGTTATCAACCTGAATTTGAAAAAATACCCTTTCTTTAGCCAATTGATAGCCGTTACGAAAAAGAACCAGGTTCTTTTCCATAATCTCCGGTTTTAATTTCTTGCCCAAGGTCTTTTGAATCTCTTTTTCAACAACTTTCCCATCCACATTATAGATATAGCTGAGTATTCCCAGATAATGAATGTTCTGCCCTTTGCCGCCGAGTTCTTTCACGATAGTCTTAGAAGCTTCATCCACCTCAAAAGGAATGACACTGAGTCCTTCTTGAGTGCAGTGTTTAAGTACCGCCTCATAAGAATCAGCGTTGTCCTTGCTGTCACCCATATCCAGCAAAACAACACATTTGGGATTATATTCTCTGTCTTCCAAACGACGGTCGAGCACGATTTCATGGGAGGCTAAAATCAAATCCGTGTCATTGCCGATATTGGTGACGTCAAAATCCGCCAAACGGATAATAACGCCGGAGAGTGCCGGACGGCTTCTAGCCGGAGGCGAAATTTCAGCAGGGATCATAGGGTCCACATAAACATATTTACCCATGGCTACAAAAGCTCCTAAAAGAATGTCCCCGGCTTTTTGGGCACCAAAACCGGCATCCATGAGAAGTTCAAACCTAGTGACTGATCGTTTCTCCACTGACATACTTTATCTTTCTTTTATATTAGCAATAGATTAAAAATTGCGGAAAGTTTATTTACTATAACACCGCCGAGGATTTTGGCAATAAAAATCTATACTTTCAATGCCGGACGTAAATCTTTAAGGTCTTTCACCACCGCTTTGGCCTCATGAAATCCTGCTGTCGCTATATCTTCGCTTTGGCAGGCCAAAAGATCATCCAAATGAACATCTGATTTAATCTCAAAACCAGCATCTTTGATCATGCGCAAAGTCCTGGCATTCGAGGAACCTTTGGTGTTCAAATACCCCTGCAAAAACAAAGAACTGGCCGGATACAACGCCAGAACTTCCATGCTGCGTAAATGCCCTTCCCGCCCCGCTCCCACACGTATTTCCGCTGGCGGGTTTAAAAAACGAAACAAACATAAAACTCTTAAACAAAACTCCGGTGTTAGCCCCTGAGGTACGGATAATTGATTGCCTTCGATGGGCACCAAAAAATTGACCGGTATAGATTCAGCTTTCAAAGACCGCAGGCGTTTAGCCACCTCAATAACATCCTGATGACTCTCACCCATGCCCACAATCATACCGGAACATAAATGTATTCCCGCCGATCGCGCAGCCAATAAAGTATTGATCCGGTCGGCAAAGGTGTGTGTGGTACAAATATTCGGATAAAAAGCCTCTGACGTATTTAAATTGTGATTGAGCTGGTCAAGTCCCGCGCTTTTGAGCTCTATGGCACCCTGCACAGTGACAAGCCCTGTGGAGATACAAATTTCGTGATTCGGATATTCCGCTTTAATTTTACGGATTAAACCTGACAAGCGTTCGATACGTTGGGCAGAGGCCCCACGGCCGGCATACACCATGCAATAGCGGTAAGCCCCTTTCGCATAGGCCTGACGGGCTTCCTCAACCATTTCCTCATCGGATTTTAAACCGTATTCTTCGATATTGGCTTGAGAGGATTTAGCCTGTGCGCAATAATGACAGTCTTCCGGACAATGGCCGTTTTGAGCATTGTTGATGATATGAATCACCACTTCCCTGCCACGAAAATGCTTGCGCACTTGATACGCGGCGTTAACCAGCGGCAAAAGCTCAAAGTGGTCATTCGCCAAAATTTTCTGGCAGGTAGCATCATCAATTTCCTCGCCGACAATGCTCTTATTAGCTAACTCATCATAAAATGTGAGATCCATGGTTCGTCGCCTCAAAAAATTTACAATCTCCTCACCATAGTCCCGAGTCCCTCGCAAATAAATTTAATTAAATTTACTCGGGGACGAGTGGACATAAGACCTCAACATTATCACAAAAAAGAAAAGTAGGGAATAATTATGTTCTTAAAAGTAAGCTTGACTCTTAAGGATGTTTTGTTACATTAAAGAAAATTAGTATAAATTCAACCCTTAAGGAAAACGGTATGCTCATTGGTGTCCTTAAAGAAATTTATCTCGGTGAAACAAGATGTGCCCTGATCCCTCTTTCCGTTGATCGTCTGGTTAAAGGAGGCGCGCAGGTAACAGTGGAAAGCGGGCTTGGCGCCTGTGTTGGTATCTTCGATAGTGAATATCAAAAAACCGGCGCCTCGATCGATTCTAGATCCAACATTTTAAAAAACGCCGATATGATTTTGCGTGTGCGCAAACCTCCCATCGAAGAAGTTGCCCCACTTAAAAAAGGATGCATTCACATCAGCTTTCTGGATCCTTTTAATGAAAAAACCCTCGTTGCAGAATTAGCTAAAAACAATATCAGCGTCATTTCCATGGAAATGATCCCGCGTACCACCCGCGCCCAAAAAATGGATGCGTTAAGCTCGCAAGCGAATTTAGCCGGCTATGTGACGGTTATTTTAGCCGCCGAACGTTTACCGAAAATTTTTCCCTTGCTCATGACCCCCGCTGGTACTATTCAGCCGGCGCGCGTGTTTATTATCGGTGCTGGTGTGGCGGGTTTGCAAGCCATTGCCACCGCCAAACGTTTAGGTGCTCGCGTTGAGGCTTTTGATACGCGCCCCGTCGTGAAAGAACAGGTGCAGTCGCTGGGGGCCAAATTCGTTGAGATTGATTTAGGAGAAACCGGCCAAACCACTCAAGGCTATGCCAAATCATTAACACCAGAGCAATTGCAAAAACAAAGAAACGGCATGGCTCGTGTGTGTATGCAATCTGATGTTGTCATTACCACCGCCCAGCTATTCGGCCGCAAAGCCCCTGTACTCTTAACTAAGGATATAATCGCCCAAATGAAACCCGGCACCATCATCGTGGATATGGCGGTTGAATCCGGCGGCAATGTGGAAGGTTCCAAGGTTAATGAAGAAGTTACCACCGCCAACGGCGTACGCATCATCGGTTTAGACAATTTACCTGGCCGCGTGGCGGTACATGCCTCTCAGATGTATTCGGCAAATCTGCATAATCTCATTGAAGAATACTGGGATAAAGACAGTAAAACATTCAAACTCAATATCGAGGATGAAATCATCAAAGGTGCATTGATCACGCATCAGGGTACGGTGGTTAATGAAATGGTTAAAAACATTAAATAATTCCTCCCCCTTAATAGGGGAGGTTAGGTGGGGGTAAAAATTTTTTAATCACCCTCCCTTAATCCCTCCCATCAAGGGAGGGAAATAATCTGGAAAAAGTTATGGAACTCATTTATTTACTCTTTATCTTAGTGCTGTCCATTTTTCTGGGATTCGCGCTGATTTCCCGTGTGCCTCCTCTATTGCACACACCTTTGATGTCCGAGGCCAATGCCATTTGCGGGATTATTGTCATCGGCGCTTTGATTGCCGCAGGCGCCCAAGCCAACAGCACATTAACCATCATTTTAGGAACATCAGCCGTGGCTCTAGCCACCTTTAACGTAGTCGGCGGTTATTTAGTCACCGAACGCATGCTGAAAATGTTTAAGAAAAAGGCTGCTCAATGAACAGCGCATTTATCACTAATCTGGCTTACATCATCAGTTCCGTCTTATTTGCGTTTGGTTTAAAATTTCTAGGTTCTCCTGTTTCTGCCCGTCGTGGCAATATCTTATCTGCCAGTGGCATGTTCCTAGCCATTGTGGCCACCCTTGCCAACGGACAGATCATCAGCTTCCAGTGGATTCTCATCGGCATTATTATAGGTGCCAGCCTGGGCGCTTTAGTTGCTTTTAAAGCCGCCATGACCCAGATGCCGCAGATGATAGCCCTCTTACACGGCTGCGGGGCTTTAGCGAGCGTGTTTGTGGATTGGACTGCCTACCATGTCAATGGTGCCGGCGATTTGACCAATACCATCACGCTCTATTTATCCATTGTCATCGGTGGGCTGACGGTCACCGGAAGCGCCATTGCCTGGGGGAAGTTGAGTGAAAAAATTCCCGGAAAACCCATTTTATTTGCCGGTCAGCGTCTGTTAAATATCGCCCTTATTGCTTCGATTTTAATTTTAGGGATTTTGTTCCTTATGCATCCCGCCCGTTATGACGTCTTCCTTATCATCTTAGGGCTGTCCGTGCTTTTCGGTATCTTTTTAGTCATTCCCATCGGCGGCGCGGATATGCCGGTAGTTATCTCCGTCTTAAATAGTTATTCGGGGATTGTCGCCTGCACCACAGGATTCGTTATCCATAACACTCTTCTTATCGTCGTTGGTTCTTTGGTCGGCGCCAACGGGATTATCTTAAGTATTATCATGTGCAAGGCCATGAACCGCTCCATCACCAATGTTATTTTCGGCGCTTTTGGAGCGGTGGTGAAAAAGAAAACCGACGGCCAGAAAAAAGAAGCTAAAGCGATTTCGGTGGAAGATGCGTTTCTGATTTTGGAAAACGCCAAATCGGTGGTGATTATCCCCGGCTACGGTCTGGCCGTGGCTCAGGCCCAGCATGCCGTGCGTGAGCTTAGCGAATTCCTGGAGAAAAACGGTTGCGACGTTAAATACGCCATTCATCCCGTGGCCGGCCGCATGCCCGGGCATATGAACGTTGTATTGGCAGAAGCCAATATCCCCTATGATCAATTAATGGAAATGGATGCCATCAATCCCTTGATGGAAAATGTGGATGTGGCTATTGTCATCGGCGCTAATGACGTGGTTAACCCCGCCGCCCGCCACGACAAATCAAGCCCCATTTACGGCATGCCTATCATCAATGCCGACAAAGCCAAAACCGTATTCGTGCTCAAACGTTCCATGGCAACCGGTTTTGCGGGGATTGAAAATGAATTGTTCTACGATGATAACTGCCGTATGATCTTCGGTGATGCCAAACAAACCGTGCAGGCTTTAGTGGCAGAATTCAAAAACAGCCAACACTAATTTCATCACAAACTGATTTGTTCGGGAAGACGGCTGTGAGGCGTCATGGCTTCGATGGACTTGATTTTAATCACCGCCAGATGATAATTCGGATCCTGGGGTCCAGCAAAATACTGACGCAGCATAGGAACCATCTCAAAAACAGTGGTTTTCTTGGGCACATCATTACTAATCACCGCCGTGCCGCTGACGCGGCAATACCACATTTTACGGTCCACAAAACAGACCTCAACGTTGGGATTGCCTTTGATTTGAGGAATCGTACGCGAACGTCCCAATAAAGCCAGCAAGAGTTCGCCCTCCTCGGTCAAATAGGGCATCATGGGCCGTACATGCGGCTGATTTTCCTCGACGGTAGCTAAAAATCCAAACCCCGCGTCGCGGACAATATCAATAGCTTCTTCTTTATTCATACCTTCCCCCTGTCTATCTTGTTTTAAATTTATCTGTTCCTATATATTGTTTATCTTTAACCGCTACTATTTCGGCAGTAATGGAAATGGCGATTTCCGCCGGCGTCTGTGCGCCGATATCCAGCCCCATGGGAATTTTAATATTCTTAAGATATTTTTCCCTCATCCCGGCTTCTTTCAGACGTCCAAAAAATTTTACTCTTTTGGGTTGGCTGGAAATGACCCCAATATAAGCGGCTGGAGATTTAATGACTGCCTTAAGGCATTCAAAATCAAATTCATTACCCTGGGTAACAATTGCGATATAAGTGTTGTTGTTGACAGGTAATTTAACCAATTCCTGCGCGTGGTTACCAACGATGATATGATCCACGTGAGGGAATCTTTTTTTATTGGCAAATTCTTTGCGATTGTCAATGATGGTGACCTTAAAGCCCAGCATTTTACCGATAGCAGATAAAGGCAAAGCAATATGACCGGCCCCGCAGATGACCAAATGAAATTTAGGTACAAAAGGCTCGATAAAAACTTTCATCTGGCCGCCGCAAACCGATTCTCCCTGACGTCCAAAATAATTGTAGGTAACCATCGTGGATTTTTGAGAGTTCATGGCTTTCAAACATTCGCCAATCGCTGCTTTTTCATTACGCCCTCCACCGATGGTACCCCAGCAAGAACCATCTTCAAAAACAATCATCTTAGCCCCGGCTTTACGAGGCGTGCCTTTAGGGGTTGACTCGATGATGGTCGCAAAAGCGTAATTTTGCCCTTTTTGGGTTGCTTCAAGGGCTTTATAGAGGATTTCTTGCATTATTTGACGTATGCTTTAATGATTTTCTGCGCTTGGATGGGACGATCCCCGGGGCCGATGGCCGTATTTTCTATTTTTTCAACCGTTTCATAGCCACTAATCACTTCCCCAAAAATCGTATGGTGACCATTGAGCCATGGGGTTGGTACAGTGGTTATAAAAAACTGGCTGCCGTTGGTATTGGGCCCGGCATTAGCCATAGCCAAAAGGCCTTTACGGTCAAAACCGACTCGAGGGCTGAATTCATCCTCGAAGGAACCACCCCAGATGCTTTCTCCGCCCGTCCCTGTTCCCGTCGGGTCCCCGCCCTGAATCATAAAACTCTTAATCACTCGGTGAAAAATAATACCGTTGTAATAGCCTTTTTTGACTAAACCGATAAAATTTTCGCAGGTTTTAGGTGCAATATCCGAAAATAATTTCAATTCAATATTTCCCTGATTGGTTTCCAAAACCACAACACTCTCCTTTTCTTGGGCCTTACTGAATGTAAGGATGGTTAACATCAAACTTATTAATAAAAACAATATCTTACGCATTATTCCCTCCTGTTGGTGCTTTAAGCGTCTTATTCTGGGCTTTTAAATTTTGGATTTCCTCATCGAGAATAGCTTTGACTTTTTCGAACTCCACCCGATGAATTTTTTCGGCGGCTAATTGTTTTTGTAATTTTTCAATCATCCTGTTTTTTTCATTGAGCATGGTCTCTAACCTGGCCACATTCTCTTCCAGAGACACATGAAAATCATTTTCAGGTTCAGCCAAACCTTCCATCACCATTGGTTGACGTGTCACGGGCCGCAGTTTCACCGGTCCCATCTCATTTTTTTCTAAAATCAAAGAGGGCCTATACCAGGGCAGACTTTGCAGAGCAAACAGGGAAATCAAGACAATGGTAGCCACGATAAAAATAAGAAGAATCAAAAAAAATACCATCATTAAACTCTTTAATCTATAATGAATTTATGATTTCTTGCATTTTACTGACAGCCGGTGAAAGCCTGCGTTTTGGCTCCCCGAAAGCTTTGGCCCAAATCAGTTCCACCAAGACTATCGAATTTTTACAGCAAAAACTCATTCAAAGTCTTGTTGAGGAGATCATCATCGTCACCGGCGCACATGAAGCGCTCATTGCGCCTTATGTATTTAACCACAGTAAAGTCCGTCTTGTCTACAACAAAGATTACAAAATGGGACAGACATCTTCTTTTCAAACGGCCTTACGCAGCGTCGATAAGAACTCCCATGGATTCATGCTTTTGCCGGTGGACTACCCTTTTGTTCTGACCAAAACCATGGATGATCTCGTCAACGCTTTTCAACAACAAAATCCCGATATTCTTATTCCTGCTTATCAAGGAAAACACGGACATCCGCCCATCTTTCATCAAAGCCTCAAGAAGGATTTGTTGGATTTTTCTGCGAACAAAGGACTCGACAGTTTCATCAGGCAGCGTCAAGTCCACATTTTAGAAGTCCATGACTCCGGGATTATTCAGACGTTTAACACGCCGGAAGAGTTAAAGGATTTACTTAAACACAATCACTTTGGCGCTGTAGGTGGCGCGGATGTAAGCGTTACCGAATAATTTCTGCGGTTTGATTTTCTTCCAGATACCGGTGGCATTGGTTTGAATATCGCTGATGGCATCCCCCCCTAAAATCGCGGCTTCCTGTTTGAGTTTAGGCAGAATATCTTTCAACAATTGACGGCGCTCGGTGGTGACGGTCGCAACCCCAATGACTTCAAAAGGCCTGTCCACCTTTTCCATGTACTGTACCTGATCAATATTGGTTTTGGGTGGATAATAATTTTGAGAGGTGTTACGAAAATCGATTTGATAAATGCTGCAGCCGGTTAAGATACCCGCTAAAATAAACATTAAAAAAATCTTTCTCATAGATGCGCCTCTTTCTCTTTTAACGCTTTGATAATTTTATCCGCCGTCAGGGGAAGTTCTTTGATGCGAACACCGATGGCATCCTCCAGGGCATTAGCAATAGCCGCGGAAGTCGGCAATAAAGACGCCTCGCCCATTCCTTTGGCACCAAAAGGCCCTTCAGGGTCATTGGTTTCGACTAGAATCGTATTCATCCTAGGCATGCCGATCGAACGCGGCACCCGATAGCCGGCGAAATTCGCATTTAAGACCAGGCCGTTTTTAAACTTTAAATCTTCATAAAACGTATAGCCTAATCCCATGGCGAGCGACCCCTCAATCTGTGCTTCCACCGACTGGGGGTTGATGGCTTTACCGATATCATGGGCATCCCAAAGTTCCAAAACTTTCACCTGTCCTGTTTCTTTGTCAACTTCAACCTCGGCAATCTGTGCCTCAAACCCATAACTTCCAGAGACATTACCCTCGCCGGTACGAAAATCTATGGGTGTGGTTTTGGGATTATAACTGCCACGGCCGATAATCTGTTTGCCGTAATTAAAAGAATAGCAAAGTTCAAGGGCCTTATCAAAACTCATCAAAACCTTGCCGTCTTTTTTAAAGATCACCTGTTCGGCCTTGACATCTAGATCATCAACGTTTAAATGATGTTCTTTGGCCACAATTTCTAGAATCTGACCCTTGGCGTCTCTGGCTCCCAACATAGCGGCATTGCCGGAAATAAACGTCACGCGGCTGGCAAAAGAACCGGTGTCAAACGGCGTAATCTCGGTATCTCCCGCCTTGCATTTAATGCGGCTGTAGCTAACCCCTAACTCATGCGCGGTAATTTGTGACAGTGCTGTATTGGATCCCTGCCCTGTGTCGGCGGCACCGGTAAATAAATACACAGACCCATCTTCTTCTACCTTGACGATAGCTCCGGCTGATTCATGGGACTTATACATTTTAGAACCCATCACATCCGCCGCGATACCGATGCCAATACCACGGCAAACATTCTTTTGCTTGCCGTGTTTTTCTTTCCAACCCGCCGCGCTGCAAGCTTTTTCGATACATTCGCGCAGGCCATTGGTCGTTAAAACCATTTTATTGATGGTGACCATATTCGGGGTCGTTATATTTTTCAAGCGAAATTCCACTGGATCCATCCCTAAATGATTGGCGATCATATCCATGTGAGACTCAATAGCAAACCCCGACTGCACCCCACCAAAACCTCTCATGGCACCGCTGATAGGATTATTCGTGTATACGCGATAGCCAGTCATACGAAAATGCTGGATTTTATACACCATGAAAATACGCATCATGGCTGCGGCCAACACCGTCGGCCCGTAGCTGCAATAGGCTCCGCCGTCGGCCAACACTTCACCAGTCATGGCTAAAATAGTCCCGTCTTTTTTGACACCAGTTTTGACTTTATAAATCATGCCGTGTTTACGACGGGTGGAAATAAATTCTTCCTCACGGGTACAACAAATTTTGACAGGCAAACTG
This sequence comes from Candidatus Omnitrophota bacterium, assembly GCA_016201795.1. Lineage (GTDB taxonomy): Bacteria > Omnitrophota > Gorgyraeia > Zapsychrales > Fredricksoniimonadaceae > JACQCF01. The sequence goes on along the minus strand of JACQCF010000027.1, from coordinate 100,547 downwards.
CCGGCTTTTTTAGACAAAAGACACGCAGCAAAATCCATCGGCAGCATTTCGAGCTTTCCCCCAAAACCGCCGCCCACCGCCATTTTAATGACGCGTACGTTATTAAGATCCATTTTTAACGTCTTGGCTAAGGCCTCACGGCATTTAAACGGTGCCTGTGAGGAAGACCATAGCGTGATTTTATCGGCAAAGGTCTCCCATTGCCCCACGCATACATGCGGCTCCAAAGGCGCCGGATGCGCCACCGGACACCAAAATTTGTCTTCGCGCACATAATCTGCTTCTTTCATCACGCGCTCAGGATTGCCGAAATTGACCGGTAAAATCACGGCCATGTTATTGAGCGAATCATGAATCATGGGAGCGCCTGGTTTGATGGCCTCTTCAATATCAAAAACAGCCGGTAAAACTTCATATTTCACATCAATGAGCTTCAAGGCTTCATAAGCGGTTTCTTCATCCACCGCTGCTACCGCTGCAATTTCATCACCGATATAACGCGCTTTATCCGCCTCCAAGGCCATTTGGTCAACGGTGTGCGGAAAGAAGTATTCATTGGAACCGAATTTAATCAAATGCGTATCGCGTGCGGTGATGATGGCTTTAACGCCAGGCAAGCTTTGGGCTTTGGAGGTATCAATACTCAAAATTTTGGCATGCGCATGCGGTGAACGCAGCATTTTACCCACCAGCATATTGGGAAAACTCACGTCAAAAGCGTATTTGGTCTGCCCGGTGACAATGCCCCGGCCATCAATGCGCGGCACGCTTTTACCAACGGGATCAACGTATTCTTTGAGAACTTGAGTTTTCATATTAAAATTTTTTCCCTTGAGCCATTTCTTTGGCGGCACAACGAATGGCTTCAAAGATTTTAGGATAACCCCCACAGCGGCAAATATTGCCGTCTAAAGCGTATTCAATCTCTTTTTGAGTGGGGTGGGGATTTTTCTCTAATAAAGCGGTGGACGCCATAATCATCCCGGGAATACAAAAGCCGCATTGCACCGATCCCTGCTCCACAAAAGCCTTTTGCACCGGATGCAGAACATCACCGTCGGCTAATCCTTCAATAGTTCTAATTTGAACTCCGTCTAAATTCGCCGCTAACGTAATGCAGGATAATACAGCTTTACCGTTAATAATTACCGTACAAGTACCACATTCGCTTTCCTGACAGGCGGTTTTGGTTCCGGTCATCGACAATGTGTCACGCAAAACTTCCAACAGCGTTTCATGACCGTTTAATGGCAGCGTATGGGGTTTCCCATTGATGGTTACTTGGACTTGCATATTTCCTCAATGGCCTGGCGCAAACACACCCGAAACATATGCTGTTTGTATTCGTTGCTTCTGGTGTTATAGATGGTGGTTGTCAAATGATTCATGGCCTCCTGACCCAAATGGGGATTTGAAGTTTTGCCGTTTAAAAATTCCTCCAGTTGATAATCTCTTTGCGCAAATGCTGTGCCGTTATTGATGACCGCGCGCGTCTGAGCCCACTGCTGGTCTTTAAGGTTAGTCTTCACACATACCGTCAACAGCGGCTGATCCACGTCCGACATTTTGCGTACCCGCCGATAGGCCAAACGTGCCTGGGCATTTCTCGTAATAACGGCATGGGTAAATAAATGTTCGCTTCTGGCATTGTTTTTAAAAAAATCTTCCGCGCTCATGCTGGAAGTTTTGCCATCAGGCAACAAAAAATACATCTGCGCGTCCAGAGCGATCGTGGCTACCGGCATTTCCGTCCACGTATAACGACAAGTCAAATTGCCACCAAAGGTCGCCATATTGCGAATAGGCGTTGTGGAAATATTGCGGCAAATCGTGTGGATAATTTGAAAATTATCCGTCAACAGCGGACTTTCAAAAACATCGGTGATGGTGGTCATGGCCTTGATGGTTAAGCCTTGGGCGTCGGCGCTGATGCCTTTAAGCTCATCAACCTGGCTCAAGCTCAAAATATTCTTGACGGTCCTGATCCCTTTGCTTTTAAGTAGTTTTAAAATGTTTAAAAGAAAAGTTCCTCCGGCTAAGACCTTGCTATCTTCCAGCTCTTTAAAAAGTTTGGCCGCCTCAGGCAATGATCTTGGCGTATGTAACGTTAAGGAGTTAAGAAGCATAAGTAAATTAAATTATAACAAAAAGATCCTCTATAGCAAACGTATTACTTCAAAAGGTAGGCGCTTAAGCTCCTGAGTCCCCAACACCCGGATAGCCCAGCGTAAAATCGACAATTTTTGTTTTAATTTCTCATCCGGGGTGTGCACGTTGTTTAAACGATGGCGCGAAAGAAAGAAAATTTTGCGCAAAGTGTTAAAAACGATCCTCGCCTCACGAGGACGATCGTCATCTTTAATAATATCCCCAATGTCTTCGTAGGCCAAATCCCGCACCACGGCATTGTAATGATCAAGCTTTTGAATTAAAATCGGCATCATGGAGGCAAAATATTGATAATGGTCCAGGACAATGAGTGTGTGCATAATCTCCACCCGTACAAACGGAGAATCGGTACGGTTAAGCCGGCGCAAAAAAACTCTAAGCACAGCGGCTTTTTCCGCGGAGAGGATTTCCTGGCCATACTTTTGTTTGAACACGCGCACGGCAGCGGTGCATTTGTAAGGGCCAATGGAATCATCCGCGATCATGGCCAGCAAAACATCTTTAGATTCATCCGCAAATTTGTCGGTATACCCGGTAATAAGCGCACGGTCATCGAAAATCGCCTGGGAGTCAAGGTCCGCTCCTTCCATCGCAGTCCCGTCGGCTAAGCTTAGAGAAGCCAAGAAACACGCATAAAGAATAATCAAACACTTAATGAATTTCATCATAGAAATTTAACGATATATCCAATACTTGACGAGAAGTCCTCAGCGAGCCGATGGAGATACGCTCCACCCCCGTGGCGGCATAAGCACGCACATTGTCAAGATTAATACCTCCGGAGACTTCCAATAAAATTCTGGATTTGACCTGATTGCGCCAAATAACCGCCCGGCGAACCTGCGCCGGCGTCATGTTATCCAATAGAATCATATCCGCCTTGGAATTCAAAGCTTGTTGAAATTCTCTTAACGTACCCACTTCCAGCTCAACAAGTTTTTTAGTTTTAGCTTTAATAGCCTGAACAGCTTTTACTAATCTGTCGTTCCCGAACGTTTTTAAATGATTGTCCTTGATCATCGCCATCGTCGATAAATCAAAACGATGGTTATGCCCGCCGCCTGTGCGCACCGCATAACGTTCCAGCGAACGCAATAATGGTGTGGTTTTACGGGTATCCAAAATTTTTGTCTTATAAGGTTTGATGCTTTCCACCAGGGCCCTGGTGTGCGTGGCTATGGCTGAAAGATGGATTAAAAAATTAAGCGCTACGCGTTCGCCAATCAAAATCGCCCTGGCCGGGCCTTTAATAAAGGCTATGAACTTACCTTTCTTAACCCTACTGCCATCGGCAACTGTTTTTTGAAACTTCACCCGCCGGCTTAAAGTTTTAAAAACACACTGCGCTACATTCAGACCACAGACAATACCAGCAGATTTAAAAATAATACGCGCCTGAGTCTCAAGAGATGCAGGAATAAGGCTGTTGGTCGTAATATCCCCCCTTCCCATATCTTCGGCTAGAGCAAGTGCAACTATAGTCTTAATGTAAGCTTGATTCATAGTCGGTCATTATAACTTGTACTTAGCGAGTATTCAATAAAAAGCAATAATCAACTCCGGGACGAAAAGCCTTAACTTAGATTGGCTAGAACCGTTTGAAGCTCTTTGACGTCTTTTCCAAGGGCGCTAAGGCGATCTTTTTCCTTGGAAATGACATCTCGGGGGGCCTTATCCACAAAGACGGGGTTATTTAAGCGGGTTTGTAGTCCTTCCATGGTCTTTTGCTTCCGGGCTACCTCCTGGCTCATGCGCTTTTTCTCGGCAGCTAAATCCACCAAGACACCCAGCGGAATAAACACTTTTAAAGCATTAACTACCACACTGGCGGCATCCTTGACCGTTTGGACTTTGGAATCAATAGTTAAAGTCTTGACCTTGCCCAGTCTTTGGATGTCCCCCTGGTTTTTCTCCAGTAATTGCTCCTGCTGGCGATTGACTGGCACAAGCACAACGTCCACACTATCCTGGGGCTTTACATTCCACTGGGTGCGGATATTGCGAATCGCCCAGATCACGTCAATGACCGTTTGCATTTGCTCAAAGGCATCTGTATCAATCAAACTCTTTTGCCTGTCCTGGCTGACAGGCCAGGGCAAAGACGGCCATGAGACAACAGATAAACAGCTATCTTTAGTATTCATCTTGCTGTAAATTTCTTCCGTGACAAAAGGCACAAATGGATGCAGGAGTTTCAAAGAATTTTTTAAGATAAACAAAGCGGTTTTTTGAACATGAATATCGGTGAATTTACCCTTGATGAACTCCAAATACCAATCACAAAAACTACCCCAAAAGAAATCCTGCACCAGATTTTCAGCCTCGGAATAGCGAAATGTCTCAATAGCCTTGGATGTTTTATCCAATGTTTCATAAAAACGGCTGATGATCCAGCGCGAGGGCAAATCCAAAGCCTTCACGTCTAAGGTTTCATAGTCTCCTGCTTCAAGCGCTGGCCCACAGTTGGTAAAAATCAGACGTGCGGCATTCCAAATTTTATTGGCAAAATTACGGCCGATTTCAAATTTCTCTTTGGATATAAAAATATCCTGGCCGGAATTGATAATCAGACTGAAGCGCAGCGCATCTGCCCCGTATTGGTCAATAATCTCCAGCGGATCAATAGCATTGCCCAGTGACTTGGACATTTTACGGCCGCGTGAATCGCGCACCGTACCGTGAATGAATACTTCGCTAAACGGCGGCTGGCCCATAAATTCATAACCGGCCATAATCATGCGCGCCACCCAGAAAAAAATAATTTCCGAGGCGGTCAATAAAGTATGAGTGGGATAAAAATATTTCAAATCCGCATTATCCTTAGGCCAGCCAAGGGTAACAAAAGGCCACAGCCACGAGGAAAACCAAGTGTCGAGTACATCTTCGTCTTGCCGTAAATTCTTAGAACCGCAATGAGGACATTGTTCTGGTGTCGTCTTACTGACAATAGGTTCCTTACATTTTAACTGGCACGCTTCATCTCCCACACAATACCAGACAGGAATCCGATGGCCCCACCAAATCTGACGGGAAATGCACCAGTCGCGGATATCCTCCATCCAATTGGTGTAAACCTTCTGCCAGTGTTCAGGATAAATTTTAATGGTACCGTTTTTGACAGCCTTGAGCGCGGGTTTAGCCAAGGGGCTCATTTTTACAAACCACTGCTTGGACAAATACGGCTCCACCATCGTGTCACAGCGATAACAATGGCCCACGGCGTGCTTGTGGTCTTCGGTCTTGACTAAATAACCTTCCATATCTAGGGCTGCTATCACCCGTTTGCGTCCTTCGAAACGATCCAAACCATTAAATTTACCCGCCTGTTCATTCAGCCGTCCGTCCGGATGCATGATGTTAATCATTTCCAGTTTATGACGCTGGCCTATAACAAAATCATTGGGATCATGCGCAGGGGTCACCTTCACTGCTCCGGTGCCGAATTCCGCAGAAACAAAATCATCGGCGATAATTTTAATTTCCCGACCAACTAAAGGCAGAACCAGGATTCGTCCGATGAGCTTGATATAACGGGAGTCTTTGGGATTAACCGCCACTGCCGTATCCCCTAACATGGTCTCTGGACGAGTGGTAGCGACAATCACCCCTTCTTTGGGATTATTTTTGAACGGATAACGGATATGATAAAGTTTACCGTTTTTTTCCTGATGCTCGGCTTCTTCATCGGAAAGCGCGGTTTGACAACGCGGACACCAGTTGATAATACGTTCTCCCCGATAGATCAAACCTTTCTCATAGAGCCGCACAAAAACTTCTTTGACCGCCTGGCTGTAATTCTCATCCATGGTAAAACGCGTACGCGACCAATCGCAAGAAGAACCTAATTTTTCCAATTGATGGATAATGGTGTCCCCGTATTCCTGTCTCCAGGCCCAGAGGCGTTTTAAAAATTCTTCACGGCCCAAATCCTGACGCTTCTTGCCCTCTTTGGCCAATTCTTTCTCAATGACATTTTGGGTAGCAATCCCCGCGTGATCCGTACCCGGCATCCACAAAGTCTCAAAACCTTTCATACGTTTATAACGGATTAAGATATCCTGCAAAATATTATTGAGCGCATGGCCCATGTGCAAAATACCGGTGATATTAGGCGGAGGGATAACGATGGTAAACGGCTTTTTTTTGACATTGGCAGCAGCGTGAAAAACATTGCTTGCTTTCCAAACCTTAAGCCATTTATCTTCGGTTTCTTGGGGATTGTAGCGGGCGGATAAATCGATCATGATAGGTGTACGGGCAGGGTCACCCCGCCCCTACTTTATTTTTTATCTTTCAATAATTTGTATTCAATGCCATCCACCAGTGCTTCCCAGCTAGCTTCGATGATGTTTTCATGCACGCCCACCGTCGTCCAGGAATCGCCTTCATCCTGCGACTCAATAAGAACGCGCACGCGTGCAGCGGTGCCGTCTTTAGTATCAAGCACCCGCACCTTATAATCCGACAAATGCATGTGTTCCAAATTCGGATAAAATTTGCACAAAGCACTGCGCAAGGCTTTATCCAAAACTTCCACCGGGCCATGGCCCTCGATGGTGGCCATTTCATCATGGCCGTCAACTCTCAAGCGCACGGTCGCCCCTGCGCTCACGCTGCCGTCGAGCTTCTTTTCCGTATAAACCTTGAAACCATCTAAATAAAAAAACGGCTGATACAATTTCAAACGGCGTTTCATGAACAATTCAAAAGAGGCGTCCGCGCCCTCGAATTGATAGCCCCTATACTCTTTATCCTGCAGTTCTTTCATAATTTCTTTGGCCTGGGGCGAATTTTTATCCAGAGCAATATTCATCTTCTGGGCTTTGAGCACAATGGGCATTTTGCCGGCTAATTCTGAGGTCAACAGTCGACGGTGATTACCCACCACCTCGGGATCGACATGTTCATAAGCCATAGGATTTTTGAGCATCGCGTCAATATGCACCCCACCCTTATGCGCAAACGCCGAATGGCCCACAAAGGGATGATTGTTCGAAAGCGTATAATTGCTGACTTCACTGATATAATAAGACGCGTCCATCAGATATTTGATCTTATTTGGTGTAATGGACTTCTTATTCATCTTGGTATGCAAAATCGCCATGATGGTGCACAAGTCCGCATTACCGCATCTCTCACCTAAGCCGTTGAAAGTACCCTGCACCTGCGTACAACCGGCATGAATAGCAGCCAAGGAATTGGCTACCGCTAAATCCTGATCATTGTGCGTATGAATGCCTAAAGATGTTTTAATTTTCTTTTTAACTTCTTTGACGATTTTAGTGACTTCTTCGGGCAAAGCACCGCCGTTGGTATCACATAAAACAATACAATCCGCTCTTGCCTTTTGCGCCGCGAGAATCGTTTTTAAAGCGTATCGGGGATTGCGTTTATACCCGTCGAAGAAATGCTCGGCATCGTAGAATACTTCGCGCTTGTGTTTTTTTAAAAAAGCCACGGACTCTTCAATCATCCTGAGATTTTCATCCAGCGTTGTTTTAATAACGTCCTTCACATGCAAATCCCAGCTTTTGCCGAAAATCGTCACCGTCGGTGTTTGAGAAGCGATGAGCTCATTAAGATTAGTATCTTGCTTGGGTTTGATACCTGAACGACGGGTGGAACCAAAAGCCACCAGCTTCGCATTTTTAAGCTTATGGGATTTCATCCGCTCAAAATATTCTTTGTCTTTAGGATTAGAGCCCGGCCAGCCGCCTTCAATGTAATGCACCCCTAATTCATCAAGCTTGTCGGTGATTTTCAGCTTATCGGCCACGGTATAAGAGACCCCTTCGGTTTGTGAGCCATCCCGCAAGGTGGTGTCGTAGATGATAATCCTGGACATAAAATACCCTTAAATGGTTTCTAATTTAAATGTCTTATGCAAGGCCTTAACGGCTTTATCCGCCAAGTCCTGCCCAATGATACACGAAACGCTGATTTCCGAGGTGGAAATCATGCCGATGTTAATCTTCTCATCCGCCAAAGTTTTAAACATTTTGGCCGCAATACCGCTGTGGGAACGCATGCCGCTTCCCACCAAAGATACCCGGGCAATGTTACGGTCTTCCAACACTTCACCAGCGCCGATTTTGTTGCCGATGGTTTGGGTGGCTTTGATGGCTTTATTCAAATCCACTTTAGGCACCGTAAAAGAAATGTCGGAAAGCCTGTCATGCGGCACATTCTGCACAATCGTATCCACGTTGATGCCTTGTTTGGAAATCTCCCCGAAAATTTTGGCCGCAATACCCGGTTTGTCGGGAACACTGCAAATGGTGATTTTGGCTTCATTTTTATTGCACGTCACACCCCTGACGGCGATACTTTCCATTTTTTCGGTTTCTTTGACGACCATGGTCCCTTCCTCCTTTGAAAAACTTGAACGCACATGTAAAGGAATATTAAAACGTTTGGCCACCTCAATGGAGCGCGCCTGGATCACCTGGGCTCCCAGGGAAGCCATTTCCAGCATTTCATCAAAAGTGATATTTTTGATCTTGCGCGCTTCTTTGACAATGCGCGGATCCGCCGTGTAAATACCATCCACGTCGGTATAAATCTCGCAAACTTTGGCCCTCAGGGCTTTGGCTAAAGCCACCGCCGTCAAATCCGACCCTCCCCGGCCTAAGGTGGTGATATCATCGTTGGAGGTCACCCCCTGATAACCGGCCACAATAACGATTTTATCATCCTTAAACGCTTTGTTAATACGCTTACCATCGATAGTCATAATACGCGCTTTGGTATGTATTTTATCCGTTTTAATTCCCACCTGCCGTCCGGTAAAAGAAATCGCCTCATATCCTAATTCCTTGATGGCAATGGCCAGAAGCGCGCAGGAAATCTGCTCGCCGGTGGATAAAAGCATATCCATTTCCCGATCCGGCGGATCGGCGTTCAATTGAAGCGCCATGGATTCCAATTCATCGGTCGTGTCCCCTAACGCGGAAACCACCACCACCACATCGGTATGTTTATTTTTATAAACCACCACCCTTCGGGCAACATTTTTCATTCTTTCAATATTGGCCACGGAAGAGCCGCCGAATTTCTGAACAATGACTTCTTTTTCCATGATAACAATCCTCTACTGTAAGGGCTAGGTCACCCAGTCCTTACGATGCTTTTAAAAAATACCTCATCATTTCCTCACCGCTATGAAACTTTAAGCCCTTTTGGTCTGCTGCTTTTTCAGAATAGGCTTTCGTCCCATTGGGCTCAATACCCGGCCCGACCATCACAAACGGCACAGGACTTGAGGTATGCGTGCGCCTGACAATCGGGGTGGGATGATCAGGAGCCACCAGCAGGCGAACCTGAGGATGACTTTTAAGATATGTTCTGACAGTACCGACGACAAATTTATCAAAACGTTCGATGCATTCCACTTTTGCCTTACAATCACCGTTATGCCCGGCCTCATCGGGGCTTTCCACATGCACGTAAACAAAATCGTGTTTCTTTAAAGACTCCAGTGCATATTCGGCTTTACCTTTATAATTGGTATCATAATAACCGTTGGCCCCGGGGACGCTAATCACCTCAAAGCCGACCAGACAGCCGATACCATTGACTAAATCCACAGCGGAGATAACACAACCGCTTAAACTATAACGGTCTTTAAACAAAGGCAACTGAGGCCGGCTGCCCTGGCCCCATAACCAAATCATATTAGCCGGCTTTTCTTCCATATCAAGCCTGACGGTATTGACCTGATGGCCGGATAAAATTCCCCGAGATTTTTCCATTAAGTTTAAAAGAATAGTGCTTTGAGGCCCTCCCGGCAAATAATTTTTCAACGGCTGATTCAGGATATCATGAGGCGGCACTGTTTTTACTTTAAGCATTTGCTCAACGTTGAGTGTCTTCATCACCATTAAATGGCGATAGCTTTTACCTGGATAAAAACGTACATCCGGCCAATCGATGGCGCGTGCCAAATATTCAATGAGCAGTTTGGCTTCATCGCTGGGGATATGTCCGGCGCTGTAATCGACCATGATGCCGTCTTCTTCCGTAATCAAATTACAGCGAAACGCCACTTCATCATCGTCGAGTTTGACGCCTAAATTAGCGGCTTCCAGAGGCGCACGGCCGGAAAAATTGACCCTAGGGTCATAGCCCATCAGCGCCAAATTGCCGATATCTGAGCCCGGTGCCATGCCTTCAGGAATCGTCTGCACCAAAGCCGACAACCCCTTTTGGGCTAAAAAATCCATATTGGGCGTATGCGCGGCTTCCAAAGGCGTTTGACCGCCCAATTCAACAATGGGTTCATCCGCCATACCATCAGGGACTAAAATAATATATTTCATTTTAATGTACAGGCGTCATTTATGACGCCCTTTGGCGGGCGCAATAAATTGCGCCCCTACAATATTTTTAACCAAGGATTTTGCCAATATTTTTTTATTTGTCGCCTTTGCTAAAATATGTCCTTCTTTATCTACAATAAAACCACGATAACCATCTTGGATACTGTTAGCTACCACTAAATCACAATGAGCTTTGTCGAATAACGCTCGAGTTTCTTGAGCCACACGACGCGTGTTCAGATAAGGTTTGAATTTAAAACCCACTAAAAAAATTTTCGGTGCTATCTTTTTGATACCCTCAATAAGTTTTGGAGTTGGTATGAGCGTTAACGACAATGATTTTGCTGAGGCGATTTTTCCTTTAACAATTTTAGCCACTTTAAAATCCGAAACAGCGGCCGCGTGCACCACCATATCGTATTTCTTACGTAATTCTGTTTTTAAAACTTGGACCAACTCATCGAAAAACTGGTATTTGATGACTTTCACCGATTGCCCAACCCAAGCATGCGTCACAGGGCCTTCAATCAAAGTCACCCGCGCGCCCCTGGCGGCAAACTGGTGGGCCATCAAATGCCCCATTTGGCCGGTGGAATGGTTACTAATGACGCGCACATCATCGATAGCCACCCATGTTGGTCCACAAGTAATTAATACGTTCATATGCCAATGAGCTTCAAAATCGCCTGACGATCAGCTTTGACCACGACCGGTTTAGGCAAATCTTTCATAGCTGTCTGGGGATCTTTAAGGCCATGACCAGTGAGTGTACAAACAAGACGGCCCTCGGCATGTCCTTTAAAATATCCAGCCTTGGCCAATTTGATAATTCCGGCGACCGAAGCAGCTGAAGCAGGCTCCACGAAAACACCGCTCTCTTCAGCCAAAAGATGATACGCCTGCAAAATTTCTTCGTCGGTGACTAAATCAATCAGCCCCTGGGATTCATCACGGGCTTGCTCGGCTGTTTTCCAGCTGGCTGGATTGCCGATGCGAATGGCCGTGGCAATAGTTTCTGGCTTTGCAATGACTCGCTTATGCACAATGGGTGCCGCTCCTGCGGCCTGAAACCCCAGCATTTTCGGTAATGTCTGACTGCGGCCGGCTTCTTTGTATTCTTTGTAGCCTTTCCAATAGGCGGTGATATTGCCGGCATTGCCAACAGGAATAGCATGAAATTGTGGCGCGTCTCCTAAAAAATCGCAAATTTCAAACGCCGCGGTCTTTTGCCCTTCAATACGAAAAGGATTAAGGGAATTGACCAACTCCACTGGATAATTGGCGGTGATATCTTTGGCTACATTCAAAGCATCATCAAAATTACCGTCAATGGCAATCACCTGCGCCTTGTGAATCATGGCCTGGGCTAATTTACCCAAAGCAATATTGCCGTTGGGAATAAGCACCACACATTTAAGCCCGCCACAAGCCGCGTAGGCCGCAGCGGAAGCCGCCGTATTACCGGTGGAAGCGCACATAACAACACGAGCGCCTTTTTCTTTGGCTCTGGAAATCGCCACCGTCATGCCGCGGTCTTTAAACGATCCGGTCGGATTAAGCCCTTCGTATTTTAAAAAAACTTGCAGACCCGTGATCTTATTCAAAGGCTCGGCAGGAACAAGCGGGGTATGGCCTTCATAGAGTGTGACCACCGGCGTCTTATCAGATACCGGCAAATACTCACGGTAATGGTTGATAAGACCTTTCCAGGGCATCATAACTTCTCCATACGAATGGCCACGGGACGGCTGCGCACCACCGCCAGATGGGTGATTTGTTCAAGGGCCTCGCGCAAAGAACGTTCATTGGCCACATGAGTCAGCATAACAACAGGAACAGTGGAGCCTTTATTTTCCTGTTTTTGATTCACCGAGGCAATGCTGATATTATGCTGTCCTAAAACGCCGGTGATAATCGAGAGAACGCCGGGTTTGTCGATGACCATAAAACGGATATAAAACCTAGTTTCCACCTTGTCGATTTTACGCAACACGATATTCTCCTGCTCTTCGGTAGGGTTATAAATCCAGGTGGGCATTTGTACGTCTTTGCGAATCCCCAGGTTAATCAGATCGCTGACAACCCCCGAGGCCGCAGTCATCTGCCCAGCCCCCTGACCTTCGATAAACACATCCCCCATGGGGTCCATGTCCAAAAAAATTGCATTATCAATACCATTGACGGTGGCTAATCCATGATCTTTGGGAATTAAAGTCGGGTGCACGCGTACATCCAGTTCATTGCCGATTTTTTTGGCAATGGCCAACAGGCGAATTTCCAAATCAAGGGCGCTGGCAAATTCAATATCTTCATGGGAAATATGGTTGATGCCTTCCACATGAAAATCTTTGACACTGACGAATTTACCCTGAGTTAAAAATACCAGAATAACCAGCTTATGCGCCGCGTCCATACCGCTGATATCCAGGGTTGGATTGCTTTCCGCATAACCTTTTTCCTGCGCTTCTTTGAGCGCTTCTTGAAACGTTAACTTGCGACGGGCCATTTCGGTTAAAATAAAATTGCAGGTGCCGTTAATAATGCCATAAATACCGTTGAATTTATTACCGGCAACCCCTTCGGTGATGGTGCGGATGATAGGAATACCAGCCCCCACCGCGCTTTCAAAATGAATCATACGGTTGTTGGCATTGGCCTCGCGGAATAATTCCTGACCGCAAGTAGCCAGCAGTTCTTTATTGGCAGTCACCACATGTTTACCCGAACGCACCGCTAATAACATAATATCCTTGGCTGGCTGCATACCGCCGATGAGCTCCACCACCACATGGATATCTGCATCATTCAAAACCGCGTGAATGTCACTGGTTAATAAAGTATTATCTAATCCCGGCGAAGGTTTTTTGGCGATGCTGCGGTCGGCGATCGTTTTGATAAAAAAATCTTTCTTATATTTATCCTTAAAATATTTACGGCGGTTCTTGAGGATTTTGACCACCCCCTGACCGATCACACCATAACCGATTAAACCGATATTGATACAATCCATAAAATTTTAGCCCTCCTTATGGGCATATTGCTCAACTTTAGCTAATATGTCTTTCGCCTGTTGGGAAATATCTTTAAATTGCAAACGCACCTCGTAAATAATTTGAGGAATTTTTTCACGGCATTCCAAAATGACTCCCTGCAAACAGAGGTTTTCATCTAAAAAAGGTGTTTTTAATTCTATTTCCAAAGCCTCTCCCAGCTTTAAAGGTGCTGCGGCAGAAAAATTGATTCCCCCCCGGCTAATATTGTTAATCTGCGAAACCTCTTTTTTAGCCGAAGGATCAGATGCAAAATAATATCTTAAAATAAAATGACGGTAAATACGCATATGCTTGCGACGGTTTTTAAACGATTCGGCCATAGGAAACCTCTTTGATAGAATGGTCGGGACGGTGAGATTTGAACTCACGGCCTCTTGAACCCCATTCAAGTGCGCTAATCCAACTGCGCTACGTCCCGAACTAGAGATGTAAGGGTGAAATTATACACAAGAAAACGCCTTGTGGGAAGAAAATTTGCTTACTATTGGTTATAACGATTTTTAATATAGTCTTCCAAAATCACAATGAATTCTTCCTTGATATGGTCCCCTTTAAGCGTGGTTAGTTCCTGGCCGTTGACGTAGACCGGCGCGATGGGTTTTTCCGAAGTGCCTGGCAGGCTGATACCAATATCCGCGTGACGGCTTTCCCCGGGGCCGTTAACTACACAGCCCATGACTGCAATTTTCAATTCCTCAACACCTGGATATTGATTTTTCCATAGCGGCATTTTTAATTTGATATGCGCGTTGATATCCTGAGCCAGATATTGAAAATAATCGCTGGAGGTACGCCCGCAGCCCGGACAACTGGTCACCGATGCGGCAAAATAGCGAAAACCCATGGACTGCAAAAGTTCTTTGCACACCTCCACTTCTTTGGCACGGCTCACATTGGGCACAGGAGTTAATGACACACGGATGGTATCCCCGATACCCTGCTGCAATAAAATGGCTAAAGCCGCTACTGAAGAAACAGCCCCTTTGATATCGGTCCCGGCCTCGGTCAATCCCAAATGCAGAGCTAAATCACACTCCTTGGCCAAACGTTCATAAGCCCTCACCATATCCTGCAACACAGACATTTTGACACTAAGGACAATTTTTTCTTTGGGCAATCCTAACTTAAGAGCATATTCCGACGAGCGCAAGGCACTTTGAATCATAGTATCGATGGTGACATCGCGGGCGTCTTTAGGCTTTGAAAGCCTAGCATTGGTATCCATAAGTGCGGTCAATAATTCCTGATCCAACGACCCCCAATTGACCCCAATACGCACGGCTTTGCCGTTATTGACAGCAATTTTCACAATCTGGGCAAAATTATCGTCGTGCAGACGGCCTTTACCCACATTACCTGGGTTAATACGGTATTTATCCAAAGCTTTGGCTGTTTGAGGATTGTTCTTCAATAAAATATGACCATTAAAATGAAAATCACCGATGATGGGGGTTTCAATGCCTTCCTGACGTAAAAGACCTACAACCTCAGCCGCTCCTTTGGCGGCTTTATCGTCATTGATGGTCCAGCGCACCAGCTCTGAGCCTGCGGCAATCAGTTCTTTGGTTTGAGCTAAAGTTTTACTCACATCCGCCGTGGGAGTATCGGTCATGGACTGGATGCAGATAGGATGCTGGCTTCCTAGATTTAAGTTTCCAACTCGAACGATGGGGGTTTTTCGACGCAGGGTTTTCATTTTACAGTCCAATAAATAATGCTATAATTGACGAGTATTATAGGAAATTGACTCATTAAAAGCAATGAATTAAGGAGATCCCTCGCTTGGAAATCTTTCTAGCAAGAACTCAAGGATTCTGTGCGGGGGTGGCAAGCGCCATCGATATTGTGGAACTGGCGCTGAAAACCTACGGCACCCCCCTTTACGTGTATCATGACATTGTCCATAATACATCGGTGGTCAATGATATGAAAAATCGCGGGGTCATTTTTGTGGAAGATTTAAATGACGTGCCTGAGGGTGCGCGCATTATCTTTAGCGCCCACGGCGTGCCGCCAGGAATTATTAATAACGCCAAGGCCAGACATTTAAAATTCGTGGATGCCACCTGCCCTTTGGTCACCAAAGTCCATAAAGAAGCCGTCAAATTCTCCAATCAAAATATGGATACGGTGCTCATCGGCCACGTGGGCCACCAGGAACTGGTGGGTACCTCGGGTTATGTGCACCCGAATTTACTGCATATTATCGAGGACGAAAAGGACGTGGATCAACTTCATATTGACGCCCAAAAAACCGTGGCTTATATTACCCAAACAACCCTTTCGGTGGATGAAACCAAAGGTATAATCGAAAAATTAAAACAAAAATTTCCTAAACTCATGGCCCCCCCGCGCTCGGACATCTGTTACGCAACCCAAAATCGCCAGGACGCGGTCAAGGAATTGGCTAAAATCTGTGACGTCATTATCATCTGCGGTTCGCCGCACAGCTCCAACAGCAATCGCCTGCGCGAAACCGGCCAACAGCAAGGCGTCAGCAGCCATATCGTTGATACGGCCAAAGAGCTCAATATTTCCATTTTAAAAGATAAAACCAAAATCGGTTTAAGTTCCGGTGCCTCGGTCCCCCGTTATTTAGTGGATGCCATCATTAAAAAAATTAAAACCCATTACCCTGAAACCATCGTGCACGAATTCGAGAATCCGGAAAAAAATATTGTATTTCCCGTATTGCAATTTAAAGAATGATAATTGACTATTATGGCCAAAATCTATATCGACAACATCGAATACGAAGTGCCTGACGGCTATCAAATTGCCGAAACCTGTGAAAACGCGGGGATCCCCTTTAGCTGCAACTCCGGCGTCTGCGGCACATGCCAAATTGAAATTTTAGAGGGCGCTGATAATCTCGATGAGCTTAACAAAGAAGAAACCGATTTAGCCATGGACCGCAATCACCGCCTGGGATGCCAGTGCAAAATCCTTGCTGGTATAGTCAAGGTAACGTATTAAACATGTTCATTCTTCAAGAAAATCCTATTGATCCTATAAAGCTAAGAAATGCCGGCACCAACCCTATCCATGGGGCTATGGTGAGTTTTGAAGGTATCGTCAGAAGCGATGAGCGTAAAGGCAGGCAGGTGAACGCTCTTTTATATATTGCTGACACCCCAGCGTGCGTCCAAGAGGGCGAAAAAATAATCGAAGAAGCTCTTTCTCTGTTTCCTATCACAGAGGCGGTATGCATCCAAAGAGTCGGTAAAGTGAATTCAACAGAAACAGCCGTGTGGATTGGCGTTTGGGCCTCTCATAGAGACGAGGCTTTTAAAGGCTGCCGGTACATCATCGAAGAAATCAAAAAACGATTGCTCATCTGGAAAAAAGAATTCTATACAGACGGCACCTGCGCATGGATTCGAGGGTCCCAAACTCCCGTGATTCTATGAAAGCCATCCCCCAGGCTCTTTTGCGTGATTACACCACCTTCCAATTAGGCGGCCCCTGTCGCCTTCTGATGAATTGCGAAACCCCTGAAGAATTACAAAAGGCAGTCAAATCCTTATCCAAGGATAAAACCCATTTTATTCTGATCGGCAGCGGATCAAATCTGGTGATTTCTGATAACGGCCTTAAGGCAGCGGTCATCCGTTATGTTTCAACTGCTCCTTTAATTGAACGCGACGGCAATGATGTGGTAGTGGCCGCCAGCACCATTTTGGATGACCTGGTCCTTTATTGTGTGGATGAAAGCTTGGAAGGGCTTAATTACGCCACCGGAATTCCGGGAACTGTCGGCGGGGCGGTGGTGGGTAATGCCGGCGCCTGGGGCAAACAGGTCGGTGATGTCTTAAAATCCGCCGTGATTTTAGACAAAAAAGGCAATCTTAAAGAAGTAAAAAATAGTTATTTTGGCTTTCAATACCGCCATTCGCGTTTGAAAGAAACCAATGACATTATCTCTTCGGTGCGTTTTACTTTAAAGGCGGGCGATCCCGTGGCTCTGGCCCAAAAGCGGGCTGAAATTTTAAAAATACGGGCCGAAAAACATCCCGACCTTAAAACCGAACCCTGCGCAGGAAGTTTTTTCCGCAACATCGAGCCTACTTCCAAGGCTGGCAAACGTCAGGCTGCCGGATGGTTTCTAGAACAGGCCGGTGCAAAAGACTTACGGGTCGGCGGCGCTTATATTTTCAAAAAACACGCCAATATCATCATCAAAGGTCCACGCTGTACTTCAAAAGACGTGTATGACCTGCACCTCAAAATGATTGAAATCGTCAAAGACAAGTTTAGCCTGCAGCTAAACCGCGAAGTGCGGTTTGTAGGGCCATTCCATAGTGCGGAAACTAAAAAAGAAGAATTTTGGTAAGCGTGACATTGACATCTTAACCTGAAGGTCCCTTCAGCAGTTCTTTAATCTTATCAATCAGCTTAAAGACATCGTAGGGCTTAACCATATAGGCGCTGACAAGCTCGAATTTTTCAGGCTCGGCGTTGCCTTCAAGCAAGCCGCTTAACACAATAATCGGGGTAGTCTTAAAACGTTCGTCCTGACGGACCTTCACAGTAAATTGCCATCCGCTCATACTAGGCATGGTTAGATCAACAATCATCAAATCAGGAACGTTTGCTTTAACTATCTTCAAAGCCTGATAACCATCCGAAGCCGTCAGAACTTCATAACCGTGCTTTTGTAAAACCTCTTTCAGGAGATAAACGGTATCTTGATCATCATCCGCAATAAGAATTTTTTGAGGCATATTACGCTACCCTCCAATTTGATACATTTCGACTTTATGCATCGGCCTGTGCGTCTGGTGAATTTGGGAGCGCAGTTCGGAATAGCGGTCTTCGCGCTTCATCCACACCACACGGATTAAATGGGCTAAAAAGTCATCACTGGCCCCATTTCTTAAATGCTCCCGTAAATCCGTCCCTTGCGTGGCAAACAGGCAAGTGTACATTTTCCCATCCGCAGATAAACGCAGACGGTTGCAGGTGCCGCAAAAAGGCTGGCTCACCGAGGAGATAAATCCAATCTCCTCCTGACCATCGATAAATCGGTAGCGCTGTGAGGTTCCCCCCCCTTCGGTGCCGCCGATAGATTCCAGGGGATAAATCTTATGAATTTTTGCGATAATTTCCCTCGAAGGCACGACCTGGGTTAAATCCCAATGATTTTGATTGCCCACATCCATGTATTCGATAAAACGAAGCGTATGGCCGCTACCGCGAAAAAAACGCACCAGATCCAAAACCGTATGATCATTCACTCCCCGCTGAATCACCGCGTTGATTTTCATCTGTTTAAAGCCTACCGCTTCGGCAACTTTAATGCCATCCAAAATTTGTTCCACACGACCTTTAGCACCGCTTAAAGTCTTAAATACCTGTGGATCCAGGGAATCTAAACTAATCGTCAAACGTTTGAGGCCTGCCTTTTTAAGTTGAACGGCATAACCTCCAAGCAAGGAACCGTTAGTGGTTAACGCTAAATCTTTAATCCCCTCAATCATCGAAAGATTTTTAACAAGCTCATCCATATGGGGCCTCAATAAGGGCTCTCCGCCGGTTAAGCGTACCTTTTCTACCCCCAGACTTACAAAAATTCTAACTAACCTGAAAATTTCCTCGAAGGTGAGCCATTGATCTTTATCCAGAAATTGATAAGTATGAGAAAATTGTTCATCCGGCATACAATAGGGGCAGCGGAAATTACAGCGGTCTATAACCGAAATGCGCAGATCCCTAAGAGGCCGATTAAATTGATCTGTGATACTGTGTCCCATAACCTATTCCGTAGAAATCGTCTTAACCTTCTCCAAAGCGCCATGCATGGTATGCCAGGGTAATACAGCGCATTTGACCCGGGAAGGGTACTGCCAGATGCCGGAAAATACAGTCAATTTGCCCAAATGATTGGACTGCTGATCCGGTTTTAACTGACCGATAACCAATTTATGAAACTCATCAAATAAGAGGTTAGTTTCTTCGATGGTTTTGTCCTTAAGGGCTGTTGTCATCATGGAAGCCGAAGCTTTGGAAATCGCACAACCGGAACCTTCGAAAGAAACTTCCTCAATCATATTTTGAGGGTTAACCTTTATGTAAATCCATAAGTGATCGCCGCACAGCGGATTGTAGCCTTCCGCCGCATGAGTGGCCCCCTCGAGTTTTTTGAAATTCCGAGGAGAACGGTTATGTTCTAAAATCGTCTGTTGATACAATTCATCGCGCATGGGTCTTTGAGGGTCCTATCTTTGAAAAACAACCTGAGTTTTTTTCACCGCCTGGCTCAAAATATTAATCTCTTCCTTGGTGTTATAAAAAGCCAACGAAACCCGGGCGGTCGCGGGAACTCCAAAGCGCTGCATCACCGGCTGGGTACAGTGATGGCCGGTGCGAACCGCCACTCCTTCCCGGTCAACCAAGGTCCCTAAATCATGAGGGTGAATACCCTCGACGACAAACGATACAATGGAAGTTTTATCTTTGGCGGTACCGATGATGCGCACGCCATCAATAGATAAAAGTATCTTGGTTCCATAATTGAGTAATTCTTGTTTGTGTTGTCTCATACCTTCCCAGCTAATGGTTTGAAGATATTCCAGAGCTGATCGCAGGCCAATGACCTCGGCAATCGGCGGCGTTCCCGCCTCAAATTTATAAGGTAAAGTGTTATAGGTGGTTTGGGCAAAAGTGACCGTTTTGATCATGTCCCCACCTCCCTGATAAGGCGGCATGGCTTCCAGCCATTTTTCTTTGCCGTACAGAACTCCCACTCCCGTCGGGCCAAAAATTTTATGGCCCGAGAAAACCAAAAAGTCGCAATCTAAATCTTGAACATTAATCGGCGTATGCGTGACAGCCTGGGCCGCATCGATAACGACGACCGCCCCTTTCTTATGCGCGGCCTCAACCATGGTCTTGACAGGATTAACTGTTCCTAGTGAATTCGACACCCACACCAGCGAAACCAGTTTGGTTTTATCCGATAAAAGTTTAAGATATTCCTCGATGATAATTTCGCCCTGATCGTTGATGGGAATGACTTTAAGCACGCATCCGACTTGCTGGCAAAGCATTTGCCAGGGGACAATGTTGGAATGATGCTCCATATGAGAAATAATGATTTCATCACCGGATTTCAGAAACTGCCTGCCGTAAGCCTGGGCCACAAGATTAAGAGACTCCGTGCATCCTTTGGTGAAAATGATTTCCTGCACCCGACGGGCATGGAGAAATTGCCGTACCACCTGACGGGAATATTCAAAAGCGGCGGTGGCCTGCTCGCTTAAATAATGCACCCCGCGGTGCACATTGGCCACCCCGGTGACATAATAAGCATTGATCGCATCAATAACACAGCGGGGTTTGAGGGTGGTGGCGGCATTGTCCAGATAAACCAAAGGCTTGCCATGGACACTGATGTTAAGGTTGGGGAAATCCACTCTATAACGATGAACATCAAAGGCAGACACGCGAATCCTCCCCTCTTAGAGTTTCACTTCCGGAAATTTTTTAGCTAAAAGCTTGCTGAGCTTTTGACGGATAGAACCAGAGGCAATGGTGTTGATGATATCATCAATAAACCCTTTAGCTAAAAGCTGTGAAGCCAATTCTTTAGTAATCGCGCGGCTCTGCAGATAAAAAATTTCTTCGTCGCTCAGCTGTCCCACGGTCGCCCCATGGGTGCATTTGACATCGTCGGCAAAAATTTCCAACTGCGGCTTGGTATCCACTCTGGATTCTTTACCTAACAATAAATGTTTATTGAGCTGATATGCATTGGTTTTTTGGGCTATCGGATGCACATAAATTTTTCCGTTAAAAACCGCGTGCGCGGCGTCATTGAGAATTCCTTTATAAAGCTGATAGCTGGTGCAATTGGGCTGCTGAATGTCCAGAAGCGTGTGATTATCCACGTGCTGCAGGCCATCGATGGCATAAAGCCCGTTCATGATGGTGTTAGTACCTTCGCCTTTAAGCAAAATGGTTAAATTATTGCGCACCAGTTTGGCGCGATGGGTAAAAGAAAAAGATTCCAGCTGACTGAAACGTTCCTGCCAGATGCGGGTGGTAGCTGTATGCACGGCATGGGAAGCTTCTCCTTCGGCTTTACAATATTTCACCTGGGCATTTTCACCGATACGCATATCCGTTAACGCATTGCTCCAGTAGCTATTAGGTGTAAAACCGATATAGCTCTCAAGGATGGCGGCCTTGGCTGCGACGCCAATGTGAATGATGCTGCGTGGAAAAACAACCGTGTCCTGTTCAATATTACTGGTCACATGAATGATGTGCACCAAAGGTTCAATAACGGCATTGTTTTCGATTTTGATAAAAATGCCGTCTAAAAACAACGCCTGGTTTAAATATAATAACGGCTTGGAATCATTAGCGGTCAATTTACTAACGGTTTCCTTAAGCTCCGCAGGGAAATGAACAGCGGCGTCAGAAAAAGATTTAACAATAATCCCCTGAGGCAGATGTTTGATGGTGGACAAATCTCCCCACAAAACACCGTTGATTAAAACGATATTGATATCGGCGCCATCGGCGTAAGCGTGGAATTGTTTCTCTTCCGTTAATTTATGATGAGAAGCTATTTGTAGACGTTTAGAGGACAATTCCGCCAAAGACGTGTATTTCCACTCCTCATCTTTGAGGGTGGGAAGACCGAGTTGAGCAAATTGAGCCACGGCCCTCTGGCGCGAATCTTTGAGCCAATCGCAGGAGTTGTGAATTAATTTAGTTTGATATTCATCGATACCCTCGATCTTCAAGGGCAATTGTTCTTGAGCCATCATTTGATCAACCAATCGTATCCTTTATTTTCCACTTCCAAAGCCAGTTCCCTGCCTTCGCTTTTGATAATTTTTCCGTCGTAAACAATATGCACAAAATCCGGCTGAATATAATTCAAAAGACGCTGATAGTGGGTAATTAAAATAATCGCATTGTGCTTGTTTCTTAATTTATTGACTCCTGCCGCGACAATTTTCATCGAGTCAATATCCAGCCCGGAGTCGGTCTCATCCAAAACCGCCAGACGGGGATTGAGCACCGCCATCTGCAAAATTTCATTGCGTTTTTTCTCCCCGCCGGAGAAATCCACATTGACCGGACGGTCAATGAATTTCTCATCTATATTCAGCAGTGTCATTTTTGCACGCAGGTATTGGTCAAAATCAATGGGATCCATTTCCTCTGCTCCTTGATGCCGACAAATCGCGTTAAACGCCGCTCTTAAAAACACCGAGCCTGGCACCCCGGGAATTTCCACCGGATATTGAAAGGCCAAAAATACGCCTTCTTTGGCACGTTCATCCGGCTGCAATTCCAGCAAATTCATCTTTTTGAAATTCACTTCATAGTCGATAGAGCCGCCAGTCACGGCATACTGCGGATGGCCGGCTAAAACTTTAGCTAAGGTACTTTTGCCGGAACCGTTAGGGCCCATGAGGGCATGCACCTCGCCGGCATTCACGCTTAAATTAATACCTTTCAAGATTTCTTGACCTTCAATCCCTGCTTTTAGATCTTTAATTTCTAACATTACCCAACACTCCCCTCTAATTTCATCTCCAGTAATTTTACCGCTTCCACGGAAAATTCCAACGGAAGCTCTTTAAACACATCTTTACAGAAACCATTGATGATTAAAGAAATGGACTCTTCCAAATCGAGCCCGCGTGAGCTCAGATAAAACATCTGCTCGGCGTTAATTTTCGACGTGGATGCCTCATGCTCCACCACCGCCGTATTGTTCTTGACTTCAATATAGGGAAACGTATTGGCTGAACAATGATTACCCACCAGCATGGAATCGCATTGCGAAAAATTACGCGCGTTTGTCGCCGAGGGCATAATCTTGACAAGTCCGCGATAACTGTTATGGGCAAAATCGGAAGAAATCCCCTTCGAAATAATGGTGCTTTTGGTGTTTTTACCGATATGAATCATCTTGGTACCGGTATCCGCCGCCATATGGCCGTTGGTTAAAGCCACCGAATGGAACTTACCAATAGAATTGTCTCCTTGTAAAATCACCGACGGATATTTCCAGGTGATGGCACTGCCGGCTTCCACTTGTGTCCAGGAAATCTTAGAGTGAACCCCTAAGCATTTGCCGCG
Organism: Candidatus Omnitrophota bacterium; assembly: GCA_016201795.1. Taxonomy (GTDB): domain Bacteria; phylum Omnitrophota; class Gorgyraeia; order Zapsychrales; family Fredricksoniimonadaceae; genus JACQCF01. Next base: position 76,903 of record JACQCF010000027.1, on the reverse strand, counting down.
CTTGGTGACAAAATTATAGATACCCCCTATGCCTTCTTTGTTACCGGAATACCAATTCTGGACGGTGGAGTATTTAATCTCCGCCCTATTTAAAGCCACTAGCTCCACCACCGCCGCGTGCAATTGATTGGTATCGCGCATTGGCGCTGTGCATCCTTCCAGATAGCTGACATAGCTGTCATCTTCCGCCACAATCAAGGTGCGTTCAAACTGTCCAGTGTCGGCGGCATTGATGCGAAAATACGTCGAAAGCTCCAGCGGACAGTGTACGCCTTTAGGAATATAGCAAAAAGAGCCGTCGCTAAAGACCGCGGAGTTTAGTGAGGCAAAAAAATTATCGGCGGCCGGAACAACAGAACCCATATATTTTTGTACCAGTTCCGGATGGTTCGAAATGGCCTCCGACATAGAGCAGAAAATGATACCCAGCTTTGCCAATTCTTCCTGGTGCGTCGTCCCCACCGAGATGCTGTCAAAAACAGCATCCACAGCTACCCCAGTTAAACGTTTTTGCTCGGTTAAAGGAATTCCCAGGCGGTCAAACGTCTTTAAAAGCTCTTGATCCACTTCCTCTAAACTTGTGGGGCTCTCTTTCTTCTGCTTGGGGGCTGAATAATAGTGCAGAGCCTGATAATCAATGGGACCATACTCAAAATTAGGCCACACCGGCTCCTGCATTTTCTGCCAGTGGCGAAAAGCCTTCAGACGCCATTCCAGCATCCAGAGGGGCTCCTTTTTCTTTAGGGAAATTAAACGAACAACCTCTTCATTAAGCCCCTTAGGGATAGTGTCTGTTTCAATATCTGTAAAAAAGCCGTAGCGGTACTGTCCGCCGGCTAATTTATTTTCTTCCAATTGTTTTTGTTTGATGACATCGCTCATAGAACACTCTCTATTCTTCTTTTGAAGAAGCCATTAAAATCGGCTTGCTTCGAATTTGCTTCTCGCCTTGATTGTGGGACTGAATCAATTCCCGCACGTTAATCGCCTTAAAAAGGACCGCAATCTTCTCGTTGAGATTAAGCATTGGCGATATCACGTTACAGTTGGCGGTCATATCGCAATGTGAATAATTACCATGAAAACAATTAACAATCTGAATTGGCCCTTCGATGATCTGCGTTAAATCGTAAAGTGTGATTTTCGAAAGGTCTTTTAAAATTTGATAACCGCCATGCGCGCCCTGTTCGGCCCGAACGATTTCATGTTGGGCCATAATCTGCAAAACACGCGAGGTCGGATCAAAAGGCATGTGATAAATATCACAAACCTCTTTGGCGGAGGTCAGCTGCCCCGGTGTTTTGGCACTCATATGCCTTAAGGAAATTAAAGCGTATTCTAATTTTCGGTTAATCTTAAACATAGGCTACCCCACCAACTGGTTGATTTTTGCCGCTACAATCAAATCGTTTTCCGTAATCCCGCCTAGCGCATGCGTATATAAAACCACCTTCAAACGTTTATAACCGGTTAAATGCAAATCCGGATGATGGCCTTCGGCTTCGGCAATGTCTTTGATACGGTTAATCCTATCCACCGCCTCCACAAAATTCTTAAGAGTATACGGACGTTCCATGCTTTTGCCGTCGTCAGCCAAAACCCATCCTGGAAAATCTTTTAAATGATCCAAGGCCTCCTGTTTGGTCATGGCCCGGCCAATGCCTTCGCAGGGCAAACATTTTTTCTTGGAAAAGTCAGTTATTATTGTCATTTGACACACCTCCCTTGCCCGCGATTTTTGGCGAGGTTAGACCACTGCTGCTTCCACAGAAATTTCGGGATTATACTCATCCCTTAAAATGCCTTCAATCGCCTTCAAAGTCCCTGCGGTAGAACTCGGACACGAACCACAGGCTCCTTGATAATTCACCAAGAGCAAATTATCTTCCAAAGAGATCACCTGCAAATCTCCCCCGTCCATCTGTAAAGCTGGCCGTATGGTACGGTCTAGAATTTCGTTGATCTTGCCAATGTCAGGATTATCCGAAACAACCGTCGGCTTTTTGGTTTCTTCCACTTGAAAATTGGAGTCATGATCAGGGGCATATTCGAGGATAATCTTCTTAATTTGATCCTCAATAGCATCCCAATCCACTGAACCATCCTGGGTGACCGTAACATAGTTATCAAAGAAATAAACTTCGCTGACATTAGGCACCGTAAACAAAGCCGCTGCCAGAGGATTGCGCTGGGACTGATCCGCGTTTTTGTACGTCGCTTTGCCTTCGCTTTTGACTGGAATATTTAGCACAAATTTAAGAGCGTTGGGGTTCGGTGTACTTTGAATGAGTATTTTAATGTCCATATTTCCTCCCTTACTTAGAGTCAAATACTTCTCTTTTAGACGTATATAGCATAGCATTTCCTGGCTGTATCCGCAAGAGTTTAAATAAGATAAATCTGATTAAACTAAACTTTTTGATACTGGCAAAAGCGGTATTGGATAGCGCTTTCGCAAAACCAAGGAGATGATTCGACAAGTTTAAACGAAGCTGGTATCACAGGAAAAAAAACATCACAAGCAAAATCGCCTTTTAAATACGTTACATAAAGCTGCCCACAGGCCAAATGAACGATCGCCTGACTATAGACCTGGGCTCCCCCTATAACAAAAACATTTTCAATTTCAGAAAGCTGATTTATTTTCTTTAAAGCCTCGTCTAAACTCGAAAAATTTAACACCCTTGAAGGAAAAACAATGCCTTTTTGAGCTGTCAAAATAATATTGAGTCTACCCGGCAAAGGCTTAAACTTCTCTGGCAAAGAATCCCAGGTTTTACGGCCCATGATCACGGCATTGATTTGGCCATGGCCGCCCGTACGGGTAGTTACTTCTTTAAAATGTTTTAAATCCGCGGATAAGCCCCAGGCCAAACCACCGGCTTTGCCTATGCCATTTCTTTCATCCATGGCTACCACCATTGAAAAAGGTTTCATAATTTGTATATAATTGTGTCATTGCGAACGAACGTAGTGAAGTAATCTTTTGAAAAGATTACTTCGTCGTTTCACTCTTCGCAATGACACTGTATTAAACAGCTATTGGAAACTTAATAAATCCAGCCGGCTGATAGCCGATGAGTTTAATGTCTTCAAAACAATACTCTAAAACTTTCTTCCTGGGAATTTCCAGACGAGGCAAAGGTCCCAGGGTGCGCTCAAGCTGAACTTTAAGTCCCTCCATATGATTCAAATAAATATGAGCATCCCCCAGGGTGTGAGTAAGAATACCAGGGGTTAAACCGCATTCCTGAGCCATCATACTCATTAAAAGCGCATAGCTGGCGATATTAAAAGGCACACCTAAAGCCACATCCGCCGAGCGTTGATACAGCTGGCAATCCAAACGGCCGCTCACCACATAAAACTGAAAAAACGTATGACACGGCGGAAGCGCCATACGGTCAATATCCGCCACATTCCAGGCGCTGACAATAATTCGACGAGAATTAGGATTCTTCTTAATCAATTCAAGAGCCCGCGCAATCTGATCGATATGTTCTTTTCGATAAGCTTGCTTCTTATCATCCCAGACAAATTTCTCCCATTTGCGCCATTGATAACCGTAAACCGGCCCCAATTCGCCGTTTTCTTTGGCCCAAGCATTCCAGATGGGCGTATGCCCGGTTAAATCATCCTTAATGTTCGTTGAACCGCGCAAAAACCACAACAATTCCCACGCAACAGCGTCGAAAAGCACTTTTTTCGTCGTTAAAATGGGAAAACCATCCCGTAGATCGTATTTACTCTGATAGCCGAAAACAGAAACTGTACCGGTACCGGTACGGTCTTCTTTTTTTTCGCCATGATCTAAAATGTATCTGACTAAATCCAAATACTGCTTCATAAATTTTCCCGCCCTTAACCCCTCACGCCTTACCGTTATTCCACATTTTTTGACTGTATTCTTCCACCATTCTTTGTGTATTAAAAAACGCTGCGCGTCGAATACAATTGATCATTTTATCAATCCACTGACTTTGTAAATCAATAACGCCACGTTTATTAGTTTGATAATAAAGCGTCGCCACTTTTTTAAGAGCCACATAAAGCGCCAAAGAATCTTCATCTAAACGCAACCGGGATTCATCGCCAATGTCAAGGCCATGATGCTCATAACCAAAAATCCAGCCCACATTGTCTTTGGCGGCTTCCACCACCCATCCATCCAGTGTGGATAATTGCACCACCCCGTTTAAAATCGCCTTCATGCCACTGGTACCCGAGGCCTCAAACGGCGGCAAAGGGTTATTAAGCCATACATCCACGGAATTCGTCAATAATTTACCGAAATAAGTATCGTAATTTTCTAAAATTAAAACTTTAATGACCTTGTAATGTTTATTCAGCTGGTCAATGTGATTAAGGATATCCTGAATATGCGCCGCACCAATATTATCATTCGGGTGCGATTTGCCGGCTAAAATAATCTGTAAAGGCCCCACCTTATAAGCCAAATCCAATATCTGATCAATGTGATGAAACAATAGCGATGGACGTTTATAGCCAGCGATACGCCTGGCCCAGCTGATGGTTAAAACATCTTCTTCCAATTTCCAGGATTTAATAACGTTTAAGAAAGAACGTTTATTCGCCTGATGCGCAGCAAAAAGGTCTCGTCGAAAATTTTCATCCGAGGCTAGTTGCATGACCTGTTCTAAATTCTGGGGACTCCGGCGCCAATCACCAAAAATGTTATTATATTTATCAAAAAGGTTGGCAAAATTTTCCGAAACCCAGGTATGCACGTGAACACCATTGGTAATTGCATCAATACGGCTGGCAAAATCAGGAAACTGCAAACGCATAATATCCCCATGCTTTTGGGCCACGGCATTGGTATGACGGCAATTATCCAAACAAATATAAGTTAGGTTAACGTTATCAGAATTTTGATTCTCTTTACCAAATTTTTTGGCTGCCTGTACATAGTCATCAGGAAAAAGATTTTCAATATCATGAATGCCAAAACGGTCGTGCCCGGCGGCCACCGGTGTATGACAAGTATAAACAAACTTCTTTTTCTCTACATCCATTTGAGATTTATCTTTGAGACTGACGTATTTCTCTACCAAAGCAAAAGCGGCATGGCCTTCATTGAGATGATAACAATCAATCTTGAGCTTTAACTCTTCCAGCGCTTTCATGCCGCCAACGCCTAAAATGGAACGCTGAAAAATGCGCCAGGAAACATGATCACTGCGGTAAAGCTGATCTGTCAATTGTCTGAAATGCTCACTGTTCTTGGGTAAATTTGAATCCAACAAGACCAAAGGACACACATATTTTTTATCATAACTGTAAACATAATACTTCCATAAACGTAGAATCAAATCACCCTCTTTAGTGGGCATGACCACACGGTTTTTTAAAGGAATCAGCCCGGGATAGGAGTGAGGATCCCATGATAACTCTTCCGGCACCTGGCCATACTTATACCAAAAATTCTGTTTAAAATAACCTTTATTCCACAACACCCCTAAAGCAACCACGGATAACCCTAAATCGGCAATACTTTTGACCGTATCCCCCGCTAAAACCCCCAAACCGCCGCTGTAAATAGGAATATCAAGCATTTTATTGATATTAATTTTAAAAACATAGTCCGAAAGCCAATAATTAGAGAACACTTCATGGATAAAATATTTATTTTTCTCACTCATGGGTTTGCTGGGAATAAAAGAATTATAAACACTAGGCGCCAGACCGTATTCCATGGAAAAATAGGCCACGGATTTGTCCTGATGGTTGGCTAATTTGGATTCGGCTTCCAAAATCGGGGCAATCGGAAAACCGAAATAACTCGTCGGTGTAATATCCTTGGCGTAACTGGCCTCAAAATTTTCTATGGGAGTAATAAACTGTTCATAAGTCATAACGATCCTTCATTAATATTTTAAGCAACAGCGTGCATTATAGCAAATGTTCCAATTATCGTAAGATTTTATATTTTTTAAGCATCATTAAAGACTGGCCAATATCATAAATTCGAATCTGACCGTAGCCGGCCTGTGGAGCTAAATTTAAAAATTTAATCGATTGTACAAAATTCCGGTTGTGATCCCAAACAAAACGTTTTAACAGAACACCATTGAGATGCTCCAAGACAGCCACGGGCGGCACCTGGGCATGAATAAATTCTAAAAAATCAATTAAAGGTGGACTGAAATGATCTGTATCTTTGGTCCAGGAAATATATGCTTGCGGATCTAAAATCAAATAATCATAATCTTGACTGTAAAGGTTAATCAAATCCTGCAGATGATGCGGACAATCTTTGATGAGATTCTCATTTTCCACATAAAGCTGCTCAACCAAAGGCTGGGTCGAGAGCATTTTGGCTTTGGGATCATGCCTTAAAATAAGATGGACAGCCTCCGCATAATCCGTACGGGAAAAAACAATGTTCAAAGACTGTATACCCATCATCCCACACGATAAGACGATGGTGACGACCAGAGCATAAAACCACTTTCGGGACAATCCTAAAAAATAATCCGCACTTACGGCCGCGGCGATCGCCATCAAAGGCAAGACCACGCACAGATACCTCGCTCCTTGCTCGGCGGCTAAAGAAAACATCCCCATTTGAAGAAGTACTAGAACAAAAGGCAAAAGTCTGAGCCATTGTCTTTGAATAATCAAATACATATTAGCCCAAAATATCAAACCAAACAAAAGGCTTTCCAGAGCAAACACCTCATAGGGATAGGAAAACAAATTGAGTAAACTCCACCCTATCTTGGCCTGCTGAGCCTGATGAAACATCCAGTTAATAGTTACATAACGATTAACACCGCCGTATAAAGAACCTATCCAAAAGGTGGTGGTACAAAAAACAGCTATGTACACTATCAATTTTTTCCAATGAATAGAGCCATAATTTTTAAAGGCCTCAAAAGTCTCAATAGCAACGATAAAAATGGGAGCAATAATCATACGGTAATTAGTCAAAAATACACCGGACAATAAAAGGGCAGAAACGATCGTGCGCCAACTTATGGACCCATCAAACCAATAGAGATAAAGAGCTGTCAGGAACAATAAAGTACTCAAAGACTCCTGCATGCCAAGCCTGGAATAAAACACATGGCTGGGCAAAAGACTTAAAAATACCGCGCTTAAAACCGCGATCTTTTTAGATTGAAAATACCGATGAGCAAAAAGATACGTTACCACAATGGTGGCTATGCCTGCCATGGCTGAAATCACACGGGCAAAATACCACCCTTGCGCTCCTGTGATAAAAACCCTTAAGTTCAACAGAAAAAACCATAACGCTTTGGCGGTGGTTAAAGCAATTTTCAACATCAATCCTAAAATAATGAATAAATCGTGCAGGTCTTGGGGAGGATTAGCCGCAACTAAATTTAAAAAACTTCGGTTGTACCCTAAGTACATCCCTTCATCATAAAATAGGAATTGGTTATCCATGATATGCCAAAAACGAAAAAAAATCGCCACTCCAACAGCCATAAGACCTAAAAACCACCACCATGGCTGAATTATTTTTGTGCCTTGGGCGGGCATAGGATGGAAAAAACTACCGTCACGGTTAACGTCAAGAGAATAAAGCTAAGGGTAAGCACCACCGGAACAGGCCAGAGATGCTCGGTAAGCATTTTAAGACCCACGGCAACTAGTATCACCCCTAGCCCGTAATGCAAATAATGGAATATTTTCATAAAAGAAGCCAGCACAAAATACATGGCCCGCAAACCCAAAATCGCAAAGATATTTGAGGAATACGCGATGAAAACATTCTTAGTGATGGCTAAAACCGCGGGGATGGAATCAATGGCAAAAATCAAATCCGTGGTCTCAATCACAATCAGCACAACCAGAAAGATGGGTAAATTTTTACCGATGATTTGAAGGATGGGATTACGTTCGGGATGCACCCGTTGGTCTTTCTTAAAAAATAATTTCAGACCTGTGATGAGCAAAATAACGCCGAAGACATAGATCATCCAGTGGAAATGACTCAACAGGGCTATCCCGCCAATAATAAAAACCGCCCGCATGATCTGGGCGCTGATGACCCCCCACAACAACACCCGGTGCTGATCCGCAGGTGATATTTTAAAATAAGCAAAAATCAACAGGAACACAAAAAGGTTATCGATACTTAAAGACTGCTCTACCATATAGGCGGTTAAAAATTCCAAAGCTCTTTGATCGCCCAGCCAAAAATAAATCCCTAAATTAAATAATAAAGCCAGCAAAAGCCAAAAGGCTGTCGTGGCCAGGGCACGGCGCAAAGTAATTTCACGGCCTTTGGGGTTTAAAACCAAAGCATCCAAGCATAAAAGAGCCACTACTCCCGCGTTAAAAGCAATCCACACTATAGGTGAATAGGTCATCATCGATTAAACTCTCCTGATTGGCCGCCGCTTTTATGAATTAACCTCACTTGCGAAATCTTCATATCCTGCCCCATCCATTTGCTCATATCATAAATGGTCAAACACGCTGCCAAAACCGCACTCAGGGCTTCCATCTCCACCCCTGTTTTGGCCAAACACAACACTTCGGCGGTGACTTTAATCGCTTTTTTGGAATGGAGTTTTTGAAAGCTAACGCGTACTTTTTCCAGGCTCAAAGGATGACATAAAGGAATAATCGACGGTGTTGATTTGGCCGCCATAATGCCGGCGATTTTAGCGGTTTCAAACACATCACCTTTAGGAGAACCTTGTTTAATAAGCGTTTGAAAAGCCCTGGCCCTAAAAGAAATCGTGCCTTCAGCCACTGCCCGACGTTTAGTGACGGCCTTATCGCTAATATCCACCATCCCTGCCCCTGATTGTTTATTCTTCGCTGTAGCCATATTTCTTGCGATTGTATTTTTTAGTCGATTGTTTTCTTTTATTCTCGCGCATTCGTTCTTTGGCGGATCGTGAACGTTGGCGGTTAGCTCGTTGAATTTTCTCTTTTTTTTGTCTTATAGCCTTGAGCTCTTCCTCATATTTACGGTCAAGGGCTTCCTGTAAAAGCCGCCGGGCTTCCTGACGATTTAACAGTTGGCTGCGATATTTCTGGCATTTGATTCTAATGCCCGTCGGCCTGTGCCAGAGCTCAACACAGGTGGCCACCTTATTGACATTCTGCCCACCGGGGCCAGACGAACGAATAAAAAATTCTACGACATCTGCCGGGTTGATCCTCATGCTTTAAACTCAATCAATGAAGGCGCGTATTCTTTTGGCGCTTCATACCCTAAAAGGTTTAACAAGGTAGCGGCCACATTGGCAAGCCCGGGCGTATTGACTTTAGCCATTTCATATTCGTCCCTATAGCCGGAATCCACCATCGCACACGGCACAGGATTAAGCGAATGTGCGGTAGACACCTGTTTTTTGCCGTCTTTGATGATAAACATTTCATCCGCATTGCCGTGATCCGCCAACACAACAGCAATACCGTTTAATTCTTTCATCACCGCTAATAGTTTGGCCACGCACTCATCCACCGTCTCTATGGATATGATGATCGCTTCAGGCACGCCGGTATGACCAACCATGTCGCCGTTGGGAAAATTAAGACGGCCGAATTTGTATTGACCGCTTTTTAAAAGTTCTATAGCCTTATCCGTGATTTCATAGGCCTTCATTTTAGGCGCTAAATCAAAACGGATTTTATCCGAGGGAACTTCCACATAGGTCTCAAGTTGATTGTCAATATACCCGCTTTTATTGCCGTTCCAAAAATACGTTACATGGCCGTATTTTTGCGTCTCCGAAATGGCAAAAGAAGTAATGCCACTAGCGCACATATAATCACCGATGGACCCGTCAATTTTGGGTGGTGATACAAGAAAGTTCTTAGGAATATACAAATCACCATCATATTGTGTCATGCTGGCAAAAAGCACATCCGGTGTACGCACACGGTCGAATTTATCAAAATCCTTCTTATCAAAAGCCATGGATAACTCGATAGCGCGGTCACCACGGAAATTAAAGAACACTACGGAATCCCCGTCTTCAATGGTCCCTACCGGTGAGCCGTCATCCTCGATGACAAAAGAATCCAAATACTGGTCGGTGATTTTAGGGTCCTCCTTATAATAAGTTTCCACCGCCTGGTGAGCTGAACTGAAACGTCGACCACGGCCTAAGACATGCGCTTTCCAGCCACGCTCGACAATAGCCCAATCCGCATTGTAACGGTCCATGGTCACCACCATGCGCCCGCCGCCGGAGGCAATACAGTAATCATAATTTTTATGGGAAGCATTGATCTCTTTGAGGAGGCTTTCTGTCTTGTCGATATACGTCAACGCGGATTTCTCATAAACATCGCGACCGTCTAAGAGCACATGAATGCGCACCCGCTCAACCTCTTCTTGCGTGCAACGCTTGAGCAAAGCCAATAACTGATCAATATGGGAATGTACATTGCCATCGGAAAGCAATCCGATAAAATGAAAAATCTTATTATTATCCTTCACGCGGCTAATGAGGCTATGCCATAAAGGTGTTTGAAAAATGGCGCCGCTATCGATCGCTTGTTGCACCAACTTGGCCCCCTGGTCAAATACGCGGCCAGCCCCCAAAGCATTATGGCCGACCTCAGAGTTACCCATATCCTCGTCGGAAGACATACCAACCGCGGTGCCGTGGGCTTTTAAGGGGGTATAGAATTTAGATTTCATCAGTTCATCCAAACACGGCGTTTTGGCTAAAAACACCCCGTCGCTGTCATCGCGCTTACCGATGCCCACCCCGTCCATAATAATCAGCAATAAAGGGCCCGGACGTCCGTGGAAATTGGCCAGAGGCTTTAATTCGTACGACATAAACCCTCTTTCTTGTACGGGCGATTATTAATCGCCCCTACGTTAAAATTGTACTTTTGGGACCTGTTTTGCTGTTTCTTCCGCTTTAAAATAAACCGCTGGTTCGCTTAAACCGGTCTGACTGGCAAAATACCGCCCAAAAAATGAACGCTGATAGGAATTGAATGCTTCGACGGCCTGGTTGTAACGCATGCGCTCAACCGCAATACGATTCTCCGTTCCCTCCAGCTGGCTTTGTAAAGTCAGGAAAGTTTGATCTGCTTTCAAATTCGGATAATTTTCACTAACCAACAAAAGCCTCGAGAGCGCCCCGCTTAAAGAGTTGGCCGCGGCCACCTTATCAGGTACCGACGCGGCCTGAGCCCACTGGCTTCTTAAACGGGTCACCTCTTCCAAAATACTTTTTTCATGAGCAGCATAACCCTTGACGGTATTCACCAAATTAGGGATAAGGTCAAAACGCCGCTGCAATTGATTTTCCACCTGAGCCCAGCTGGATTTAACCCCCTGGTCTAAGGCAATCATCTGATTGAAACCGCCCTGGTACCAACTAAAACCAACAAAGCCTAAAACTACAATAACTCCTAAAGCAATCCATATGTTTTTCATATGAGTCTCCTTAATGAGCACATAACTTATGGAGTAATAGCGACATAAGTTATAAGTGCGAATTAATCCCGAGCTCTTTGAGCTTTATTGCATAAGCGAGGGACTACCTTAAAACTTACCAACTTCCACTCGCTCCCCCGCCGCCGCTCATACCTCCACCGAAACCGCCAAACCCTCCGGAACCGCCTGAGAAACCGCCGCCCCCACCATAATAACCATACCAGCCTACACCACGACGGCTAAACGAAAAAGCATAAAACATAAAAATAAGGATAAACACAAAAACAATAATCCAAAGTCCTGAGGTGTCGCTATGAAGACTGTTGTAAATCGCCGCTTCCTGACCCGTGACAGTCACCCCATACTCTTTGGCAATCAAACTGACAATGGCTCTGGTACCCTGCAAAATACCATAGGACATCCGCTCGTGCTTAAATTCAGGTACGACAATCTGACTAATAACCTGAGAACTAATCGCATCCGTTAAAACACCCTCTAAACCATAGCCGACTTCAATTCGTAAAGTGTGGTCACGCACCGCGATTAAAAACAAAACGCCGTTATCTTTACCTTTTTGTCCGATGCCCCATTTTTGAAAGAGCTTGACCGCGTATTGTTCGATTGTGTCAGGTTGGGTGGTTACGACGATGACCACGGCCACCTGGGTGGTGGTTTTTGATTCTAACGCCGTCAACAAAGCATTAATGGCCTGCTGATCCACGGGCTCCATCATACCGGCAAAGTCATTGACATAACCTGACGGCGATGGCAAATTCATTTTATCCTGGGCCCAAACACTCCATGCAAACGCACTCACTAACAGCGCTGTTAAAATTCCCCGATAGAACAATATCTTCATGGTTTTTAAGACCGTTTTTTCTTTTTAGAGGCGCTTGCGGCGGATGTTGTGGAGGAGTTTTTCATATGGTAAGCCACCCAGGCGACAGCGTGGTTTTTAAGCCAACTCTCAGCCGCGGCTTCAAAACCGATATCGTAGCCGGCAATTTCGCTTTCCAGCCATTTATGCCGGTTGATTTCCGCGATGACTTTCTTATTGCGTAAAAGTTTCTTGGCATCGATATTCATGGAAATTATTCTAACGTCGCAATGGTTTTTGCGCAAGAGGTTTAAGGCAGGAGCGGATTTGATAGGCCATCACACCGAAAGCTACGGACACATTGAGGGAATTTTTGATGCCGGCCATGTCGATGTCAACAGCCGCATCACAAAGCTCAAGCCAGGCATCAGAAACACCGGAAATCTCATTGCCGATCACCAAACATACCGGCGGCTTGAGGATAAATTCATCGTAACTCACAGCCCCTTGCATTTGCTCCAGAAGCACGATTTGATAGTCTTTAGCCTTAAGCTCCTTCAAAAGACCTAAGCCGTCCTGACGGTAGCCCCAAGGTACATGATCTTCGGCGCCTAAAGCGGTTTTGGCAATGCCGCCCTGCGGCGGATAGCCGGTGATGCCGCACAGCCAAATCTTCTCAACACCAACACCATCGGCCGTGCGGAAAATGGAGCCCACATTATGCAAACTGCGGATATTGTTGAGCACCACGCAAAACGGCAATCGCACCTGGTTTACTTTGGCCGTTTGACGATGGACGATTTCTTCGTGGGTTAGTTTACGCATGTCTCTTTAGCTATAAACTACAAACTTTAGGACGAACTTTGACAAATACCGGATCAAAATTAGACGGCTTTACTATATGGCAGAAAATTCTAAAAATGGGGTTAAAAAATTTATTCCGATGTCTGGCATAAATATGTAATGGAATAAAACTAAAATTTAGCCTTCTTTTAGGCTCATAGGCCGTGGGGCCCATTTCATATTTCTTCATATTATTCTCAATACACCATTTCATCAGATCCCTGAATCTGACATAATAAAGATGGTACTGATAAGCCACCCCATAATCAAACCCCAGATAATAATCAATAAAATAATCTCTGGACACCATGCATAAAGCAAATGCCACTATCTTATGATTAATCCGCCAAAGGAAAAATTTAACCTCATGGGGCATATTTTCCGATATTTTTTGAAAAAAATCAGGAGTGAGTTTTTCCAAGCTAATTTCACTGCGCGCATAGGTCTGCAAATAAAGGGCATAAACCTCCTGCAAGTCATTGTTCTTTAATTGACTGGTGACTTCCAAATCAATATTGATTTTACCGTCTATTTCCTTAAATTTTCTTTTCAAACCGCTTCTAGATACACTGCTTAATGATTTTAAATACTCATCAAAACTGGCAAAAGTAATGTCCATATACGTAGATGGCAGGGAATCTATTCTGAAAAAACCTTGCTCAAGCAAAGGATCAAACGCTTCTTTGTAATCGGAAATAAAATCTTTAAATGCGATAATGCCGACTTTCTGCTGATGAGCGATTTCGTCCATGGCTTGCGTGATGGCTTGCATGACTTTACACGACTGGGCCTTTATTCCTATCCTTCCCTGCCCCATCGGCAGGCCGCAAATAAGAATCCTGGGGCTCAAAAGCCGCGGCACAAAACTTTTAATAAAACCCGTCAATTTCTTTAAGATCCCGCTGACGGCAATGTCCAAAGGAAAATCCATTATAAAACAGCTGGTGGCCCCGATGAGAATATCCTGGTCATAAACTAAAATATAAAAGAATATAAACTGCCGGAAGTTAGACTCATTGAGAGTTTTAAAAAAATAATAATTCTCCAATACATCGGGAAAGACGCTCTTCCACTCTTGCGCAGAAACATCCTCAATTTTTTTGACAATTTTAACTTTTAAACGAGATCCCATCATTGAGCCCTCAGGCCTACCCCAAGGCCACCAGTGTTATTCCACACACCACCGTCCCTATTCCTGCCCAGCGCATAAAACCGATTTTCTCTTTTAATACGGCCGTTGAAGCTACGGCGATTAAAATATAACGCATGCTATCAGCAGAGAAAGCAAAGTTTAAATCTGATCGGGTCAGAACAAATAACCAAATAAACAAAGAAAAAATACTGAACATAAGCCCCAGCCAGGCCACTGGAATTTTAGCTAACTCAAAAGTCAGTTGTAAGGCTTTTTTAATACTATCGATGTGCCATCCCAGAGAATTAATACAAAATTTTAACAATAATTGGCAAATAGTATCACAAACGTCGGATGCGAATATCCAAAATATTATAAGGACCAGCTGTGATTTCATGGCTGATATTCCTTGGGCTTGCTGCTAAGCGATACTAGAACCACCCCTATTAAAATGATGAATATCCCCAGCCACCTTAAAAGAGAAATTCTTTCATGCAAAAAAACCACGGATACCAACGGAATGGTTATAAAACTAAAACTGTTAACAGCAACAGCGACGCTTAAATCAATTTTGGAGAGTATGGTTGACCAGATAATAAATATCAATAACACAGACGCTAAAGCCAGCCATAAAAAAGGAGAGATAGCGACTCCCGTGATGAAATGAGTAATACCTTCCAAAGTTTTAACTTCAAAGCTACTGTTAGCCAAAGCGGTTTTTTTAAAACAAAATTGAACAAAGGTTTCCAGTAAATCTATAGAGATCAAAAACAGGAGGATTTTGAAAGTAATATGTGTTTTTCTTAACATTGTTGGGGGAAGGTCAAGTTCGACTCGTTACACTCACTCACCATAATTTTGACCACTCTTTATAAACTTCGTCAACCAAAGGTTTGATGAGCTCTTGCGAAAAATCAAATTTAATGCCAGCAGCCTCGTAGAGCTCAGGCAGGGGCCGGGAACCGCCCAGGGAAAGGCTATGACGATAATCCGCCAAAGCTTTCTTAGGATCTTTCTTGGCCTTGAGCCACAATTGCAAAGCTCCCAGTTGGGCAATACCGTATTCGATATAGTAAAGGGGTACTTCAAAAATATGCAACTGGCGATGCCATAGATACGCCTGCTCTTCTTTAAGGTCCTGCCAATCCAGAAATTTGCCGCCGAATTGCTGGTAAAAACTAACCCACGCCTGACGGCGCTCATGCGGCGAATGATTCGGATGCTCATACAGCCAGTGCTGAAACGCGTCGATGTTAGCCGCCCACACTAAAATATGCACCATGCTCTCCAAATGCTCACGGTTAGAGCGTTTGGTATCCTCGAGCGTATAAAACTCGTCCATGTACTGGCCGCCTAAAAGCTCCATGGCCATGGAGGCCAATTCACAAAATTCCATCGGCGCATGGCGATAATCCAGCAAGGGATCCTGGGCACAAGCCAGCGCGTGAAACGCGTGACCCCCCTCGTGCAGCAATGTGCGCACATCATCATCCACCCCGACGGCGTTCATAAAAATAAAAGGTCTGCGCGCCTCACTGAGAGTATTTTGATAGCCCCCAGGAGCTTTGCCTTTGTGACTTTCCAAATCCAAAAGCCCCAAATTCTTCATCTGCTGAAACTGGCTACCAAGTTCATTATCGAGATCATTAAAAATCTTCTGTGTCTTGACCGTTAGATCAGAAACTTTCTCAAAAGGTTTCAAAGGTTTGCGGCCCTGCGGGTCCACCGCCATGTCCCACGGCCTTAGGCTCTTTAATTTCATCTCTTGCCGGCGTTTCTTTAAAATTTCACTGTAGAGCGGCACCACCAGTTTCTCAACTGTTTCATGATATTTTTTGCAGTCCGATGGAGTATAGTCAAAACGATGATAGGCGCGGAATTGATACTCAATAAAATTGTTCATTCTCGCATTGGCCGCGATCTGACAGCGGTCTTTAAACATCTCATCAAAAATATGCTCGAGTCTGTCTTTATCGGCCATGCGCCGCTTGGTCATGGCGCGCCAGGCATCTTCACGTTTTTGGCGGGCAGGCTCCAGCAGATATTTAGCTATTTGCGGCATGGTCTGCTCTTTGCCGTCGAAATCAACCGTCATGGCCCCGCAAACGGTTTGATATTCCTGCGACAATAAATCCACCTTGGTTTGCAAAGGCACATTAGCCTCAATGAACAAGTCTACATCTGTGGCCGTGGCACGGTTATACACCTGATAGCGGCTGGCATCCAAAGGATAAGATTTAAGGATTTTAAGATATTTACGATTAAGCTCATCATTAAGAGGTTTAACCGCCGGCGGCACGGTTTGAATAAATTGGGTATAGGGCCCTGCGCTTTGAGGGTCATCCGTATGGCAGGTCATGTGGATATACAAAATGGAGGCGGTTTGATTTAAGGCAGCATCCAATTCCGAGCGCTCCAAAAGCCACTCTTGCAACTCTTGAGAGGAATAGATGGGCCGATCCAGTAATTTTTGATAGAGGTCCTTGACGATCTTGACATCTGTTAAGTCCGCTGCCTCAGGCACAAAGGTACGTTGTTGATAAGCGGGCAATTGTGCTAAATCCATGGTTTCCTTTCCTAAAATCCCTTGACAAGCATATAATTTCCAGTATATTTGACCAATCAGTCGTTAGCAATCTTCATTGCACCATCCTATTTGAGGTCATTTTCATGAGAGATTGTATCATTTGCGCCAAATCTGCAGCACCAGGCAGGAAATATAAAAGACGCGGTATGGCAAAGAAAAAAGGCGGTGCCGGTTCCAAAATCGTCGGTAAAACCCTCCGTGTGATGAAGCCGAATTTGCAGCGCATTAAAATTATTCTGCACGGAACCGTCCAAAGAGCTCTGGTGTGCACCAGCTGCATTCAAGCCAATAAAATTATTCGCGCGGCATAATCAGTCAATGGTGAAAAGTTAAATGTACTATTAACCATTAACCGTTCTGATATCTTTTATGATCAACTGCACCAGAGGCGCTTTGTTCCAATCATCAATACCCAAACTGTAGGCTAAATCCAGCTGGCTTCCCATTTTAACTTTGTCTTTCATCGTCCCCATGCCAAAACCAACAGCGGAATAAGTTTTGCCGCCATCGCTGATCCAGAATTTCAGCGTATCACGGCCTAACACCACCGGGGAACTTTTGACCGTCAAACGCCGGGAGCAAAAAATCGGCACCGGGTTACCTTCGCCATGCGGCTCCATGGATTCAATGAGTTCCACCATCGGCAAATCAACGCTTGAAAGCGGAATTTCGCAATCAATATTCAGCGTCGGTACCAATTCCTGATCCTTAAACACTTCGCGGGCAAAGTCATTGATGGCCTGACGAAATTGGTCGATATTCTCCTGACGCAAACGTAGACCCGCGGCCCTTTGATGCCCGCCGTAATTCTCCAGCGACCCGGCGCAGCTGGTGAGCGCTTCATGCAAATGAAAGCCTTCAATGGAACGCGCCGAGCCTGTGCCCATCCCATCCTCGATGGAAATCACAATGGTGGGTCGATAATATTTTTCCACAATACGTGAAGCCACAATCCCTAAAACCCCTTTATGCCATCCTTCTTTGTGCACCACAATAATCTGCTGATCCTTTAAACCTTCCTGGTTTTCAATAATGCTTAGCGCTTCCTCAACAACCGCGTTTTGCATTTTCTGACGGCTTTGATTATGCTCTTCCAGGCTTTTAGCCAAAACCGCCGCTTGCATGGGATCTTCGGATAATAAAAGATCCAACGCGACCGTTGCTGAATCCATGCGGCCGGCCGCATTAAGCCGGGGGCCCAAAATAAAACCGATATAATAGGGTTTCATTTTTTTGCCAGCGATTTTAGCTACCTCCAACAGCGCCTGCAAGCCGTGTTTCTGACTTCGCTCGATCAAAGGCAATCCCTTTTTGACAAAAATACGATTCTCACAACGAAGTGCCACCACATCAGCCACCGTACCAATAGCCACCAAATCCAAATCCTCTTCCGGGACAAAACCCAACAAAGCCTGGGCTAATTTCGCCACCAGCCCCACCGCGGATAAATTTTTAAACGGATACAGACAATCTGAACGTTTGGGGTCAATGACCGCCAGGGCTTGAGGAATTTTCTCTGCGTCGGGTTCGTGATGGTCAATAATAATCACATCCATACCCGCGCGATGAATGGCCTCAATAGGGCCAAAGGCATTGATGCCGCAATCCACAGTGATAATCAAATGAACGTTCAAGCTCTTAGCGAATTCTACAATACCACAATTAAGGCCATAACCCTCTTCCATGCGATGCGGAATATAATTGACCGCCGTGATACCCAGACGTTTAAGCAAACGTCGAAGCAAAGCGCTGGAAGTGACCCCATCCACATCGTAATCGCCATAGATAAGAATTTTTTCGTTATTACTTTGAGCTCTTTGAATACGCTCAACCGCTTTATCCATATCGGTCAAAAGAAACGGATTATGCAGCATGGATAAATCGGCGGTTAAAAAACGGCGGGCCCCCTCAATGGTGGTGATCTGGCGATTAATCAGAAGCTGGGCGAGGATCGGATGAATGCCTAAAGCGTCGCTGAGTTCTTTTTGAAGCCGGGGGTCAGAGGCTTTGATAATCCAACGTTTGTTCATGATTTCACATCTTCTCGGGAGCGGTTACACCTAACAGTCTTAAGCCATTGCCCAAGACGATGCGGGCGGCTTCGATTAAAGCCAAACGCTCACGGGAAAGCTCTTTGTTCTCATCCAAAACGCGATGGGCATCATAAAACTTATGAAAACATCCAGCTAACTCCTGCAGATAACGCCCCAAAGCAAAAGGATCCAATTGTTTGGCGCAGATTAAAAGCACCTGCGGATAAAGCGCCATTTTGCGCATCAAATCCATTTCTTCGACTTCTTTGAGCAGGCTAAAACTTTTAAGCCTGGGCGTCAAATGTGATTCATCGGTAGCTTTGCGGATAATGCTGTGAATGCGCGCGTGGGCATACTGAATGTAATACACCGGATTCTCAGCGCTAGTCTTTTTAGCCAACTCCAAATCAAAATCCAAATGAGCATCGGTCTGACGCATGAGAAAAAAGAAACGGGCCGCGTCTGTACCGACTTCATCCATCACCTCGCGTAAGGTAATAAATTCTCCCCGACGGGTGGACATAGACACCGGCTTGCCGCTTCGGTAAATGGTAGCCAGCTGTACGATGACCACATCTAGATCATCCACGCTTTTGCCCAGAGCCGCGGCCGCGGCTTTAATACGCGGGATATAGCCGTGATGGTCAGGACCTAAAATATCGACGATATGTTTGAAACCCCGGGCGAATTTATCTTGATGATAGACGATATCCGGAGTCAAATAGGTGTATTCGCCATTACTTTTTTTAACCACCCGGTCTTTGTCATCGCCCCACTGCGTGGATTTAAACCACCAGGCGCCTTCATGCTCATAAATATAGCCTTTTGCGTTAAAATCGGCCAACACCCTTTCCATAGCTTTGGTGGTGGCAATTTTGCTTTGATAAGACCAAATATCAAAATGAACGTTAAAATCTTCCAAATCTTTTTTGATTAACCCCATCAAATAATCCGCCCCAAATTGACGCCATTGTTGAGGGTTGATCTTCTCCAAAGCCCCTGAGGCCTTTATGGCATGTTTTTTAATAAACTCCTCTGCGATGGTACGGATATAATCACCCTGATAGCCATCCTCGGGAAATTCAGCCTTATCGCCTAAAATTTCTTTGGCGCGAAAATAAATACTGCGGCCTAAAATATTGATTTGATTGCCTTCGTCGTTGACGTAATACTCTTTTTGGGCTTTGTAGCCGACGGTTTTAAGGACATTAACCAGGCTATCGCCCACGGCGGCCTGACGGCCATGGGCCACGGTCAAGGGTCCAGTAGGATTAGCAGAGACAAATTCCAAACAAAATGGAGTCCGCGCCCCATGACTAGACTTGCCATAATCATCTTTCTTATTTAAAACCGTTTCCAAAATGGCGTAAAACCCTTGGGGGGAAAGATAAAAATTGATAAATCCCGGCTGTTTAACTTCGATGTTGGCAAAAAAATTTTTTAAAGGATGTTGGGTGAGCTCTTGTTGAAGGTTTTTGAGAATATCAGCAGCAATGGCCATGGGATTTTTTTTAAGCGTGCGGCTTAATTGCAAGGCAATGTTGCAGCTTAGCTCCCCATGGGCTTTGTCGGCGGGAATATCAATCAAAATAGGCGCTACGGTCTCAAGGGAAGATAGACCCGCCTGCCCGGTAGGTAGGGACTTTTGAACCAATTCCTGTAGTTGTCGACGAATATCGAAAAACATTCACACATTCTTTTTCACGCGCGCTTTATAGACAACGGCGGGCGCGTCCTGCCAAAGATGCTCTAAACCGTAGAATTCCCGCGCATTGGGCTCAAAAACGTGCGTGACCACGTCCCCCATGTCCAACAAAACCCACACGCCAAAACCATCCACCGAGGCGGCTGTTTCTAAACCTTTTAAATTGTGTCCCCGATGCACATGCACGCTAAGAGCCAATAAACCTTCATAAATACCTTCGGCAATGGCTTTGACCTGGCGGTCAGAAGTGCCGGTGGCCAAGACAAAATAATCACAAAAGTTGACTAACCCCCGCATATCGAGGATGACAATGTCCTGCGCCTTCTTATGATCGGCCAATTGAGCAATTTTACTAGCTAATTGTTTGGAAGTTAATGCTTTGCTTCGGATAGAAACCACTCCCGCTTATTTCTTTTTGAGCTTGGCGGCTTGATCTTTGCTTAACACGCGCCAGCACTCATGCGAGCCTTTGAGGGATTTGGTAACGGCGAAAAAACGTCCGCTTTTTTCTTTGACGGAATAATCATCAGATTCAAATTTTGCCTTGGTTTTCACGTCGTAAAAAGATAATTTCTCCATCCAACCCTCCTTGGTAAAACTGTTTTAATGAAATCCCTCGTTACCTCGGGATGACGGGTCACAACAACGAACCGTCAACAAATTTAAAGGGAGTTTAATAGATAATTTCTGGTTTGTCAATGACTTAAATAGGTTAAATCAAAAGCATTGACGATGTGTTCTAACTCCGGGATGCCATCGGCAGGATAATAAATAGAAATGACATCGAATCGAGATAGGACCTCAACCGTACGGTAACGGTATTTCAAATAAGTTAAAGCCACCTGCACGATTTTACGCTGTTTGTGAGGATGTACCGATTCATAAGGCTGGCCGCAATGAAGGGATTTTCGGGTTTTGACTTCAATAAAGCATACAGTGTGTTTGTCTTGAGCAATTAAATCAATTTCCCCCATCCTGTTGCGGAAATTCTTCTCTAAGATCTTGTAGCCTTTATCTTGCAGGTACCTGCAAGCGTGCTCTTCCCCATAATTTCCTAATAATTGAGTGCTCATGGATTAATCTTCAACAAACCTTTTTGTTCTTCGCCGATAGATTCTTCCTTGATCAACGCCAGAGTTTTAAGCCGTTGCCTGTCCGCTTCATCTAAAATAACGTGCATGGTGTTGGCATATTGGCTTAGACGTTCTTTCTCCTGTCTGAGAGCAACGATTTCCTCTTGAACAAAATCATGGCTGTTTTTTAATAATGTCTTATATCCGGGCTCAATGGCTGGATGCGCCATCACTCGATTTAACATTTCAGAGGCTTTTGTATATTGATCGATGGTCTTAAGATAAGCTAGTTCTGAAGCGATCTTATGCATAGCTAAATAACCAGTCGTATGATCCAACATGGCAATATTTTTCACCTGGCCTTCGGTCATAGGTACGCCAAAAACCGATAAGGATGATAAAGTCTGAGGGTTGACGGTTCTATTTTGCCTGTATTCTTTGATCATCTCTATAAGATTTGAAAGAAAATTGGTACGGTATTGGGCTATTAATTGACGACTTTGTATGTCGGGCCCTTTGATACGCACAGAATTAACTGAAACATAGACATTGGGAATAATTTTCTCAACCATCTCTAGGTTTTCTCCGTTTTGGTCAATTCGTTTTAACGTCTTTTCTGTAACATTAATTGTTCCCGTAAGTTGAAATCTTCCATCTGCGGGGTCCTCCAGATTCTCATAGGGCTTTTCAAAATTAAAAGCATCATGAAGATGATCAAAACAGGCTTTGAAAGCAATGTCTATATCATCTGTATCATTGGCGCCTTTCTGGTGCTTCATACAATCCATCACAGCCTGTTTTCTTAATTTAACGATGGGGTCATCCACGGCTTTTTCCAAATCCTCACACTGATGATAACGGATGGCCAAACGCAAATGGCCTACGGTGTCCAAATGCTTATAAAGGTCAGCCAGCGTTGGAGAACTGTATTCCCAAACCAGAAGCTTGGAAGTTGAAAGCTGTGTCATCAAAGTTTGGAGTTCTATGCTGTTGAATTCGGGCCGGGTGAAAAGATTCTTGAGACTTTCATGGAAATCATAACGGTTGCATCCTAAAGATATTCTCTGTTTTTCCAAATCATAGGATGGTTCAGGCTGAGCGTAAGCATTGTAGTCAAAACTGCCGCGATAATAAAAATTCCTGGAATCTTTGGCCAGCATTTCATCTAACGAGGTTTGATCTGTCGTTTTAGAAAAAATATCAGCACAAGAAATTTGAGAAATAATCAGCAATAAAAATAATAAGTAAATCACAGCGGCTTTCCTTCTTTGAGCACTTGATCGATCAGTTCTTGGGCCTTGAAGATTTTCTGTACCTTTTGTTTCTGCCAGGCAAGATAGACTTTGGCATTCTCGGGCGTGGGGTTTTCCAATAACGTCAGCATCGGCCCCGGTGGAGTGTAAGACGCTATATGACCATCGGAAGCAACTGTTGGTTCGCGCCAGTCAAAAGACTGATTTTGATCTTCCGTATCTTTAGTGATGGGTCTATCATGAAAATAATCCACCTGGCCTAGATGATAAGGATTGGCCGCGTAGAGATTGGCTGTCATCAAAAGAAACAAGGTGGTTAAGACCCGCCTTCTAAATACAGCACTCCCGTCGATGCCAGAAAATCCATACATAATGACCGTCCTTGGATTGTTTATCAGCCTCCCACTGGGATGGGTTTTGACCTATAGGAAAGCAGGATGTTTTAACAGGATAAACCATTTGCACTTTATCAATAGGGATATTGGGCTGAAAGCTCAGTGGAGCCTCTACTAAATGGGGGAAAGGATTTGAGGCAATACTCACGGCCCGCAAAGCATCAACAATAGAGCTCACCAGTCCGCTGGGAGTAATGACAAAGCCCTGACGAGGATAAAGCGGCCCCCAGCTTTTCATACACTGGCCCGCCGTAGCTCCTAGCACCAAATAATTACATTGTGCGCCTATATTTTCGGCAACCAGGCTTTGTGGAAGCTCTTTTTCAATATCTCCTCGTCGCCAGGTAATACTATCCACTTCTGAAAAATAGCGAATACCCAAAGTTGTATTAGGAGTATCTGAACAAAGCGCATCAAAAATATCATCCGAGGGAAAGTCGTACAGGTGCACTTCATTGAATTGCAAATTACTGTTACTTAAACTATTAAAAGAACTGCCGCTGGTCACTGTTAAAGGTCTAATGTGGGTGACTAGCTCAAGTTCGGTTTTAATCGTCGTCTTAGCTAAAGACCCCAGAGTCGCTCCATATTCAGCAATGACATAATCCCCCGGCATCTTAACCGTTTCCATAAAAAGCTCCGGCTGCCAGAAACGCATTTTAACACCAATGGGCGGCTCTCGATTCGGTTTAGGACATGCGCCCACAGGTTTAGCTTGAACGCACTTAAAGTCCGCCATAGCTGACAATTCCAAAATACTCTTAGTGACGTGGGTAGTTTTTTCCTGCGCCCATACGTTGTTGCTGAGAATAAAAAATAATAAGAGAAGAATGCTCATAATTTCATAATAAACGCCAGCGCGTAAAACGGTGGTACATTGTAGTCACTCGAAATTGTATGAGTATGACCTTGGCCGCCACCGGTCATTTCAGTTCTTGGTCTAGGGTTAAACATACCAGCATGTCCGCCAGGACTATTGCCATAGAGTCCTATACTGTTGGATAAATCCATGGATACCCAGTAATTTTCAGCATGATCATGCGGTGGTATCTCCGCTATGGTTAAGGTATGACTGCCTGTTTGTCCGCCATGATTGTGCGTTGTCGATCCACCAGTTTGCAATAAAGTCCCCATAATATTACTTTTGGAAATTCCCGCGTCATCTTGCCTTACACCGACAATAAATTTATCCCTCAAATCCGGCGTGCCGTTGGTACCGTCGCACAAAGCCCAGCCTGCTGGAATATTAGCAATGGATCCAGACCATGCCACAATCACTCCTGGCTGCAAGCCAGATCCCCCTGGTGAGGAAAGTGTACTGGATACATTGGCATTATTAACTATCGCTGCCGGTAAATGACTGGCGACCAAATTAGCCCATTGAGCCGGCACATCGGTACTTACGGTTAAAGCCAAATTGGTGCTGGAGATTTGATAAGCATTATGCCAAGGGTTCAATGCCGTCCAATTTGGATTCAAATAACCTTGGGCTTGAAGAGTAGGAATATCTGCGGGCCAAGCTTTATGATCAATGTAATAATTACGGCTAGCTTCTTGAATCATGGCCATTTCTAAAGCGGTCTTTTCCCCTGCTCTAATTTGTAGGGAACGAATGGCTATGGGAACAATAGAAGAAGCCAGTATGGCAATAATGGCCATAGCAATGGAAAGCTCAATTAAAGAGAATCCCTGTTTGTAGGAGCGCAGGTTGTTGGACATAAAAAAATTACTATTTGGGGGAAATTTTTTACTGCTGTTTTTCCGATGGGGGAACCGGAATTATTGATTTATAATCAATTTTAGAAATATCATATAATACGACATGAAACTTGTCAATTGATATTTCATCAACTTTCTGGTAGAACCCCTTGAAATGTTTTACGATGAATAATCGAGGGACCGTATCGCAGAATGGCCAATTTATGCAAAGCAGTGGGATAACCTTTATGGGCTTTAAACCCGTATTGGGGAAAAATGCGGTCATAATGCTCCATCATACGATCGCGATACGTTTTGGCTATAATCGAAGCGCAGGCAATGGATAAACTACTGGTATCTCCACCAATAATACCTCGATAGGCATAAGGCAAATCGGTTTTAAACCTGTTGCCGTCAACCAAAATCTTAACCTGATCCGTCAAAACCTCTGACCTGATCTCCTTGCGGATTTGGTCCACCAGCTGCCGTACAGCGGCTTCCATGGCTAAAAAAGTAGCATTTAAAATATTAACCTGATCAATGGCTGTCTCAGAAATCAGTCCCAGACCCACATAAGCCTTTTGAGAAATCTGATCAAAAGCTTTTTGGCGGGCAGCAGGCGTCATTTTTTTGGAATCATCGATACGGCAGGTAAAATCAAAACTTTTTAAACATACAGCCGCGGCTACCACCGGCCCGGCCAAAGGACCGCGGCCGGCCTCATCTACTCCTAAAACAAAACGGAAGCCTTGATTTTGGGCTTCCGTTTCATAATTTAAGAGATGCTCAACCATAAATGGCCGGCACTAAATTTAAGCAGCCTGGGTTTGATCCTTCGATTACACTCAGGATCAAACACTGAGCGTAGTCGAATGTGTTTGATCCACCTTAACGCGGGCACTTTTGCCCAAACGTTCACGCAAATAATACAATTTGGCGCGTTTGACAACCCCTTTGGCAACCACTTCAATTTTTTCAATCACCGGCGAATGAACCGGGAAAGTTCTTTCCACTCCTTCGCCGAAGGAAACTTTGCGCACGGTAAAAGCCTTTCCTAAACCATGGCCAGTTTTTTTAATCACCGTGCCTTCAAACGGGTGGATACGCACCTTTTCAGCTTCCTTCACTTTAATTCTCATTTTAATGGTATCACCGACGTCAAAATGAGGCAGATCCTTGCGGATCTGTTTCTCATCGATAATTTTAATTTTTTCCAGATTACTGACCACGATGCTGCCTCCACTTCCCTGCTAAATCAGGCCTGATTTTTTGAGTATGTTGAACTGCCTGGGCCCGACGCCATTGTGCTATCTGTTGATGATGTCCCGATAATAACACTGGTGGTACTTTCAGGCCATGAAAATCAGCCGGCCGGGTGTACTGGGGACCTTCTAATAAATCCGCTTCAAAACTCTCATTCACCAGCGACTCGTCTTTACCTAAAACACCCGGGATTAAACGAGTAATGGCATCGACCATGACCATGGCGGGAATTTCGCCGCCGGTTAAAACATAATCGCCAATGGAAAACTCCTCATCAACGATATGTTCGCGTACCCTCTCGTCGATACCTTCGTAATGGCCACAGATAATAATCAAATTTTTATGCTTCGTCAAGCGTTTTGCATGAGATTGTGAAAACGGCACTCCCGAAGGGGTGACGTAAATGACCTTGGCTTTTTTGCGGCCTTTAATTTTTTTGACCGCATCAAACAAAGGCTGCGGGCTTAATACCATGCCCGGACCTCCGCCAAAAGGCCTGTCATCCACGCTGTGCCGTTTCTTATCCGAAGAATAATCGCGCAAATCATGGATTTTAATAAGGACTTTTTTCTTCTCCTTGGCCCTTTTGATCATGGACTCGTTGAAAATACCGTTGAAAACTTTAGGAAATAAAGTAATGATATCGAAACGAAGCATATTAAACAGTGGATAAGAGTTCTGAGCCGTAATCGGTTAAAAATTGTTTTTGAAAATCTTCGTATTGATCAGCCTCAATGGCAGCACGAATTCTTTCCATTAGCCTAACATAGAAATAAACATTATGGTAGCTCATAAGCCTCACGCCGGTGATTTCATTGAGATTGAGCAAATGACGGATATAAGCACGGGTATAATTTTTGCATACCATGCAATCACACTGCTCATCGATAGGACGAAAATCCTGGGTAAATTCATTATTACGAATTACTAATTTACCTTTTGTGGTAAAAGCACTGCCATGACGGCCATAACGGGTTGGCACGCAGGTATCAAACATATCCATACCCATCCCTACAGCCCGCACGATTTGATCCGGCAGGCCAATACCCATCAAATAACGCGGCTTATCTTCCGGTAAAAACCCAACCACCCAGCTTAAGGCTTCGAACATTTCATGAACACTTTCCCCGACGCTGACTCCCCCGATAGCGTAGGCATCAAAACCTGTATCCAAAAGCTCTTGCACGCTTTGACGGCGTAAATCTTCATAGGTCGATCCCTGAACAATGGCAAATAACCGTTGGCCCCGCTCATGCATGCCAGTCTTATAAAAATGTTCTTTGCATCTTCTAGCCCAGGTGGTGGTGCGTTGAAGTCCGCGGATGGCTTTTTTGCGCTCGCAGGGATACACTGAACATTCATCTAAAGACATGACCATATCGGAGCCCAAAAGCCGTTGGATATCCATCACTTTTTGGGGAGTAAAAAAATGCATACTGCCGTCGATATGGGAACGGAAATTCACCCCCTCATCCGTAATTTTGCGGAATTTAGTCAAACTAAAAGCCTGATAACCGCCGCTATCCGTCAAAATGGGTTTGGGCCAATTCATGAATTGGTGCAATCCCCCGGCTGCTTCCATGGTTTCCAAACCCGGACGCAAATACAAATGGTAAGTATTCGAAAGCACGATGGGCGAGTTTATCTCATGTAAATCAATACTCGAGAGGGTTTTGACCGTGGCGGTGGTGGCTACGGGCATGAAAAAAGGTGAAGGAACATCCCCGTGGGTGGTATGCACCATCCCTCGTCGAGCATTGGTGTTGGAATCTTTTTTTTGCAATTGAAAAAACATATATTCCCCTACACAATCAACATCGCATCGCCGTAACTGTAAAAACGGTATTTTTCTTTAATGGCCTCCTGATACGATCGCATCATCAAATCATATCCGCCAAAAGCACAAACAAGCATCAATAAACTGCTATAAGGCAAATGAAAATTGGTCACCAAGCAGTCGGTCATTGTAAACGGAAATCCCGGATAAATAAAAAGATTTATTGCCCCCTTTAAAGGAGAACCCTGGGCTATGGATTCTAAAACACGGCAGCTGGTTGTTCCCACCGCGCAAATGGGCTGACGACTTTTTTTAGTCTTAAGGATTCTCTCATAAACGCTGGCGGCTATGGCATAAATTTCTTCATGCATGGAATGAAAACGTATATCCTCGCATTCGACAGGTTTAAATGTGCCATAATTAATATGCAGGGTCAATTCTAAAAACCGATGGCCTTCTTTTTTTAAACGTCCCATCAATCCTCGAGTAAAATGCAATCCCGCCGTGGGAGCTGCTACAGAACCTGATTGCTTGGCATAAACGGTCTGATAATCCCGTCGGTCAGAGGCCTCATCTTGCCTTTTGATATAAGGCGGCAAAGGAATATGGCCGGTTTTCTGCAAAAATTTGAGTACATTCTTACGGTTAAACCGTACAATTCTTTGTTCTTTATCCACCAGTTGCGCCTGCAAACCGCTACCGCAATCAAGCGTCTGCCCCAAGCGAATTTTCTTTAAAGGTTTCAGTAAAGCTTCAAAAGAATAACCATCCTCAAGAGCTCTTAGAAGAAAAATTTCTACCTGCCTGCCGGCAGGCAGGTCGGTCCCATGCGTTTCAACTTTTCTTGCCAAAAGCCGCGCGGGAATCACCTTGCTGTTATTGACGACCAAGGTGGTCATAGACGGTAGATAACGGTTAATATGGGCAAAAACATCGTGAACAATGCTTTGACGTCGACGATCTAAAACCATCAAACGTGCCTGATCGCGCTTGGGCAGGGGATATTGAGCAATGAGTGATTCAGGAAGCTTATAAAAATAAGATTGAAGGCTTAAAGGATGAGAACTCATGCATTATTTAACCTGCGTCACTGGCTTGGCGGAATTTTCTTCTTTGACAGGTAAGGCAGATTTTAGCAGATCATGATAATCCATCAGTTGAGAGCCGGGGTAATAATAGGCTAAAATTTGTTTGTAGGTAAATTGCTGCAGGGCCATACCGCGAGCCCCCCACTGGCATAAACCCACCCCATGCCCCCAGCCTTTGCCGACAAAATCCACATAATAGCCCTGCATGCTTATTTCATAATTATTGCTTTTAAGAGCGTTGGGACCGACGATATCACGGAAATCTTTACCAGAGATGGTTAATTCTTGGCCGTCGCGGCTGGTAATTTTTAAAGTTTTTATACGGTCACTGCGGTCGCGTTCAACAATACCGATATCCTTCATCAATCCCATTTTATAACCATGCTTATTAAGAACCAGCTGAATATCGCGCAGACGAAAATTTTTCTTCCAATGCATATGCGGTGAGTCTTGACAAAACATGCACGGTACTCCTCGCAAAGGGCTCAAATCAATCTTTGGCCACAGCTCTTTAGCATCTTCGGTCATTCCGCCACAGGTGGCATGAAAATAGGTCGGCAAAACCTTGCCTTGATAAACTAAAATTTCTCCGGCCGTGCGATCAACCGCAAGCCCCGTGCGGTAACGTTCTGATTCTCTGCCGCCATACACTTGAGAATAAATATCATTGGTGACATCATAATCTTTACTGGCTGGATTGACAGAATACAAAGCATAAGTACGGGTTGCCACCGCTTGGGCTTTTAAGGCTTCCATGGGCCAATGGTTAGATACCTCGTGGAATAAAACCCCTTTGACATAATCTTCGAGATTGATGCCATTAACCACTGTAATGTGATGCGGTCCCGTGCGTACAAGCGTAACAGTTCCCCGGAAACGGTGATTATTGACAATAATGGAAGCATCCCTGACAGGTTCAATGATCAGTCGTGCCACCGGATACACATCAAGGCCGGCTAAAATTCCCTTCTCTAAAAGTCGAATCCTGGAGCGAACCAGTCTTAGTCCCTGCCCGACAACTTTACCGGTGTTGGCATCGCGCAGACGGTATTGTCCTTCAATGGACAAGTACGCTTCCCTTGCATCGCGAACAATCGCCACCCGTATCATTTCCGATGACAGATTTCCTTTTTGGGTTACTTGGGCAATGGCTGCAACAGCTATGCCACAGGCTACCACCACTAAAAAAATAAACAGGACTTTTTTCATTTTTTGGATAAGAAAAACATGACCAAACTAAAGATAAGACTCAAAATAAAGCATGTGGTTAATGGAAAATAAAAAGAGAAGCTTCCTTTCTTGACAAAAATATCCCCCGGCAGACGGCCCAAGTGGCTGAATTTACCCAGCATCAGCACCAGAAAACCGGCCAAAACTAAAGCCAAACCGACAAAAATAATAGTTTTTCCGAATTCAACCATAGTAATAAAAAATTATTATAGCTGTGATTAGGAAATTTAGGCAGAATTTTTTCAATCACGAAACAAGAATAAAGCGGTGGTTAAAGCAACGCCAATGACATAAATCCAAAAAGTATGGCCATTAAAATAAGGATAAATCATCAGGATAAGGCCTATGGTCATGGCTTTGTACTGTTTATTTTTCTTGCCATACACAAAAGCCCCAAAACCAATAGCGCTAAAAATAATGTTACCTATAAGATTGGCCGCCGTCATTTGTCTAGCCTTTCCTAAGTCTGCGGGCGGTGTCTTTTAATAATAACTTCGGCCTCACAAATCAATTGATCAATTTCAAAAGGTTTGATCATAAAACCGTCAATATCAAACTGTTGAAAAAGATCTTTAATATTCGCACGAGCGGTTAAAACCAAAACCGGATACAGGGGTTTACTGTTGGAGTTGCAGATTTTATTATAAAACTCAATACCACCCATGCGTGGCATATTGACATCCAGGATAATCAAATCCGGAGTAAAATTTCGTAATTGATCCAAAGCCTCAACTCCGTCGCTGGCTGTTTGGGTTTGAAAACCTCTGGCGGAAAACTGAAAGGCGATCATTTGTACCAGATCAGTCTCATCATCAACGATGAGAATTTTCTTAGGGGTGTCCATTTTACCTCAGCATTACCTCAGCCGTCTTTCCTCAATGGGCAGCATAAAATAGAAACAACTGCCCTTGCCCCATTGGGATTCCACTTCAATTTTACCCCCGTGCAAACGGATCATTTCTTTACAAATGGATAATCCTAACCCTGTACCACCGACTTTGCGATGGGCTGGTTCGCCTAATTGCCGAAATTGCTGAAATAATTTAGGAATATCTTCGGGTTGAATACCACAACCTGTATCTTGAACGCATACCTTAATGTGATTGGCCCCTGCAAGACAATGACTCTTAACCGTGATCCCACCGGTTTCGGTAAATTTAATGGCGTTATTAATTAAATTATTCAACACCTGAATGAGGAAGTCCGCATCCAGTGCCATGCGCGGTATCGTAGGATCAAGCTGGGCTTTTAAATAAAGCCCTTTAAGATTCACCACATTTTTCTGCATATCCACCACCGATTGAATAATTTCATTCATATCTTTCATCTGCAAATTGAGAGGCATTTTACCCGATTCCATATGCGCCAAATCCAGAAGCTCATTAATCAAACGGCTTAACCGGTCAATATTGTCTTTGGCCTTACTTAAAAATTTTTCCTGCTCTGGGGTGGGTATCCCCGCGGTGCCGCTAAGAACAATATCGATGGCGGTTTTAATAGAAGCCAACGGTGTGCGCAACTCATGAGATAAAGTGGAGCTGAATTCTTTTTGAATCTCATAAAGGGCTTTGAGTTTACGGTTAGCTATCTGCAATTGTTCGTTCTGCGAACGACTGAATTCAAAAAGCTGTGTCCTCTCCTTAACCCTATCATCCAGGACTTCGGTTAATTTCTTCAACTCTGTCGTACGTTCTTTTAACTGGCGATAACTTTCCACTAAAGCCTCTTGTCCCTGGCGTAATAACCTCAAAATAATTAACCAGGAAAACAAAAACAATACCAAAACCGTAATAAACCCTAAACGGGCTAAATACGCTTTACTCTGCTCCAGATTCAGGGTTTCTTCCATTTGGCTTTTTAAAAAAAAGTTGACCCGGCGCATGTGAAAAGCGTACTCTCTATTCTGAGCTTCATGTTTGCTGGAAACCGCCTCAATCGATCGTTCACGCGATTTTTCTACCTGTTCGTAACGTTGCTTGAGCTCCTTAATAATTTTCTCGGTATTGTAATCAAGAACACTGAGTACAATCAGTATGACAAGAGAAGCCCCAAAAACACCCGCAAAAAAACGTATAGAAAAACGGGCTGAGATCTTCAGATATTGAAGACTTAATGATAAATCCTGAACAGTCTGCTTAACTCTGTTCATCGTCTTCGCCTAAGAATTTTTTCATTTTGTCTTGGAGCATTTTATTCGTGAATGGCTTGGCCAAATAATCATTGGCCCCTAAATCCATAATCTTTTTGATTTCCTTTTCTTCGCTGACGCCGGAGATGGCTAAAATTTTGACATGCTTATTAGCCTTATCGCGACGGATCTGTGCGCAAACTTCATAACCATCCACCCCCGGCATAAGGATATCCAGAATGACAAAATCCGGCCTGAATGCGTAAAATCTTCTGCCTGCATTAAAGCCATCAAAAGCCACTTCAATGTCATATTTATTCTCTAGCATCAAGGTGCGCTGCAAAGAGTGTACAATACCGCGGTCATCATCTACAATCAAAATCTTCTTCTTATGTCCGTTATTGGAGGTGAAACCTTCGGGGATCGGCATATGATAAGTTTTAAGAAAACCGATAAAATCTTTGGTATTGATCCGGCTGTGGTGGCCGGGGGTCCGGTAGGCCTTTAATTTGCCTGAAACCACCCATTTGAGTACAGCCCGGTGAGTCACGTGGCAAAACCGGGCAATTTGACCGGTCGTCAGGGGCCTATGCTGCTGATAGCAAGATACCGTATATTCCATCTTTCCCAACTCCTTCAGGCTATTCTGTATATTCTTGAAGTTCTATTTATTCTTATTTTAAGTATGCCCGATGTTTTTAAATTTGTCAAATTAAAATATACTTATTTATTTGTTATAAAAAAACGCCGCCCCGCCCCGCACAAATGCGGGACGGGACGACGTTTCAACAACTTGCTCTAGTGGTGATTATTTGCTCATCTCCAAAGGAGAAGTAACTATTGCCAAAACGCCACTTACTATCTGCTTTCCCATATAAAAACCGCCTTTGAGCAAACCGCCTACCAAGGCAAAGGGAAGGAATTTGGCATTTTTGGTTTCCTGCATCACATTGTCTTTAACGGCTAAAGGCGATGTGATCACATCCTTGGCGCCATTTTTCGCTTTATCCATGGCTCCAGAAGCAGCCAAAGACGGACTGATAAAAGCCACTACCACCGCTAAAGTAAGAAAAAATGATAACATGCGTTTCATACCCACCTCCTGTGTAAAAAACTCCCCCGTGGAGTTCTTCTAAGGTAAGTATGGCATGTCTCTAACCCTCATGCAATACTTTTAAGAAATTTTTTACCATTCTAAGGCGCCGCCTGTTTGATATTCGGTGACGCGGGTTTCAAAGAAGTTTTTTTCCTTCTTTAAATCGATCACCTCACTCATCCAGGGAAATGGATTGGTGGAATTATATTGACGGGGCAGGCGCAGTTTTTCCAAACGGCGGTCGGCAATATATTGAATGTATTCACGAAGCAAAACTACATTGAGACCCAACACCCCGCGGGGTAAACATTCCTTAGCGTAAGCGCATTCCAATTCTACCGCGCGCTTGATGCGTTTGACCAAATAGGCCTGAAAATCCGGCGTCCAGCAATAGGGATTCTCATCAATAATCGTATTAATCAACTGAATCCCGAAGTTCATGTGAATACTTTCATCACGCAAAATGTACTGAATCTGCTCGCAAACTCCGGGCATACGGTTTTGACGGCCGAAAGAGAGTATCGTCACGAAACCGCTGTAAAAGAAAATCCCTTCGGTGACTACATAAAATGCCATCAAGTTATCCACAAACTTCTGCAAGCCTTCTGGGGTGGATAAATCCACCTTCTCGTTGATAATACCGTCGGTACAGCTCATGGAAAATTCATCTTTTTCGTAAATCTCTTTATTCTCACGGTACATGTTAAAAATTTCCGTTTCATCCAGCGACAAAGACTCGACGATATACTGAAACGTATGCACGTGAATGGCTTCTTCAAAAGCCTGACGCAGTAAATACTGACGGCATTCGGGGTTATCCACCAGTTTATAAATGGAAAGAACGATGTTATTGCCGACTAAAGTTTCCGCCGTCGAAAAAAATCCTAAATTGCGTTTGATCACATGGCGCTCATCCGGGGTAAAAGCATGTGGATTTTTCCACTGTTCAATATCTTTTTGCATGGATACTTCGGTGGGCATCCAGGTATTGGCGCAGGAATCCAGATAAAAATGCCAGGCCCATTTGTATTTAATGGGAACCAGCTGATTCACGTCCACCGTGCGGCCGTTGAGGATAATCCTCTTCTTATCAGCGGAAACCCTCTCTCTGGTCATGCGAATACCACCCGCGCATTCTGGTTGATCGGCTTGTTCAGACATCAATTCTCCTCAATCTACTGGCAAGACTCACAATCTTGTACCGGTTCGCCGCCAGCTTTCGGGGCCACGGTATCCACCACATGCCCTTTTTCATCGCGCTGACGCTGACCGACGACATTATCGTATTTGGTCACATCCAAAGTACTCTTTTCAATGCGGGTGGCCCCCATCGAACGCAAATAATAAGTGGTCTTAAGACCTCTTTCCCAGGCAAACATATACATGTCGCTGATTTTCTTACCGCTGGGTTTGGCCTGATACAGATTCAAACTCTGACCCATATCAATCCATTTCTGACGTCGACTGGCGGCCTCAATAATCCATTCATAATCAATTTCAAAGGCCGCGGCGTATTTAGCTTTTAAATTCACCGGAATACGTTTGATTTCCTGAACACTGCCGTCAAAGTATTTAAGATCATCAATCATTTCCTGATCCCAAAGACCTAATTTCTTCAAATCTTCCACTAAATACTCATTGACCACGGTAAATTCTCCCGAGAGATTACTTTTGACAAAAACATTTTTATACATCGGTTCAATACTTTGAGTAACCCCGCTGATATTGCCGATGGTGGCCGTAGGGGCGATAGCCATCACCAGGCTATTGTGAAGGCCATATTGTTTAATGGCCTGGCGCACCGGCGCCCAATCCATATGCTGGCTGCGGTCCATATGCAAATACCCGCCGCGTTCTTTCTCCAACAAATCAATGGTATCAATCGGCAACAAACCCCTGTCCCATTTCGAGCCTTTATACGTCGCATAAACGCCGCGCTCTTTGGCCAATTCCACGGAAGCTAACAGGGCGTAATACGAAACAGCTTCCATACTGCGGTCCGCAAATTCCACCGCTTCTTGCGAGGCATAGCTAATATCCAAATGATACAAAGCATCCTGAAAACCCATGATCCCCAAACCTATGGGACGATGACGGCTATTGGCCGTAGCCGCTTCCCCCGTCGGATAATAATTAATGTCAATGACATTATCCAGCATACGCACCGCCGTCGTGACCGTGTCTTTGAGCTTGTTATAATCAAGACCGTCTTTGGAGGTATGCACGCTTAAATTGAGGGAACCCAAATTGCACACCGCCGTCTCTTCTTTGGAGGTATTGAGCAAAATCTCCGTGCATAAGTTCGAGCTATGCACGACACCGGTATGATCCTGAGGCGAGCGTATGTTAGAAGGGTCTTTCCAGGTAATCCATGGATGACCTGTTTCAAAAAGCATGGAGAGCATTTTGCGCCACAGCTGCACCGCGGAGACGACTTTAAAATATTTCATCTTGCCTTCACGGGTCATTTGTTCATATTCTTCATAACGCTTCTCAAAAGCCTGCCCATAAATATGGTGCAAATCTTTAACATCTGCCGGCGTAAACAAAGTCCAATCCGCGTTGGCCTTGACCCTTTTCATAAAAAGATCGGGAATCCAATTGGCCGTATGCATATCGTGCGTACGGCGGCGTTCATCGCCGGTATTTTTGCGCAGTTCGATAAAATCCTCAATGTCCAAATGCCACACTTCCAAATAGGCGCACATGGCGCCTTTGCGTTTGCCCCCTTGATTGACGGCTAAAGCGGTGTCGTTGGCCACTTTCAAAAAAGGAATCACCCCCTGGCTTTTGCCGTTGGTGCCTTTAATGCGGCTGCCCATGGCGCGCACGCCGGTCCAGTCATTGCCTAAACCGCCGCTCCATTTCGAAAGCATGGCATCGTCTTGAATACATTTAAAAATATGCCAAAGATCGTCCTCAATAGTCGTTAAAAAACAGGAAGATAATTGCGGATGGCGGGTACCGGCGTTAAACAGCGTCGGGGTTGAGGACGTGAAGCGAAGCGTCGAAAGTATATTATAGAATTCAACGGCGCGTTTATTCTTTTGCTCCCCCTCGCGGATGGCCAAGCCCATGGCGACCCGCATCCAAAAAATTTGCGGCAGTTCCATACGTCTTTCCTGCCAGTGAATAAAATAACGGTCATACAAGGTCTGCAGACCCATGTAACGGAAAAGAAAATCACGCTCGGGAACAATGGCTTTGGAAAGTTCTTTTAAATCAAATGTTTTTAATGTCGTATCCAAAAGCTCCAACCGCATCGCCTGATGAATATATTTGATGAAATATTCCGGGTATTCGGCGCGAATACGTTCAAAAGAAGTGTCCATACCTAAAGCCTCCGTGTATTCTAAAAGCAATAACAAACGAGAGGCCACATAGGAATAATTGGGTTCTTTTTCGATAAAACTGCGCGCGGCCATGATATTGGCCAAAGCCATTTGCCTCTCGGTCATGCCATTGTAATAATTTTTAACCGCTTCTTTAAAAAGCGTCTGGCTAGAAACATCCGCCAATGATTTACAGCAAGTTTCCAGTTTAAAACGCACCTCATCCAAATTAATGGGCCGCTCTTCGCCTTTGTCATTTTTAATGACCAAGTTCTTAACCCATTCGACGGATGTCTCAACCTGCACCCGTTGCTGGCGACGGGTTTTGGCACGATCTTCTCTGTAAATAATATAGCGTTTGGCCACCTCATGATACCCGGCGGCCATGATGACTTTCTCGACAATATCCTGAATTTCTTCGATATTAACCGATTTACCTTCCGGCCAACGCAAGCGGATCTCAGCCGCCACTTTATCAGAGAGCTCATGGGCTTTTTCAATCAAAATTTCATTGTAAACGCCTTTGTTATGGGCGATCAGAGACTTGGCAACAGCCAAAGTGATTTTTTCCTGCTTGAAAGAGACAGTTTTGCCGTCGCGTTTGATGACCGAATAAAGTTCAAATAATTGCCGGCGGGTGGCATGATGACGCCGATAGCTGGCATAACGTTCCGCCACCTCCTTATGACCGTTTTCATACAACTGGCGGATGACTTCATCTTGAATTTCTTCTACCGTCAAATGCGTTTTTTGTATGCCCCGTTCTTTTAGAACCGCCACCACACAATCGCTCACCTTTTGAGCTTCTTGTAAACCTTCAGGGGAAAGTTCAGACTCGCGCGGCAGGCCAAGCTGTTCTTTAAACGCATTGGCTACCGCGTGGATAATACGGTTAGGGACAAACTCAATAATTTGACCGTTGCGTTTTTGAATTTTGATATCGAAGGTATTGGTAGCGGCAAAAGAAGACATCGGCAAGTCCTCCTTAAAACAAAAAATAATTAAAAAACACTATATATACGTAGCTTTTAGGATGAAAGTACTACATATAGTAGTTAACAAACCCAAGCGCGTCAAATCATTTCTAAAATTTTTTAATGTCAATTATTTCTTAACAGCGCTGTAGCGTTTATCCACTTCCTGCCAATTGACAATGTTCCAGAAAGCGGCAATGTAATCCACCCTGCGGTTTTGATAATTCAGATAGTAGGCATGTTCCCAAACATCAATCCCTAAGATGGGAGTTTTACCTTCCATCATAGGACTATCCTGATTAGGCATAGAAGAGACTTCCAGTTTGCCGTCTTTGGTAACGGAAACCCAAGCCCAGCCACTGCCGAAACGTGTCATGGCCGCTGCGGCAAATTTTTCTTTAAAAGCGTCAAAAGATCCGAATTCCTTATTGATGGCTTCCGCCGCCTTGCCAACGGGATTACCGCCGCATTTAGGGCCTATCACCGTCCAGAACAGCGTATGATTGGCATGGCCGCCGCCGTTATTGCGTACGGCATTACGGATATCTTCCGGCACAGCGTTTAAATTAGCCATCAAGGCTTCCACGGTTTTGGATTCCAAATCCGCTTTGCCTTTGAGGGCATTATTGACATTGTTGATGTAGGCTTGATGATGCTTGGTGTGATGAATCTCCATGGTGCGCGCATCAATATGCGGCTCCAGGGCATTGTATGGATACGGTAGTGGGGGCAATGTGTAGGCCATAGGATTCTCCTTATTTATTTTGTCATCGTTATATCGACTTAACTGCCTTGAATACTTCCTCATAATTCGGCTCGGTGGCGACCTCTTTGACTAACTGGGTGTAACACACCTTGCCGTTTGGATCCACCACAAAAATCGAGCGGGCCAAAAGGTTCAAACCTTTAATCAAAACACCATAAGTCTCGCCAAAATTACTGCGGTAATCCGACAATATTTTAACCGCGCTTGTCCCCGTAGCCCCGCACCAGCGTTTTTGGGCAAAGGGAAGGTCTTTGCTGATGGTTAAAATCACCGTGTCATTGAGTTTGGGAGCTTCTTGATTAAAACGTTTGGTCTGTGCATCGCACACCGGCGTATCTAAAGAAGGAACGATGGAGAGAATTACTTTTTTACCCCTGAAAGAGGACAATTTTACCTCCGAGAGGTCATTGGCCACCAAGGTGACATCTGGTGCGCTGTCCCCGACTTTAATTTCCTTACCAACTAAGGTTAAAGGATTACCCTTCATGGTAATCGCGCCTGCACGTTCTGCCATTGAAAACTCCTTTCATGAGTTTCCGTGTCATTGCGAGCGCTTTTTGCGAAGCAATCTTTTAAAAAGGATTGCTTCGTCGTTAAAAGACACTCCTCGCAATGACACATTTATTAAATATTATTTCTCTAATTGATAACGATAAATCACGGTGGCCAAAATACCACCGCAAATGGGCCCCAGCCAATAAATCCACCAATGTTGTAAACCGCCGCCTAACAAGGCCGGACCAATATAACGGGCCGGGTTCATCGCTGCCCCGCTAATGGGGCCACCCATTAAAATATCTAAAGCGACCGCCAGGCCGATAAACAAGCCCCCGCATTTAGGAGCACGCGCATCGACCGCTGTACCATAAACCACAAACACCAGAAAGAATGTTAAAATAATTTCCGTTAGCAAAGCCATGCTCACTGTAATGCCGGAACCCAGCGCAGGCGTCCCCATGCCTACCGCCATTAACACCGCTGCCGGCACCGCTCCTTTAATTAACAAGGCGGCAAAAATAGCTCCTAAACATTGCGCCGCCACATAACCGATGGCACTGGCAGAATCAATTTTTTGCACAAACCATAGACCAATGGTCACCGCCGGATTTAAATGCCCACCGCTTATCGCCATGGTGGCTGAGACCATCACCCCGATGGCCAGCCCATGCGCCAAGGCAATACCGGTTAGCCCAAGTTTACCGCCGGTCATTTGATCCGCCGCGATGGCACCAACACCGATAAAAATAAGCGTAAATGTTCCGATAAATTCCGCGATCAAAGGTTTTAAGGATGGTTTTTTACTCATCGATATTCCTTTCTTTAGAGGTTAGGGAAATCATATTACAATCTTCTTTGTATTTGTCAACCCTTCGATTATACTAGGATCGGATTGAAACGATGTTCACTTATAAAACTCAAATCTATTTGCACGATACCGACGCGGCTGGCCTGATCTTTTTTGCCAACCAGTTGAAAATCGTGCATAATGCCTACGAACAATTGTTAGAAAAATTTGGCTGCAGTTTCCAAAGCATGCTCAGAGGCGGCAAATACTTCCTGCCCATTGTGCATGCGGAATCGGATTATAAAACCCCTTTATTTGTAGGCGACCAAATTGCCATTACCGTTAGAGTCGGCCACATCGGGCATACGTCCTTTTCCTTCGAATATATTCTCAAACGCGGCAAAACTTTGGTGGGCACGGTCAAAACCGTGCATGTCAGTGTCAACACCAAAACCCGACGGAAAATGCCCCTGCCCATGCGCATGCGCAAAGCTTTAGAGACCTACGCGAAAAAACAATAAATTATTGATTTCCAACCTAAATGCGCGTTAAGAAATCTTTTCTGGAAATTTTGATCCCCTGGGTTACTAATTCTTTCGGCCAAGGATAAAATGCGACCGGCACTTTTATTTTTGGCAGATGCCCAGCGCAATGAGTTTTAAAAAACTGCCGGTCAAAGTTACCTTCACAACGAATAAAAACCACCGGCCTTGCCCCATACTCTGCGTCTTTTTTACCGACAACAATGGCCTCCTTCACTTGAGGCAAACGCAAAAACACATTTTCAATTTCCTCCGGCTGAATATTCTCTCCCGCGCAAATAAACATATTGTCCAAACGCCCCAGCACCGACAAGCGCCCCTGTTCCAATTTTCCTAAATCCCCGGTTTTAAACCAGCCGTCTTTAGTGAGCGGCAAAAAAATTTTGTTTTGATGCAAATACCCTTTAAACAAAACTTCGCCTTTGACTAACATTTGTCCGTTGGTGTCGATTTTTAACTGGCGATAAGGCAAAAGCTTTGCGCAAGGCTGATCTGGTGCTTCGACTTTGCCGGTGGCCACCTGAGAAGACATTTCCGTTAAACCATAACTGACATAAACCGGCAGTTGCAACGACAAGGCTTTCTCCAACAAAGGTCGAGGGATAGCGCTGCCGCCGAGCAAAATATATTTCAATGACCGCAATAAGACCTGATTATCTTTGTGCTCCAATAAACGATACAACTGAGTAGCTACTAGAGAAATATGGGTCGGCTTGGTTTGGTAAATCACCGCCGCTAAATCCTCATCTTGAGCAATGACCATCGCTGTCCGAGCCAAAACACAGCGGCAGACAATACTAATCCCGGAAACATGATAGAGCGGTAAAGACAAAACCCAACGGTCACCGGCTTTTAAAGGGATTACTTCTTGCGAGCCTTTAGCGCTATAAACGTGATTGCCCCAGGTATGCACCGCCGCCTTGGGTTGGCTACTGCTACCAGAAGTCCAGATAATGGTAGCTTCCTGCGCCAGGGGTATCTCTTGCGCTACAGCCTCAGTGGATTGACGGGCATCATAGGAAATCAATTCCCTAAGCTGGATAACCGGGATGGTCAGCTTCTTAGAGCTCAAGAGGGGTGTTTGGCTAGTCAAAATGGCCCTGGGGTTAAGCAGACCGCAGCACTGAGCTAGGGTCTCGTAAGACCACTGGGGGTTTAACGGGCAGACCACCACTCCCATACGCCACAGGGCCAAAAGGATAATCACGTATTCCACGCTATTGGGTTCTATGATGGCCAAACGGTCTTTTGAGCCAATACCGCGACCTTTGAGCTGTTTAACAACAGAACTAATATACTGCTCAAGCCTCTGGCGGCTGATGCTACGAGTACCCCAAATAATGGCTGGATAGTCGTTCATATCACCTTTAAACTATCAAACTATCAGGTCTAAACTCTCAAACTCTCATGTCCAAACTCTCAAACTCTCACTTCAAAATGAGAGTTTATGCGTAAACTCTCAAACTATCAGGTCTAAACTCTCAAACTATCAAGTAGTAAGTGATAGTTTAAACTGTTCAAAATCTTCCCCCAGCCAGCGGCCAGTGCCTAGGCCAGGCACTTGATCGGTCAAAAGCGCCAAGTTGGCCAGGGTTTTAAGGCCAACCCCTGACTCAAAACAGGAACTAATGATGGCCTGCTTGCCCAGAATTTTGGCCTGTTTTATCCAATCCAGAGTGGCAGTAATACCCCCCAAAACAGTTGGCTTTAAGATATAGGCCTTAACCGCTTCCTGGCTGGCTAAAGCCGGCAAAAACCTTAAAGTCTCATCCAGAGCCACTGGCAAAGAGGTTTTCTGGAAAAAAAGGGCTAGCTGGCTCATATCTGACAGGGGTTCTTCAATGAATTCAATGCGGTCACCGCCAGCCAATTGCCCAAAAAGCTCTGCTTCCTTAAGCGACCAGGCGCGGTTGGCATCTAAACGAATCAACACATCCTGCGGGAGAATTTCCCGAAGTTGTGTCACTTTTTTAACATCCAAAGGAATGTTGCGGCTGCCCACTTTAAGCTTAAACACCTGGTAGCCCTGCTGAAGATAATCTTTAGATTCCTGCACAATTTGTTCGCTAGAGCCTTGCAGTAAAGCGGCTGTTGAAATATCTTTAAGAGAGGCTCCCAAAAATTCCGCCAAAGTGATCTTTTGGCTATGACAAACCAAATCCAAAATAGCCGCCTCCACACCAAAACGCACTGATGGGCAGACGCTTTGTAAAGGCGCCCAATTCCGCAAAAAATCTAAAACATCTTGTGTCATCGCGAGTCCCCATAGGGGACGTGGCGATCTTTTAAAAGATTCCTGCCTGCCGGCAGGCAGGGCTTCGTTCTTCTGGCTCGCAATGACACAAAGCCCTTTGATTCGAGGCTCAATGACTGACAAGTCATGCCGGGCTTTTTTCAAAGTCTCAGGACTGACACCTTCAAGGGGCGCTATCTCCCCTTGGCCGCTAAAATCGTTAGCCATGACCGTCAGAATCAAACCTTCACGATAAGACACAGCCCGACCGGCAATAGTGAAAGGTTTTTGGAATTGCTTTTTGTACGGCGCTACTTGCGTGGATGTGATGATTAGCGGCTGCACAGAACCCATCCCAGAGAGAAGATCACGCTGTAAAGTAAAAGCCACCGGCCGGTTTGGGCCAATGCGCGGTTGAGAGGCCAGGCATCAATAGTAGTCATAACAGTTTTGACGGTACCAATCGCAGCAAAACCAACCACGGAAGATAACGTCATAGCCCAATGATCTTTGGTAATTAAAAAAATCAAGAATGGCATAATGGTCGCGGCTAAAATGCAAAAAAGATATTCACGGACGGCAAAGCTGCGGCCGAAACGTACGGCCAAAGTCAGCTTCCCCACCCGACGATCAGTGTCTATATCACGCAAATTATTCACCGCCAGAATAGCCGATGATAAAAACCCCGGCGCAAACCCTGCCACGACCACCGCCCAGTTTATATCGAACGTTTGTACAAAATAAGTTCCACCCACCGCCACGGGGCCAAAAAAAATCCACACAAAAACTTCTCCTAATCCTAGATAACCCAAAGGGCAAGGCCCTGCGGTATACAAAATCCCGGAAATAATAGCGGCCATGGCAATAATTAAAATGGCCATACCCGCACGGTGAATCAGATAGCTGGAGGCAAGGGC
Source organism: Candidatus Omnitrophota bacterium (assembly GCA_016201795.1). Lineage (GTDB taxonomy): Bacteria > Omnitrophota > Gorgyraeia > Zapsychrales > Fredricksoniimonadaceae > JACQCF01. Next base: position 33,326 of record JACQCF010000027.1, on the reverse strand, counting down.
TGCTAATATAAAAAATAAAATAGCCACTAACAAAACAACGCGTGGTTTGATTAAACCCGCCTGGGTCACACGGATTGGGCCTTTACGGTCTTTTCTGTCTGCCCCTTTTTTAAAATCAAAATAATCGTTAGAAAGATTGGTGCCTATCTGTATAAATAAAGCGGCAACCAGCGCACACAAAGCTGACGGCGCGTGAAAAGCCCCATCGCCAAAAGCCATGGCTGAGCCGATAAGCACCGGCGCAATCGCCGCAGGCAAAGTCTTAGGACGAATGGCTAAAACCCATGAATTCATTTATGGTCTCTTGGGGAATTTGGAAAAATTGGGTGTACGTTTTTGTTGGAACGCATTGCGGCCTTCCTGGCCTTCTGGCGTCATGTAAAAAAGAAGCGTGGCATTGCCAGCTAACTCCTGTAAACCCGCTTGCCCGTCGCAGTCGGCATTAAGGGCGGATTTCAAACAGCGAATAGCCAAAGGCGAATGCTGTAAAATTTCCCTGCACCATTGCACAGTTTCTGTTTCTAATTTTGCGTACGGTACAACCGTATTGACTAATCCCATTTCCAGCGCCTGCTTGGCGCTGTATTGACGACACAAAAACCAAATCTCACGCGCTTTTTTCTGCCCCACGATACGGGCCATGTAACTGGAACCGTAACCTCCGTCGAAAGAACCGACCTTGGGGCCAGTCTGGCCGAAGACGGCATTATTGGCCGCAATGGTCAAATCGCAAACCATCTGCAGAATCTGTCCGCCGCCCACCGCATAACCAGCGACCATAGCAATCACCGGTTTAGGACAGGTACGGATTTGCCGCTGGAAATCCAGCGCGTTTAAACGGTTGATACCGTCTTTGTCTTTGTAGCCGGCATCCCCACGGATTGTCTGGTCTCCCCCGGAACAAAATGCTTCTTTGCCCTGGCCCGTTAAAATCACCACGCCGATTTTTGCATCGTCGCGGGCGTCGTTCAGTGCGTGCATCATTTCCTTGACTGTCAACGGCGTAAACGCATTGCGCCTGGCAGGACGGTTGATGGTAATTTTGGCAATACCATTCATTTTATGATATTTAATTTCTTCATATTGCCCTGCTTCTTTCCAATGGAATTTTGGCATAATAATTCTTGACTTATTCCTCCCCCTTTATGGGGGAGGTTAGGTGGGGGTCAAAATGGCTTCCGTCACCCTCCCTTAATCCCTCCCATCAAGGGAGGGAAATGCAAAGGCTAAAAAGGCCTTCGTTCTAAAGGCTCTTTCGCGTAGCGCGGAATCAAATGCACATGCGCGTGCATGACAATCTGGCCGGCCGCCTCTCCGCAATTAGCCGCAATATTAAACGCATCAGGCTTATGTTGTTTCTGCAACAAGGCCTTTCCCTTATTGATTAAATCAAACAGGGCTTGAATTTCCTGAGGAGTTGACTCAAATATCGTCGTATGATGCCGTTTGAGAATAAACACCATATGCCCTTGGCTTAAGGGTTTAATATCATAAACTGCGTAGGCTAAATCATTTTCTAGGACTTTAGGTAAGTTTTTACAAAAGATGCATTCAGACATGGTGGTGAGCGAATGAAATGAGTCGAACCATTAAACCTTGAGGCTTCTTTGCAACTCTTCGATATCTTTTTTGGCCCGGGGTAAACTCACATTAAAAATCTCGCAGTAAAGCTGAGTGGCTAAATCTTTTTCACCCTCCATCAGAAGATGGCGCACGTCATACATGGTGGCCTTACCCTTTTGCGGCAGCTTGCCGCGCCGGCGGGCGTCGTCCAAAAGACGAATACGGTAAATATTCACCAAAATCAAAAAACAAACCAACATGATCAAAGTCGAATAAAGAAAAACCATTAAGCGTTGGCCTCTTTGGACTCCCTGGTAAAATCCTCCACCACCCCTTTGACTTGCATCTGGGCTTTATCAATCTTGGCTTTGCACAAACGGATGAGCCCTACCGCTTCTTTGACCTGTGTAGCAAGCTCATCCACGTCCACCTCTTCACGTTCGATTTGACTGATAATCTCATCCAGGCGTTCAACCGCCTTGCGATACTTCATCTGCTCTGACGGCATAAGCATCCTTCTTAATCTGTTTGATGTCGCTGATGATTGTCCCGTCGGCTAACTGGGTCTTCATAGAAGAGGCTTTCTTAACATCGGTGATGGATTTAATCACCCCTCCCTTAAGATCCCGTGTAATACTAAAGCCGCGTTTAAGAGTATTTTTCGGGTCAGCGACGTCAATGAGCTTCTGATACGTTTGTATTTTAGTCCTTGAAGTTTGCAGGCGCAAATGAATTATTTTTTTTAAATCTTCTTCCCGTCCGGCGCTTTCTTTGCCGGCTTCCTTCAAAAAAGACAGCGGCAGACGCTTCAAAGTTTCCGTCACGCGCGCAATCATTCTCTGCTGGGTTTGAATTAAATCGTCCGTCGAGCGCTGTAAAGTCAAAGCATGATCTTTTAAATACTCTAAAAATTTTTCCACCCGGCCAATGAGAAACCGCGCGATGGCCGTTGGTGTTTTGGCAAACGTATGCGCGGTCAAATCAGTGACCGTTATATTAATTTCATGCCCTATACCACTTAATACCGCCTGAGGCGAGGCAGCAATCGCTTCGGCAATCATCCGGCTGTCAAAACAGCTTAACTCGGCAATGGAGCCTCCCCCGCGGGTAATCACAATCACGTCGATGTCCCCTCTTTGGTTCAATAATTGAATCGCCCGTGACACTGATGCTTCTGCATTTTTACCCTGCATGATGGAATTAACCACCCATACATTAAAACTATATCCGCTCTTTTTGAGCTCATCCACAAAATCATGGTAAGCGGCGGAATCATAGGACGTAATCAGGCCAATGGAAAGCGGCAGACGGGGCATTTCCAATTGTTTGTTCTTATCCAGAATTCCTTTTTCTTTCAGAAGAGCAATGAGCCGTTGACGGTCCTGGGCGATTTTGCCCAGCGTATAAGTGGGGTCAATGCCCTCCACCATCAGACGGACCTGACCGTGGCCGGGATAAAAATCAACTTTGCACAAAAATTTGACTTCAATATCGTCTTTGAGAACAAAAGCATTCTCGGCCTTTTGCAAAATCTTTTCGATCAACGCTTTGCGGTTAGCAAAAATAACCAGACCTATACGGGCTTTGATTTCATGGGAATCGGGATCTTTTTCGCAGAGTTCAAAAAAAATGTGTTTTTTGTCGCGGCCGCGCTCGTACCCTTGAATTTCACCGCAAACCCACAGGGCCTGAGGAAAGCCGCTGTTTAAAACATCACGGATGAAATTGTTGAGCTCGGAAACGGTTAGAAATTCATCGCTCATAGTCGTAAAAACTGGCGGAGAGGGAGAGATTCGAACTCTCGAGGCACCTTTCGATACCCACACGCTTTCCAGGCGTGCGCCTTAAACCACTCGGCCACCTCTCCAAAAGAATTTCGAAGAAATTCTTTTGGAGAAGTCTCGCCAAAACGTTTTTTACGTTTTGGCGGACTCTCCAAAAAATTGTTTCATTAATCTTCTACCCGACGTTGTTTTAAAATATCTTTCTCTTTGTCTGGCTTCTGATAAAGAATTAAAAGATTCTACATGCAAAATAGTATAAGGCATATAAAATTTAGAGGTTTTAACTTTACCTTTATTATGTTCACTTAATCGACGTTCTACATTATCAGTACATCCCGTATATGTATGTGTTTTATCGTAATTAAGAAGTATATAAACATAATACATTTTACTAATTATTTCTCCTAATACAACCCCTGCCTTTGCCCTTTGATGCGCTCATCGCTCAAATACTCATCATACCTCATCATCTGATCAATATAACCTTTAGCGGTCAGCTCCACCACACGGTTAGCCACCGTCTGCACCAGCTGATGGTCATGGGAAGAAAATAAAATCGCCCCCGGGAAAGTTTCCATACCCTTATTGAGCGACGTGATGGATTCCAAATCCAGGTGGTTGGTGGGCTCATCTAAAATCACCACATTGGCGCCTGTGAGCATCATTTTAGAGAACATGCAGCGCACCTTTTCTCCGCCGGAGAGCACCTTGACCTTTTTAAGACTTTCTTCCCCCGAAAAAAGCATGCGCCCCAAAAAGCCGCGCACAAAATTTTCATCTGTTTCTTTGGAATATTGACGCAACCAGTCGATGATATTGAAATCAACGTCAAAATATTTCTTATTGTCCCTGGGGAAATAGGCTTTGGTGGTGGACACCCCCCATTTAAATGAACCGGCATCAGCCTTTAGTTGCCCCATAAGAATCTCAAATAAGGTCGTCTTAACCAGATCATTAGGCCCCACCAAAGCGATTTTATCTGCCTTATTGACATGCAGGGAAAAATTCTTAAACATCAATTGTCCGTCGATGGACTTGGTCAAATTTTCGATATACAGAACATCGTTGCCGGCCTCACGTTCCGGCTTGAAGTTAATGAAGGGGTATTTGCGCGAAGACGGCTTAATCTCCTCGAGTGTTAATTTCTCCAATATTTTCTTACGGGAGGTGGCCTGACGGGCTTTGGAGGCATTGGCAGAAAAGCGGGCGATAAAATCCTGCAATTCTTGACGCTTCTGTTCGGTTTTTTTATTCGATTCCGAACGCTGCCGTAACGCCAATTGGCTGGCTTCCAGCCAAAAACTATAATTGCCGCTGTAAGACTGAATCTTGCCGTAGTCTATATCGCAAATAGAAGTACATACCTTATCTAAAAAATGCCGGTCGTGAGAGACCACGATAGCGATATTCTCAAAATTAATCAAAAATTCTTCCAGCCACAGGCAGGTATCCACATCCAAATGGTTGGTGGGCTCATCAAGAATGAGGATATCCGGATTGCCAAACAGCGCCTGAGCCAAAAGCACACGTACTTTTTGAGAACCTTCCAGATTTTTCATCAGCTGGCGATGTAAATCTTCGGGGATCTCCAAATCGCTTAAGAGTTTGGCCGCTTGGGCCTCGGCATCCCAACCGTTCATTTCCGCGAATCTAGCCTCAAGTTCGGAAGCTCTCAAGCCGTCCTGGTCACAAAAATCCGGCCTGGCATAAATTTCATCCTTTTCTTTCATCACCTGATAAAGTTCTTTATAGCCCATGAGGACGGTGGTTATGACATCAAATTCATCATAGGCGAATTGGTCTTGTTGAAGGACGGAAATGCGTTTACCAGAGGCCACGGCCACACTGCCTGCGGTGGTATCTAAATCACCGGCGAGAATCTTTAAAAAGGTGGTCTTTCCGCTGCCATTGGCCCCGATAATGCCATAGCAGTTACCGGGATTAAAGGTGATATTAACCCCATCGAATAAGACACGTTTGCCGAATTGTAAAGATACATTGTTAGCGGAAATCATAAGAGGCGAAATTATAACATAAGCCCCTTGAAACGCAAATGAGAATCCAGTAGGATATGGCCGATGAACGTGGTGATTCTCAATCCCTCTTTTGGAGACAATTTCGTGCGGGTGGCCCGATGGGCCGCCAAATCCCGCGGCCGCGTTCAGCGCCATCCCGAATATCTGCTGACAGCGGCCCAAGTGCTCATCGACAACGGCCACCAAGTGCATTTTGTGGAGGCGGCCGCACGCAATTTCACCAACGAAGAATCCATAGAAACAACGGTAAGTCTTAAACCCGAACTGCTGGTCATGCACGTGACCACCCCCTCGATTTATGCCGATCTTGAGCAAGCCAAAATCATCAAAGAAAACACCAAATGTAAAGTGGTTTTGGTGGGTCAGCATGCCACGGCTGAGGTGGACAACACTTTTGAAATCGGCAAGGGTGTGGTCGATTACATTCTAGCCCGAGAATACGATTATACCCTGCGTGATTTAGCCAATGGCGTGGCTGATGATCAAAACCTCGGTCTTTGCTGGCTTAAAGACGGCGCTGTCAAAAAAAATCCGCCGCGGCCTGATATCGATGTCAACCAACTGCCCTTCCCTGCCTGGTCATTGATTTGGCCGCAGTGGTATCCCGATGCTGGCAAAAAATTTCCATTTCTGACACTGATCACCGGACGCGGCTGCAACAATGCCTGCACCTTCTGCCGGGACCCACAGATCATGTACGGTTATAAACTGCGCAACCGCCGGGCCGATTTGGTGGTGGCGGAGATGGAATACGATTTAAAAGTGCATCCTCAAATCCGCGAGATCATGTTTGAAACCGACACCTTTGCCGCCCAGCATCAACATGTCATAGATGTCTGTAACCTCATCATCGAAAAAGGCCTCCAGCGACGCATCAGCTGGTCGTGCAATATGCGCGTCAATACCGACTTGAATCTTTTGCCTTTAATGCGCCAAGCCGGCTGCCGTATGTTGATGACCGGTTTTGAATTCGGTACCGATGAGAATTTGCGTGCGGTGCATAAAGGCGGGGTCCGTATAGCCATGGCTCGCCAATACGCGGAAGTAGCGCACCGGCTGGGCTTTACCCTGCACGGTTGTTTTATGATCGGCGCTCCCGGGGAAACCAAGGAAAGCGCCCGTAAAACTATTGATTTTGCCAAATCACTGCCTTTAGATACGATTCAAATCACAGGGGTCGCCGCCTACCCCGGCACATCCTTGTATCAGTGGGCTAAAAAAAACAATTATCTTCTGGCCAAAGACTGGCGTGACTGGCTCACCGAATGCGGCGAACAGCGCACTTTGTTGTCCTATCCGCAGTTTTCCCATGAAGACATCGACGAGCATATCGATATCGGTTTAAAAGAATTTTACCTGCGCCCCCGACAAATCTGGCGTATGCTGATTTCTATCCACACCACGGGCGATCTACTAAGAAAATGCTACGGGTTAAAAGCCTTTGTGGACTATTTTGCAAAAAAAATGCGCGCGCCTGCAGTATTGACACCAGCGTCGTAATGTGATAAATTTTACCGTTAGTATTAACATATTAAGGCCGTCTCCCCGCTCTTAGCGGGGGACGAGCCTCGTCATCAAAAATAAAAAAACGTAAAATGACGGGAGAATTTTCATGGCTCACATCGTCACCGAACCCTGTATCAAATGCAAATACACCGATTGCGTCACCGTCTGTCCGGTGGATTGTTTTCATGAAGACAAAGAAATGCTGGTCATTGACCCGGAGGTCTGCATTGACTGCGGCGCCTGCATTCCGGAATGCCCCGTGCAGGCCATTTACACTGACGCCGATATTCCCGAGAAATATAAAAGTTATATCGCCTTAAACACCCAGAAGTCCAAAGAATTGCCCGTCATCACCCAGAAGAAAACCCCTTTGGCACCGCCTAAATAAGCACTTGATATGTGGTTTTTCATGTACAGCTGTTATTTTTTGTCCCTGATATCGTTATTGATGCTGGGGATTGTTTTTTGTCAAAGCTTTAGAGCCTTTGATGTCTTACGCGCCTCCCCGATGTCGTTTTTAATTCTTACTAGCATCATTTATTTGTTTACGGAAACGCTGGTCATCTTCTTTTTTGTCGGCACGGGTGTGAGCGTCAAAGAATATATGCTGGAGCAAAAAATCAGCGGTGATTTTCACAAGCGTATGATCGCCCTCAAACGCAAGGTCTATCCGCCTCAACTTTTAAACATGCTTATTCTGATGAGCGCTTTTATCCTTTACGGCGCGGCGGACACCGGTAAAATATCCGTCTGGATTTACCGCGGGCTTTTGGGGATAGGCCTGGTGCATTTTCTTTATGCCAAGAAGATTCAACATAAGGCGTTTAAAGAAAACACTTTTGTTATTTTGGAAATAGCGGGAATTAAAGAAGCCGAGTCATTGCGGGCGTAGCGAAAATATGTATGGACTGGCTAAAACATTTCAAGCCGCGGGGCTGGCTGTCATGGCCTGGGGGTTTATAAAAACCTTCCCCCATTTGATACCGCCCAAAATTTTTTTACTGGCCGCTTTGTTTTTTATCACCGGCTGGGCGATTCAGACATGGATGCTCAAAAATTAAAAACAATCCTGAAATTCGACGTCGGTGCCGACGGTTTTCAGAAGATGATGTATGTACTGGCCATCGGCGCTGCGATTATTTTAATCATAGGGGTTTTATTTTTAAATATGGTGATCAAAGAAATGAAGGTTATCTCATGAAATGGGTACAGCGTTTAAAAACCAAATGGGATATCCAAAGCAATTGGGATTTTTGGATGATCATGCTCAGCTTTTCTCTGGCGGGTATGGTGATTATGCCGGCAAGAAAGCTCATTTTTCATCTGTTAGGTATCACGGATCACACGCCGCTTTGGATAAAGGCTTTAGTCTACGTTCCTTTAATTCCCCCGGCCTATCAAATCGGCTTATTGTTCTTCGGCACATTACTTGGCCAATTCCCCTTTTTCTGGGAAAAGGAAAAGAAGCTGATGCGTTTTATTCTAGGCCGGTCGAAAAACATAAAGCATTAAATAAACCAATACTCCCGTGATAGAAACATACACCCAGGTGGGATACAGCCAGCGGGTGATTCTGGTGTGCTTGTCGAATTGTCCTTTGAGGGCATAACGGATGGCCATGATAATAAACGGCACAATCAACACCGCCAGAGGCGTGTGTGTGCCTAAAATAAAAAAATAAACTCCCCTCTTAATTCCCTGCCCTTGATAATGCGTGAGGATGTGGGTCGTGGCATGATAATACACATAAGCGCATAAAAATAGTATCGATGATACAAAAGCGCAAAGCATAAAAAATTTATGCCGGTTTTGATCTTTGCGCTTAATGGCCAGAAATCCTAAAAGCAAAAAAATTCCAGCCAAGGCATTTAAAGAAGCGTTAATGGTGGGAAGAATCGGTACATTCATTTATTTTCCCTAATCAGTTGTTTTAGATCCTTGATGATTTTTTCTATATTCTTGCTGTCGGTACTGTCGTAATAGCCGCGTATCTGACCCTTACGGTCCACCAGGATAAAATAAGAACTGTGAAAAATCGGTTCACGGATATCCCCCAGCTTAAAGGAGCCCACCGCTACTTTGGTGATATCCTCCCGAGAACCCGTTAAAAAAATCCATCGACGGGTATCGGCATGAAATTTCTCGGCATAGGCTTTTAAAGCCTGTGGTGTATCGTTCTCGGGATTCACAGAAAATGACACCAACCGGACATCCTGATAAGGTTTAAAAAGCTCATGCAAGCGGCTCATGTGGGCATTCATCATTGGACACAAATTTCCACAAGTGGTAAAGAAAAAATCCGCCACCCACACCTTGCCCTGAAGGTCCTTTAAACTAGCAGTCTGGCTATTACTATTGATTAAATGAAAATCCCCTACCTGACCATAAACACCTAGAGCTGGAGAGGGCTGACGTAAATAAAACATTAACAATAAAACAGCCGCCGCTAAAAAAAAGATTTGAATAATAAAAAATTTCTTAGAAAGCATTGTCGAAGATAATTAACAGAAGAAGCAGAGGTAAATAGATAACCGAAGCTCCCAGGATTTTACGCGCGTTGAGATTCGAAGGGGATTGTTGAAATTTCCAGGCATACCAGATAAGAGCTACTCCCAGAATCAAAGCACCCCAAAAATAAACTCTGCCGGCCATGCCGATCATGGAGGGCATAATGGAAAAACCAATCAGCGCAAAGCTAAAAGCCATAATCTGCGCCATCGTAAACCAGCTGTCAGGATAGACGACGGGAAGCATTTTAAACCCGGCCTTTTTATAATCCTCTTTAAACATCCAGGCGATGGCGTAAAAATGCGGATGCTGCCAGGCAAACAAAATAAAAAATAAAACCCACGCTTCAACGCCCAACTCTCCCCTGGCCGCGGCCCAGCCGCCCATCGGCGGAATCGCCCCCGGAATAGCACCGATAGTGGTATTGAGCCAGCTTATTTTCTTCATGGGGGTATACACCAGTACATACAAAAACGCGGTGAGCAAACTCAAAAAGGCAGTCAGCAAATTCACCTTCACGCACAGAATCATCAAACCTAACAAAATCAACGAAACACCAAAACCTAAAGCCTGCTCCGGTGTGATCAACCCTGAGGGAACGGGCCGATTTCTGGTTCTTTTCATTAAAGCATCACTGTCACGCTCCAGGTAATGATTGAGCGCTCCGGCACCGGCACAGGTTAAAGCTGCCCCCATGAGTGTATACATCAAAAGCCAAGGATGATGAATCCCCCCTTCGGCGAAATAAAACCCCAGGGCCGTGGTGACTAGCACCAGTATCATGATGCTTGGTTTGGTCAATTCTATATAACCGTTGATTTGTTTTTTATTCATTTCTTTTTAAGTTGTAAAACAAAAGCGTTCCAACCGCAGGGACTGGAGCGCAACAGTAAAATAAAACTAAGAGCTAACACAATGGCGCCGCCGGTCACGTGCAGCGTTGTCACCATCATCTCTTTTTTGAATAATACCGTCGAAATTCCCAACATAATTTGTGCCACCACCGCCAAATTCAGCCAAAACAGGGTTTTCATAATCAGCGGCCTGTTCAAATATTTCTGATAAGCCAGGTAGTTAATATACAGCAATTGGAACAAAATGAAAAGCGCCCAGATGCGGTGCAGTAAATGAATATGCACTTGCGCCATGGTCACAGGTTCTAAATTATTTTCAAAACGCCAGGTATTGATGCGATTGAGCATGGCCTGGTCCATGGTCGGAATAATCGTCCCTCCCATGGTGGGGAAATCACCAATGGCCAAGCCCGAGTGCGTGTGGCGCATCCAATTGCCTAAAATCAGTTGAATATACACCATCCCCGTAAAAATAAGAACAAACCGAATCCATTGACTATCCGCCGCGTCATTAAGATGTCGACGATGTTTATGTTCCATCGATAAAGCATACGCCAGCATGATCGTCATTAAAAAGAATGTTTGCGCTAAAACGCCGTGCGTCATGGAAAGCCACACGGGCAAAAAATATTTGACCGTAAGCCCTCCTAAAATCCCTTGGGCCACCACTATCAAGAAGGCCCAAAGCCCCCAACGTTTAAGCCACAGATTCATCGAAGATAGCCACAGCCAGATGCACAGAACAAGCGTCAGAAGTCCGACGATGGAAGCCACCAGGCGGTGCGTGTGTTCATATTTAATGCCGCCGACCATCTGATCCAGAGGAAAAGCAAACATAAAATGGCCATAGGTGGTCGGCCAATCAGGAACGGAGAGGCCCGACTCCGTACTTTTAACCAAAGCGCCTAAAAAAATCAGCAGTAACGTTGCAGCGCAAAGGAATTTGGAAAAAGGTCGCATCTTAATTCCAGAAGGAATCGCCGCCAGCCGAAGATCCGCCGGCAGTCGGCTGTTTGGCCAACCAATCCTCGAACTCTTTCTCGGTGTGCACCGTAATGAAGCCCTTCATGCGGTAATGGCCAAGGCCGCACAACTGCGCGCAGCCGATTTCCCATTGACCGGTTTTGGTCGGCGTAAACCAGGTTTGAATAGACATGCCAGGCAAAACATCCTGTTTGACGCGCATGACCGGTATAGAAAAACTATGAATAACGTCTTTGGTGGTCAAATAAATAATCACCGGACGTCCGATGGGAATATGCAGTTGATTGACGGTGGTGATATCATCCTTGGCATTGGAGTCCTTCAAATCCAAACCAACGGGATTGGTCTGCTGGTTGACGAATTTAGGATTTGTCTTGCCGAACTTTCCGTCCTTACCCGGATAATGCACGTTCCAGGCAAATTGTTCGGCCACCACCCTGATTTCCAGAGCGTCGGGACGATTAGGAAAAGCATTGACCTTTTTGGCCCAAAAGGGAATAGAAAAACCCACCAACAAAATTATCTCGGCAATAATCACCGCCACCTCAATCACGCTGGAATAATGATTTTTAACACCAGTGTAATCCGCCCGGGGATGGGCCCGATGGTTAAAACGCCAAAGCACAATCACAAAAAAAATTCCCCAGCCGACAAACAAAACAAACATTAGGCCATGCATGATATAAATGATTTGATCAATTTCATTCCCATGGGCCGAGGCAATGATCGGCAAAGCTAAATTCATACAAAATCCTTATCATGTTTGATTCTTGATTGTTTTCTGGCGAATGTTCCAGAACATCATCCCCAACAATCCCAAAATAACAAAAGTCACGGCCAGCAAAGACATAATGCCGTAATTGTAGCCATGGGTTAAAGGCGAATTAGGATCTCCAAAACAGACGGCACAGAAAACCATGCTTATAACCCTCTTGTCTTTTTAATAAATTGAATGCCATAAATAGCAAAACCAACGACGGCCACCAAGGAACAGCCGCCCAAGAAGACGTAATCATGAGTCAATGCCCAGAGGCCAAAGATTAACGACAAAACAACCGACGCCGTGATAAGCACGATATGGATATTTTTAATCCCCATGATGCGGCCCTTCGTCTTTTTGTTCCATCAACAATTGTTTAGAAATATCATCTGTACCAATGATATAATCATGATGATTGAGCACAGGCAGAAACAGAAGTCCGATGACAAAAATAGCCGTTAGAATAAAAACTATCACAATCACATGACGACCGGTCAATAAACTCTTAAACGATTCAAAAACAATCAGGCCTTTGGTAATGATAAAAGCAATTCCTAAGACAATGACCAGCCATAAAACCGAGATATGCAAAAAGGCCAGAGCAATCCCAATCAAAGTAATGATCGAAAGCCATAAAAAGAGCTTTTGGTAAACGCTCACCATGAGCGGCACATCATGCGGATTTGAACTCATCACTTTTTCCTTCCTAAAGTAAATACAAAACCGGAAACAAAAAAATAATCCAGAGCAAATCAACAAAATGCCAATAAATACCGGCGATCTCCACCCGGTGGCTAAAATGCCGTTGGTCCTCTTGAAACATCTTCGAGCCCGGGCCCCACAGATAGCTATTCACAATCAGCCCGCCGATGATATGCAAAGCATGTAAACCTGTCATGGTAAAATAAAGTGCTAGAAACGTACTGGTAGAGGGAAACATGTGGTGCGCAAATTTCATTTTATATTCAAAAGTTTTGATGACCAAAAACCCGAGGCCGCACAATAAACAAACCGCCATCCATTTTTTAAACTGCGGCAAATTCCCCTGCTTGGTGCCGGCCCAGGCAAACACCATGGCAATGCTGGAAAAGACCAGAATAAACGTATTTAAGGTGGCCAGAGGAATATTAAGGATGCTGGCCCCTGAAGGCCAATGCGCCGCACCTGCGCGCAACAAAATATAAGAAGAAAATAAGGCCCCAAAGAGCATGACTTCCGACGATAAGAACAACCAAATGCCTAAGGTGGCATTATTAAAACCTGTATCCGGTCTTTCTTCGACGATATAAGGAATTTCCATTCAAAGCTCCTTCTGATGAACCATGACATTACGTCATGGTTCACATTGCGGACTGAAGTCTTTGGGGGCCCCGGGCACGCTGTATTCATAAGGTCCACGATAAACTGTTACCGGATGCTCAAAGTTGCCATGCCCCGGAGGAGTCGGCGTCGCCCATTCCAAAGTTGTCGCCTCCCATGGATTATCACTGGTTACTTTTTTGCCTTTAAACATGCTCCAAAACAGATTGATAATAAAGAAAAACTGCGCTGCTGCCATAATAAAAGCGGCTGTAGACATGACCACATTCAAATAAAGCACCGGCTGGGCATGCGCGTAGCTGGCTCCCCCGTCGTACAAACGGCGGGAAACGCCGGCCAATCCCTGAATCAACATCGGGAAAAAGATAAAATTCATGCATACCAAAGACGGCCAAAAGTGCAGTTGACCTAAAACTTCGTTCATTTTGCGCCCCGTTATTTTGGGAAACCAATAATAAATGCCGGCAAAAAGCGCAAAAATGGTTCCCGGGGCAACCACATAATGGAAATGGCCAATCACATAATAAGTATCATGCAGATGAATATCCGGCGTGGCCAGGCCTAAGGGAAGCCCTGTCAAACCCCCTATGCCAAACATCGGCAAAAACGCCAGGGCAAACAGCATCGACGTATTAAAACGAATGGAGCCTCCCCATAAAGAGATAAACAGACAGGTGAGAATAATGACCGAGGGAATGGAAATGATCATGGTGGTGGTTTGGAAAAACGCGCTGATGGCGGTACCCATGTTGGTGATATACATATGATGCGCCCAGACCACAAACGATAAAAATCCAATGGCAATAATCGAATAGGTCATGCTTTTGAGTCCCCAGATGGGCTTACGGATATTATTAGCGATAATTTCCGTCACAATACCCATGGCCGGCAAAATCAGCACATACACTTCCGGGTGCGCCAAAAACCAAAACAAATGCTGCCACAAAAGCACACTGCCGCCGCCGGTATTGACCACATGCTGGCCGGAGACAATCAAACCCGCCGGCATAAAGAAACTGGTATGCGCTACGCGATCCATGAGCTGCATCACGGCCCCTGCTTCCAGAGGCGGAAACGCCAGCAGCAATAAAAAAGCGGTGACAAGCTGCGCCCAGACAAAAAACGGCAGGCGCATCCAGGTCATGCCGGGTGCACGCAGTTGAAAAATCGTAACAATAAAATTTAGAGCGCCCAATAAAGAAGAACTAATCAAAAACACCATGCCAATGATCCAGGCCGTTTGACCGATGGGCGCGATCACCGCCAGCGGCGGATACGAGGTCCAGCCGGAGCTGGCCGCACCGCCGGGAAGAAAAAAACTGGCCAGCATCACTACACCGCCAGCAAGATAACACAAATAGCTGGTCATGTTTAATTTAGGGAAGGCCATGTCGGGCGCGCCGATTTGCAAAGGAACAATATAGTTACCGAAAGCACCGACGGCCAACGGCACAATACCCATAAACACCATGATGGTCCCATGCATGGCGCCCAGCTGATTATAAAATTCCGGCAGCATGATCCCGCCGGGCATACGGTCTTCGCCAAACCAGCCTCCAATCAAAGGAAGCGGCTGGCCGGGATAAGCCAATTGCCAGCGCATCAGAAGCACCATACAGAAACCCAGCAACAAAAAAATCCATGCCGTAATGCCGTACTGCAAGCCGATCATTTTATGATCGGTCGAAAAAATATACTTACGCCAGAAAGGCAGGTCATGGTATTCGTGGGACATACAACTCCTTAACTTTTATTGGGAGCGGAGAAGGTAAAATCCGTTGTTTGGGTACCGCCATCGGTGATGGTGACAGTAGCTGTTTTCGTGCCTAACTTCTCATGCCAGGCTTCAATTTCATAAGTTCCAGTCGGTAAATCTTTAATTTCAAATTTGCCATCAACTTTTGTCACAGTAAAAAACGGATGCGGCATCACCGACATCCAGGCATTCATCCAGGGATGAACATCGCATTTGACGGGAAACATAAATTCTGCTTTATCAAAACTTTTTTCCACTTCGGTACGGAATTTGGGCATGGCCATATTAAACTCTTGATTGACTTTAGACAGGACATGCACATTGTGCAAGGTACCGTCGGGGTTGAGGATCTTAACCTTCTGACCTACCATCACTCCAATGACATGAGGGAAATAATTGCAGCCCTTCTGATCAATGACCAGTGCCTCCGCGGGGGCCGAATAATCCGTTTTGCTTAAACCGCTTTTGACATATACAAACACATTGCCCATGGTATTGCCATCGCCCAACAGGAGCGTTTGCGGATAAACAGGGTCTTTATGAGCTGCCGAACAAATCGGGTCGGCATCCATGTTAATGACCTTAAAATTCGGTGCCTTGCCGTCAAATTTAATCGTTCCTGTCACGCTGCCGCCGGCCCAAGCATTGGCACAAAAGCCCACGCTTAAAACCAACCCTAATAGAGGAGAAAAAACTTTTAAAACGCGCATACCATAATCCTTTCGTTAAATATGAAACGGTTAGAAAATATTTGTTAAGTTACTACAGCCTTTGGTGATTGTCAAGACCACCGTTGATTATCTGCTACGGTTTGAGGATAAACCATTGGTAGGTACACAAGACTATCGTCAGTAAAATCAGGAAAGCTCCCATGAGTTTAGTATGGCGGATTTCTTTCTCAACAGAAATAGGTTCAATGCGCCAATTAATCAAAGCATAAAACCGCCGCTGCCACTCAAAGGCTTCAAGAGGCTTGGTCATTAAAAACAAACCAAAAGCAAAGGTAGCGACTGCAATCAATAATAGTATCATCCATCACACCTCATCGTATTTCTGCTTTAACGAAGCAATAACACCGGCATCCGCCAGGGTGGTGACATCGCCTAGCGCGCGGCCTTCGGCGATATCGCGCAAAAGCCGGCGCATGATTTTGCCCGAACGGGTTTTGGGAACATCCGCTGTAAAAATAATCTGCTTTGGTTTGGCAAGGGAGCCGATTTTCTGGGCTACATGATTCTTTAAGGCTTCTTCGGCCTGCGGGGAAGGCTTATTGCCATCTTTGAGAATGACGAAAGCCACAATGGCCTGTCCCTTAATCTCGTCGGTCACACCTACCACCGCTGACTCCGCCACCATGGGATGATCCACCAGAGCGCTCTCGACTTCCGCGGTTGAAATGTTGTGACCCGCTACCAGCATAATGTCATCCACCCGGCCTAAAAACCAAAAATAACCGTCCTTGTCGCGTTTGGTGCCGTCACCGGCGAAATAATTTTGCCCTTGCCATTTGTTCCAATAGGTTTGGCTGTACCGCTGTGGGTCGTCCCAAATACCGCGCAGCATCGACGGCCAGGGGCTGGTAATACTTAAAAACCCGCCGCCTTCCTTAATGATCTCACCTTCTTCGTTAAGAATTTCGGCCTCAATGCCTGGCAGGGGTTTGGTGGCGGATCCCGGTTTCATCGTCGTTATTCCCGGTAAAGAAGTAATCATAATGGAGCCGGTCTCGGTCTGCCACCAGGTATCCACAATGGGACAACGGCTGTGGCCAATATTCTCGTAATACCAAACCCAAGCTTGCGGATTGATAGGCTCGCCCACTGTACCCAAAAGACGCAGCGACGACAAATTGCAGCTTTGGGGCCATTGCGTCCCCCATTTCATAAAGGCGCGAATGGCTGTCGGCGCCGTGTAGAGAATGGTGACTTTATATTTTTCAATAATCTTCCAAAAACGATTACGCTCAGGAAAATCCGGAGCTCCCTCGTACATCACCTGAGTGGCCCCGTTAGACATAGGCCCGTAAACAATATAGCTGTGCCCTGTCACCCAACCCACATCCGCCGTACACCAGAAAATGTCATTGGGTTTTAAATCAAACACCCAATACGTCGTAGTATTGACCGCCGTTAAATAACCGCCGGTGGTGTGCACGATGCCTTTGGGTTTTCCGGTTGTCCCCGACGTATAAAGAATAAAAAGAAGGTCTTCGGCATCCATCGGCTCAGGCGGACAATAGGCGGGTGCGGTTTTGATCAAATCATGCCACCAATGGTCCCGTCCGCTTTTCATCGCCACTCCCTGGCCTGTTCTTTGTACCACCATCACATTTTTTATGGTCGGTGTCTCCTCCAGCGCCGTATCGGCGGTGATTTTGAGCGCCACCATGCTGCCACGACGATAACCGCCATCCGCGGTAATGAGCAATTTTGCCTGCGCATCATTGATACGGTCGCGCAAAGCCTCCGCTGAAAAACCGCCGAAAACAACCGTGTGCACCGCCCCGATGCGGCTGCAGGCGAGCATGGCAAAAACCGCCTCGGGAATCATAGGCAGATAAATCGCTACCCTGTCCCCCTTTTTAACACCTAAACTTTTGAAGGCGGCGGACATTTTATTCACCTGCTCATAGATATCTTGATAGGTCAGGGTTTTACTGTCGCCATTTTCGCCTTCCCAAAAAAGAGCAACTCTTTTGCCCAGACGGGCTTTGATATGACGATCCAAACAATTATAACTGGCATTAAGCTTGCCACCCACGAACCATTTGGCAAAAGGTTTATCCCATTGCAAAACTCTATCCCAGGGCTTATACCATTCCAAACGACGGGCGCAATGATCCCAAAACTTTAAACGGTCTTTGTTAGCCTGTTCATAAATGGCAGGATCTTTGATGTTCGCGTGGGTCTTAAAAATTTCAGAAGGTTCGAAGGTGCGGGATTCATAGAGAAGATCATCCATCTGGGTCTTGGGCTGGCTCACAGGATTCATATTATTTTTTCTCTTGAACTTCGATGATACCGCAGCCGATGCGTCCGCCGGCATTGCCTGTGGGCTGGCTGAAATCGTCTGGCTTTTCATGCAGAATAACAGATTTTCCTGCTACAGCATGTTTACAATCAGCCAAACACAAACCAGATAAAAAAATGTGTAAAGTACCTGTTCCATCCGGACCGACTTCAATATTACCCAAATCTCCTGCATGGGCATGCATAAAACCATCTTTGGGTAAGTAACCATGAGTAACTTTATCCGGATTAAAATGTCCACCAGCGGCTTTGCCCATTTCTTCACAGCTGCCATTCTCATGAAAATGAAACCCGTGTTTACCTGGAGGAACGTGCATTACTTTAGCATCAATTATTAGTCCTCCCCTGTCCTCAGCTAAATTAACTTCACCAGTGATGGGAGAATCTCCTGTAGTTCCTTTAATGATGGCCTTACCTTGATAAGGCCACCATCGGGGGCCATCCACCTGACCTTGTTCATTAGCAAAAACATTAGAGACATAAACAAAAAAACCTGCTACTACTAAAAATGTTAATATTAATTTTTTCATAGTCACCTCCAAAAAAAAATATTTATTTTAACTCAATCCCTACCGGGCAATGATCTGAGCCCTGCACGTCCTTTAATATAAAAGCCTTTTGTAATCGTGGCAATAAATTTTTCGTGACGAAGAAATAATCGATTCTCCAGCCGACGTCCCGGACGCGAGCACCCGTTTTATAATCCCACCAGCTGTAATGCCCCGCGCCTTTGACAAAATGACGGAAAGTGTCGACGTAACCGCAGTGGATAAATTTGCTCACCCACGCACGCTCCTCGGGCAGAAACCCGGTATTTTTCTCATTTTCTTGAGGTCTAGCCAGGTCAATTTCCGTATGCGCGGTATTGACATCCCCACAAATAATCAGGGCTTTGCCTTTTTTGCGCAAGCTTTCAGCCTTTTTTAAAAACGCCTCATAAAATTTCATCTTAAAAGGCACGCGTTGATTGCCGGCGCCGCCATTGGGATAATAAATATTAAAAAGAATAAAATCACCGTAATCCGCAATCAAAGTCCTGCCCTCGCTGTCGAATTCTTTGACTCCCAAGCCTTCTTCAACGGATTTTGGTTTCGTCTTGGTATAAAGAGCAACCCCGCTATAACCTTTTTTCTCGGCGGCAGACCAAAAAGACTGGTAGCCGTCAGGTTTTAAAATTTTTTCATTTAATTGTTCGGGGTGAGCTTTGGTTTCCTGTAAGCCTAAGATATCCGGTGATTCTTTTTCCAGCCAATCCAAAAAACCTTTCTTTTCAATGGCGCGGATGCCGTTGACATTAAACGACAGCAACCTCATTTTTTGATCTCCGAAGGGAAAACAATCCCTATCGACACCATGGCTTTAAACGTCTCTTCCACCGTCCAGCCAGGATCTCTGGTCTGATCAGACTTAACCAGAATAATGCAGCCTAACAAAGGATTGTGGGTCGCAGGAATAAAAACTCTCAGGAATTCTTCCCCCGTCGTATTGTCTTTCACGGTGCCCGCCAAAAGACCAATCACCCATCCCTGATCGTTAATGCCTTTGACCAAAAGGGCTTTTTGAAAAGCCTGCTTACCGGAAGCCGTGGAAAAACTTTCGGAGAGCTGTTTGCCCAACTGATAAATAATTTTAATAATAGGAATGTGCTCGGTGACCTGTCCGATAGAATATAAAAGCTGTTTGCCGACCACATTGCTGACAATAAGCCCAATTAAATAGAGGCTCAATAACACCAGAAGAATCCCCATCCCCGGAATTTGGCGCACATGGATGAACTGATCTAAAAAGCTCATGACTTTTTTATCAATCAACTTATAAAGCAAAGTGATGGCAATGAATGTCAATAAAAGAGGAATAATGGCCAAAAGGCCACGGAAGATGTAAATGCGAAGATGTTTGAAAAATTTTGTCATCGTACAGATGGTTTAATGATTAAACGTAAACCCCGATCATAACTAAAATAATTCCAGGCCCAATTGATGAAAACAACCAATTTATTGCGAAAACCCACCAAAGCCATTAAATGCACAAACAACCACACCATCCAAGCCAACACTCCCTGAAATTTCATAAACTTTAAATCAACCACCGCGTGATTACGTCCAACGGTGGTCATCACCCCCGGGTCTTTATACACAAATAAACGCAACGGTTTTCCGGCTAAAATACGCACAAAATTTTTCGCCAAACTTCTGGCCTGCTGTATGGCCACCGATGCTAGCATAGGATGACCGTGAGGCGTCTTATCTGTGACCATGCAAGCCATATCTCCCAAAGCATAGATATTATTATAACCTTCCACTTGATGATAAGCATCAACTTTAATACGTCCGTCGGGAACGATGGACTGCGGTTTTATCCCAGGCATTATACCGCCGGCAACCCCCGCCGCCCAAATAACCGTATCCGTTAAAATCTGTTTACCGTTGGACAACACCAGCGTTTTGCCATCGTAAGAAACCACCTTGGTCTTAAGCCATAAATTGATATCAAAACGTTTTAAGAATTCGGCCGCGCTTTGGGAAGACTCCGCGGACATGGCGCGCAAAAGCCTTTCATCCATATCCACCACGTGAATCTGCATCATCTTGAAATTCAACTCCGGATAATCATGCGGCAGAATATGCGCTTGCAATTCTCCTAAAGCGCCGGCCATCTCAACACCCGTCGGGCCGCCGCCAATGATCACCACATTCATCAGTCTCTGGCGTTCTTCGATGCTGTCCATCAACAAAGCTTTTTCCATATTTTCAAGAAGCAAATTGCGCAGCTGGGTGGCCTCGGGGATGGACTTCATGGGCATGGCATACTGTTGAAAATCTTTCATACCGAAATAATTGGTGCGTGAGCCGGCCGCCAAGACCAAATAATCATAATCCACCTCTCCGATGGAGGTTTTAATCTTATTCTGAGCGGGGAGAATTTCTTGCACCTCGCCCATGCGGAAAAGAAAATTTTTCTGATCCTTAAAAATCTCCCGAAAAGGATAGGCAATGGAATCCGGCTCCAGGGCTGCGGTCGCTACCTGATACAGCAAAGGTTGAAAGGTATGATAGTTATTTTTATCAATGAGGACAACATGGGCCTCCAGCTTTCTTAAACGGCGGACCAGCTTAATGCCCCCAAAACCGCCGCCGACAATGACAATGCGCGGCTTAACGGTGGTAGGAATATTCACCGCAACATCAGAAGCCTGCTGTGATTGAAAATGGCCCTGTGTCGTCGTGCTATTCATAGAGGTTGTTATATTAACATCAAAATTTTTCTTTGAATATCAAAATTTTTACTATTGACTTTCCCTTTGAGGCCATTAAGATAATTGCTCTATGATAAACCGTAAACCAGTAGAACTCAATCTCAAGACTCCCCCCGAAGCCCTATGCAAAGAAGAGCTCAACAAGCTTGCCAGCGGCGGCTTTCGGGGGAATTTAAAGACGGATTTCCATGATTTAAGCCGCCCGGATATGGTTTGGGAATCAGAAGTTTTGGCCAAATCCCACGGCATTTATCTGGAATTTAACCGTGCCAAAACCGGCGAAGAAAAAGAGTGGATCTATATGTTGCGTATTTCCATCCCCGGCGGCGGCCCCTTAAATCGCCGGCAATGGAACATCCTTGATGAGTTAACCGAAAAATACACCAAAGATAGTAATGGCGCGCCCTCCATCCGGCTGACCACCCGCCAGAACATTCAACTCCACTGGGTCAAAAAAGAGCATGTAGTGGAAATCGTCAAAACCGTGGCGGAATCGGGTTTCAACACTCTTAATGGCTGCGGGGACAATACCCGCAATGTCATGGGCTGCCCCCTGTCGCGTTTTTCTAAAATTTATGATGCCAATGCCATGGCGCAGCAGGCCGGGCTCTATTTCCAGCTTCCCCTGGAGCCTTTTATCCAAATCTGGGAAATCGACCCTAAATACATACGTAAACCCAATGAATCCTTTGCCTACGGGCCTAATTTGCTAAACCGCAAGTTTAAAATCGCTTTTTCGGCGGTGCATGAGGATAAAAGCGGTCGTTTATACGTGGACAATTGCGTAGAAGCTTTAAGCAATGACCTCTCAGTGGTGCCGATCATTAAAAATAACACGATCGCCAAATTCCAAATCTATGTCGGCGGCGGCCAGGGTGAACGCAACGGCAAACCCTCCATGGCCTGCTTGGGCCAGGCTTTAGCTCAGGTGGAACAAAAAGACGTGCTCAAAACCCTGGATGCCGTGGTTAAAGTGCATCAGGAATGGGGCGACCGCCAAAACCGTATCTGGGCCCGGGTCAAGTTTGTAGTTAAAAAGATGGGGATTGATTGGTACCGCCAGCAAGTGGAGGCCATCCTTGGCGCCAAGCTGGAATTGCCAGAGCCCAACCTGGATATCGGCGCTCGGCACTTGCATTATGGCTGGATTAAACAGGCCAACAACGGCCTGTGGACGTACGGCGCTTTTCTTGAAAATGGCCGCATTTCGGATAAAAGCCCTAACGGGCAGCTCAAAAGCATGTGCCGGCATTTGATGAACAAATACCCCATTGAATTTCTCATTACCCCTAATCAAGATGCCTTATTTGCCAATATTCCCGAAAGCTCCAAGGTTCAATTTGAGGCGGATATGACCAAATTCGGCTTCGGCAAGCGTAATGGCAAAAATTACTCCCGGCTTCGCTTGCTGTCTGGGGCCTGTGTGGGCCGTGACACCTGCCGGCTGACTTACACGGATTCTGAAAAATTTGAGCCGTATTTGATTGATGAGCTGGAAACTTTGGGCTGGGGCGATCTTCACGAGTCTATCGGCATTACCGGCTGCGAGCGCCAATGCTTTAGACCTGCCACCAAAACCATTGGTTTAATAGGCTCTGGTCTTAATCGCTATCAGTTAAAACTTATGGGGACTGAAGACGCTAGACATCAAGGCCTGCCCCTGCTTTCGGCTGATGGCGGGCATATTTACCTTAAATCCATCCCCCGTGAACGAGTAGTTTCAGTCATTAACGTGCTGTTAAAGTACTGGAAGGCCAATGCTAAACCTGGCGAGGACTTAGGATACTTTAACCGCCGCATTGGCATGGAAGCCATCATAACCCGCTTTAAAAACGACCCTGCCACGGCTGATCTGATGACCAAATCCCTGCCTGCCGACTGCGTGGTTGATTGATTTCAACAAAAATATAACTTTCTGAATCAAATAAAAAACCCCAATTTCTATCGAAACGGGGTTTTATTTAGATATGATAACAGTAGGCCGCGCCGAAAAACCCGCGGAAAGCGGGTGGCGGGCCTATGGATTAAATAAGAACACTCGCTTCATCCCAAGCAAATGTTGCCTCATCTTCTTGTTGTCCCTTTTGATTGGACTCTTCATTATGCGGACCGACCATCGGATATTCCTCCTTGCTGCTCCCATAGGGCGCTTTGGCCCTTTATCTTGGGAAAAGATAAGATAAATATACCCTATTTTAGCTAAAATGCCAAGAACTTTTTTCTAACTGCCAAATATCTTTTAAGTAGACATGTATCTTCATTAAATTCAATACTTTGGCTTGATTTTTATAAATTATCGTTTTTAGGCTTATGGTCAGGAGCACCTTTCTTAATCAAATGCCATTCTTCTTCCAGTTTGATGACCCCGATACGCCAGAGTTGACCGAAAAACGGCCCTAAAAGGAACCCTAAGGCCGCAACCCCTACCCCCACTGAAACAAAGGCCATTAAAGCTACAAAAATCTTGCCTAAAGCCGTAATCGGGGTATAAATCGGCCCTTGGGCGGTGGCAATCATACTCATAAAGTAAAAGGCATCCAAATAAGACATTTTTTCTATATAATGCACCCCTACAGTCCCGATGGTCATAATCAGGCTAATCGATAAAAAGGAAAGCAGTGCTCTTTTATAAATGGAGTGAAAAGGATGTTTGAACATATATTTTCAAATGGCTGATAGCATTCCACTAATATGGACAAATTTCTCACGGAATTTGCCCACCTGTAAGCCCCTCTCAACTTCCACGGCGTCAATTTTCTTCCAATCCACAAAAGAAACCACCCTTACTTGACGATCTTTGAGAAACTCTAAAACCGCCTCCGTACTGGGCTTCTCGCAAGGGTTTAAACGGTCTAGATCCTCCATAAGCGATTTGACCGTCTCCTGCGAACAAGGTTTATTGGTGCCGATAACGCCATTAGCCCCCCGTTTAATCCAGCCTGCCACATACCAGCCAGTGCAAATCTTTCCCGAATCCATCACCCGACCAGCCTGATTAGGCACAACACCTGCCTGGGCTAAAAACGGCAACCCCTTGATAGGAACGCCCGTATAACCGATGCTGCGAAAAAAAATCCCGCAGCTCATTTCCTCAAATTGACCTGTACCCTGCACTTTTTGCTTATTGGGCTCGCCTACCAGACGGTTGATTTCAAACTTGACCTTTTGCACATGGCTGTTACCCCTAATCTCTACAGGGATTCGATTAAAGTGCAAGACAAATTTACGTTTGCGGTTCTTGGGATCAATAGCAGTAAACTGTTTGAGAACTTCATAATTCTTTTTACGACCGGCATTGGCGGGGTCTTGGAATTCTTTGAGGCTGGCTTCATTAAGCTCTAAATCTTTAGGATCAACCACAGGATAACAATCAGTTAACTCACCCATTTCTCTAATCTCAGGGTAGGTAAAAGCTGCCTGCAATGGTCCCCGGCGGCCGCACATATGCACTTCTTTAATCTTGCTTTCCGCCAGAACTTCCAGGGCTTGCTGGCTGATATCGGTTTTTTGAAGTTCATCGGCTGTTTTACATAAAATACGCGCCACATCCATAGCCACGTTGCCCTGCCCCATAATAACCGCCGCTTCATGGGAAAGATCAAAACTGCGGTCCTGAAAATCTGGATGGCTGTTATACCAAGCCACGAATTCCGTGGCCGTATAGCTTCCCGCTAAACCCTCACCGCTGATGCCCAGATGCTTGTCGGTTTCCGCCCCATAACAAAAAATCATGGCGTCATAAAATCTGTTGAGCTCAGAAACGCTGATATCTTGACCCACCGTCACGTTGCCCAAAAAAGAAAAACGAGGATTTTCTGCGGTTTTTTCAAATATTTTAATCACATTTTTAATTTTGGGATGATCCGGTGCTACTCCATAACGCACCAGACCAAAAGGCGCAGGTAATTTTTCAAACATATCCACTTTGACGTTCAACGTTTGTTTGAAAAGATCCTCAGCCACATAAAAACCACTGGGGCCGCTGCCAATAACCGCCACCCGCAAAGGACGCTCGAGGGTTCCTAAAATGGACATATAATCCTTTCTATCTGTACGGGCTGGGTCACCCAGCCCCTACTTTATCTCTTAACTTCCGTCGCTAAGACCAAATGTTTAATACCGGCTCGGGAGGCCATATCAATCACCTGCACCACATAATCGTATTTAACCGTGCGATCGCCATTGATAATAATGGCTGGGTCAGAGTAAGTTTTGGCTAAAGACTGGAGTTTAAATTTAAAGATATTAAGATCGAACCGTAAATTATAACGCTGATTTTCCAAATACACATCGCCGCCAGCGGTGATCGTAACATTGATGTCTCTGGTTTCTACTTGACCTGTGGCATGAGAGACCCGAGGAAGGGTTATTTTAATGCTGGAACGGTAGATAAAAGGGGTTGTGACCATAAAAATGATCAGAAGCACCAGAATAACGTCAGTAAAAGGGGCGATATTGATATCTGCAATGAGATGGGAATGGCGTTCGCGCTGTTTCATATCATTTCCTTTTCACACATACATCCAATAATTCAGAGGCGGTCAATTCCATATCCAGCACAAAGTTATCAATCTTGCGTACAAAATAGTTGTAGCTGATGACCGCCGGGATCGCCACCAAAAGACCAGCCGCCGTGCATACCAAGGCTTCAGAAATACCGGCCGTTACCACGTCGATGCCCCCTGAAGCTGTACGTGAAATATCATGAAAAGCGCGGATAATGCCAAGCACGGTGCCGAAAAGACCGATATAAACCGCCGTACCGCCGATGGTCCCCACGATACTGGTGAATCGCTCCAGTTTAACAGTTTGGATGGTAATTTCACGTTCCATGGCGTTAGAAATAAGTTTCTCATCATGGCCGTTGAGATTTAAGCCCGCCAAAGCTACCCTGGCGCATGGCGTGTCTGTGTTGCGGCAAAGATCCATGGCGCCAGATACTTGATACTTGCGAATCTGTCCCATCAACTGCAGGCGGGACATGGATGAATGGCGTTTGAAATACCATAAACGTTCAATAATAACGGCAATGGATAATATCGAGCATAAAATTAATATATACATGGTAAAGCCGCCCGCGTGAATAATCTCAAAAATATTTTTGTCCTGAAACATTTTTTCCTCCTAATTTAAGCTTTAATTGTAATGTATTTTCATTTGCACGTCAAAGTCTTTGTGGTATCATAGGAACTCTTTACGGGAGATATGATGACGACAAATCCATCCAAAACAACACCGGTAGCCCCCATGAACGGCGCTCAGGCGCTGATTCAATGTTTGGAAAACTTCGGTGTTGAATATATTTTCGGTCTCTCTGGAGGGGCGGCCATTCCTATCTTTGACGCCTTGGTGGGCTCTAAAATCAAGCTGATTTTGGTGCGCCACGAGCAGGGGGCCACCCATATGGCCGATGGATATGCCCGTGCGACCGGTAAACCCGGTGTGGTGCTGGTAACCTCCGGCCCCGGGGCAACTAATACAGTGACCGGCATTCTAACGGCCTTAATGGACTCAGTGCCCATCATTGTGCTTTGCGGCCAAACGATTACCCCGATGCTGGGCAAAGATGCCTTTCAGGAAGCAGATATTTCCGGTATCACCATGTCTATTGTCAAGCACAGCTATTTGGTTAAAGAAACCAATGCTATTCCCCGTGTGATTAAGGAAGCCTGGCATATTTGCCAGACCGGCCGGCCTGGGCCTGTGCTTTTAGATTTACCTAAAGACATCACCTCTGCCCCTTTTACCGGCTCTACTCTTGATCCTGAAATGGATATTCCCGGTTATAAAGTGCCACCTAAACCACATAAAGCAGACCTCATCAAAATGGCCAACATGTTTAAAGGCTCCAAAAAGCCTTTATTGCTCATCGGTCATGGCGCGGTGATTGCCAGGGCATCCCAAGCCGTCAAAAAATTAGCAGAAAAATTGAATGCGCCGGTGACTAATACCCTTTTAGGCAAAGGTGCTTTTGCGGAGACGCATCCTTTGTCTTTAGGCATGCTGGGCATGCACGGGACCGCCTATGCCAACAAAGCGCTGATTAACTGTGATTTGATTTTATCTATTGGCTCGCGCTGGGATGACCGCATTAACGGGAATAATGCCGAGTTCTGTGTGAATGCCAAAAAGCTGCATATTGATGTGGATTTTTCGGAAATCAATAAAATCGTTAAACCTGATGCCTGGATGGTGGGTGATGCCAAAGAAGTGGTGGAAGAACTCGTCAAATACGTAGAACCTCTAGACACCAAAGAGTGGCTAATAGAATTGGCCTATTACCGCCAACAATTTCCTTTGAAATATTCCAACGATAAAGGCTTAACCGCTCAATATGTCATTGACTGCTGTTATAAAGTCACCCAGGGTAAGGCCATTGTGACCACCGACGTGGGCCAGCATCAAATGTGGGCCGCGCAGTTTTATCTCACTGACCATGGCAATGACTGGCTCTCTTCAGGAGGCGCTGGTACCATGGGCTTTGGTTTTCCGGCGGCTATCGGTGCTCAATTCGGACGTCCGGGGGAATTGGTGGTGGCCATCGTCGGCGATGGTGGTTTTCAAATGACCATGGCGGAATTATCTACCGCTTTTGTGCATAAACTGCCCGTGAAAGTGCTGATCATCGACAATAAATATTTAGGTATGGTGCGCCAATGGCAGGAACTGTTTTTCGAGAACCGTCTCTGCGGGGTGGATTTGGAAGGCAATCCGAACTTTGCGAAGCTGGCTGAAAGTTACGGCATTAAGGCTTTCCATATTCACCAGGTGGATCATTGCTATGATCTTATGAAAGAGGCTATGAACTATCCCGGCACCTGCGTCATTCATGCGGAAGTGATTAAAGGAGATAATGTGTTTCCCATGATTCCGGCCGGCAAAAGCGCCCATCACATGATCATCGAACCGCCGACGAAAAAACTGGAAAAACCGACTGGGTCTACTTAAGGTACGGGCGAGGTCACTCGCCCCTACCTAGGAAAATTATATGACAAAACCCAATATCCATACCATGAGTATCCTCGTGACCAATAAACCCGGCGTCCTGGTACGCATTGCTTTGGTGTTTGCCCGCCGCGGTTATAACATCGATTCTTTGGTGGTTTCTCCGACCGTGAATCCCACCTTTTCCCGCATGACGATTAGCGCCAAGGGGGACCCTCAAACGCTGGAACAGATTATCAAAAATGTGAATAAACTCGTGGACGTGATTCACTGCGGTGAGCATGATCTTACCCATTCCATTGAAAAAGAGTTGGCGCTTTTTAAAATTAAGGCCTCCCCGGCGGCCAAGGCCTTTATCAACAAACACAGCCATAAATTCCATATTAAAATTAACGATGCTTCAGAAAGTCATTTGATCATTGAACAGACAGGCACCACCGCCGAATTGGATGAATTTGAAGGGTTGGTTAAAAAATATGACCTGGTGGAAATGGTGCGTACCGGTAAAGTCCTGATGGCTAAGGGGCGGGAGTCGACTTAGCGCAAGAGATGATTTTAGGCAATTCTTTGGGCGGCAAAATCACCTGGGCAATTTCGATATAGTCATTGGTGTGTTCAATGGATGTGATACGACAGCGCTCAGGGTCAAAAGCAGGATGATCAATCCCTAAATATTGCGCGATACCGGCCTTAAGGGCCTCTAATTCTAAATATAAAATAAATTGCTTCTCTTGATCATTGTTAAGATTCAGCGCAGAGACCAGCATAGAAAAATCCAGGTCTAAAATTTCGGGTAAAGTTTTGCCGCGGCAAAATAAAGACAAACCTGTCTGGGCGCTAATTTCGCCGGAACAAGTAATTTTGGCAAATTCAAAACTTAAAAAACCTTCTTGGATATCTAGACGTATATTAAGTCCTGAAGAACTATCGGAACAAGGCATAAGAATCACTCCTTTGTATAACAAAAGTAACATGAAAAAACCTTAAGAGCAAGCTTTCTATATTTTATGCCAGTACGTTTTGCCATTCATATCAAGTCCTCCAAACCCCAGGTATCCGCTGACATACCTGACGATAGTCTTTATTCTTTGGAAGGAACTAATGGGGCGAGTGTTATTCTTATTCATGGACTTACCGGATCTCCTCGGGAGATGGGATTTTTAGCCCGATCCCTCCATAAAAACGGCTTTTCAGTCCTATCCCCCCGATTGGCTAATCATGGAGAGCCCATCCAAAAATTGCGTGATACCACCTGGCAGCAATGTTATCAATCGGTCAAAGACGCTTTGAGTACCCTAGCCCTAGGGGCCAATCCCCGCCAAGGCCCTGTATTTGTAGCAGGCCTTTCGATAGGCGCCCTGTTTGGGCTGATGTTGGCTTTGGATTATCCTGAACGTATTTCCGGCGTCTGCTGCCTTTCTCCTATTTTATTTTATGACGGCTGGAACGCTCCCAAATGGCGCTACTGGCTTCCATTGGCTTATTACACACCTTTAAAGAATTATTTTTATTTTAAAGAAGAACCTCCTTATGGCATTAAAAATGAAGCGATACGCCGTCTGATCAATCAACACTATGCAGATAAGAAACTTGAGGATAATATCAACGCCTATGAACAGGGTTATCCTTTTTACCCATTGACTCTTCTCTATCAACACCACCTTTTAGTCAAATATCTTAAGAAAAGACTTCACCTTATTAAAACACCTGTACAAATGATTCAAGCCCATCATGATGACATGAGCTCCCCTAAGAACTCTCAGTATATTTATGATCGTATTCGTTCTGCTAAAAAAGAGATCTTTTTGCTCTATAACTCTTACCATGTTGTCTGTGCTGACCAGGAGCGCATGACCGTATTGACCGAAATGCAGCACTTCTTCAATCAAATTCTAGAGGGTTCCTCTCGTGCTTAAAATTCAAAATTTGTCCAACTGCGCTGTGTTTATTGATTTTGACAATACCATTACAACAGTGGATGTCCTGGATGAAATCATCCAGAGGTTTTCGATTAATGGCAACTGGCTTCGCTATGAAAATCTATGGAGAGAAGAAAAAATTGGTTCCAAAGACTGTATGGAAGCCCAACTCAAAGGCATTCGGGTTCAAAAGGAGATATTAAATAGGTATCTACAGTCTGTTAAATTGGACTCCTCTTTTCCAAACTTATTGGCACTCTTAAGAAGGTACAATGTTCATCCAGCCATCTTAAGCGATAGTTTCTCTTATTTTATCCATACCATCCTCAAACATCACAACATCAAAAACATACCTGTTTATGCTAATACTGTGCGTTTCGAAGGGAACCGTCTCATTCCCTCTTTTCCCTATCGCAGTGCCCAGTGTAAACGCTGTGCCCACTGCAAACGCGCGCACTTGGTTAAACCCAGCATGTCCCATAAAACCACTATTTATGTTGGGGACGGTTTATCCGATGTCTGTGCGGCGCTGGAAGCCGATATTGTATTTGCCAAGGGGAGGCTGATTGAGTATCTTAAAGAAGTAAAAAAGGCATGTTTGGAATTTAATAATTTAAAAGACGTCTTTGACCTCTTAAAGAAAGCACAGACATGAATACAAAAACAATTTCTCTGGATGAAGAACTTTTAAAAGTTGAGTCCCAGTACTGCTCGTGGGGCGATACGGTCCATTATGCCAAGCATTTAAATATTTTTACCAACGCGGATGGCATTTATCTGTACGATCGCCAAGGCACGCCTTATCTGGATTTACAAATGTGGTATTCAGCGGTGAATTTCGGCTATAAAAACAAACGCCTCAATGACGCTTTAAAAAAACAAATTGATACCCTGCCGCAATTGGCCTGCCAGTATTTGCATGAAGAAAAAATCCGTTTGGCCGAAAAAATAGCAACGGACATCGAGAAAAAATTTGGGGTCAAGGGCCGGGTGCATTTTAACATCGGCGGCGCACAGGCCGTTGAAGATGCCATCAAAGTGGTCCGTAATCACACGGGCAAGAACCTGATGTTTGCTTTTATGGGCGGCTATCATGGTCGGACGCTGGCAGCGACCTCCATTACCTCCAGCTACCGTTACCGGGAACATTTCGGGCATTTTTCTGATAGAGCCAGCTTCATCCCCTATCCTTATCAATTCCGCTGTCCGGCGGACCGCAAAGGGGCCTGCTGCGATTTATCCTGTTTAAAATCTTTTCAAAAATTATTTGAATCCGAGTATTATTCAGTGGTCAATACCAAAAATAACAACTGTGAATTCGGCGCTTTCTTTGTGGAACCGGTTCAAGCCACCGGCGGCTATATCATTCCTCCTAAAAATTATTTTAAAGAATTAAAAAAAACGTTGGATCAATACCATGTGCTTTTTGTCGATGATGAAATCCAAATGGGATTTTTTAGAACCGGAACATTATGGGCTATTGAACACTTTGATGTGGTCCCTGATATTATTGTCTTTGGCAAAGCTTTAACCAATGGCCTTAATCCCCTCTCGGGCATTTGGGCTAAAGAAGAACTCCTCGGTCCCAAAACCTTTGGGCCGGGCATGACCCACTCAACATTTTCCTCCAATCCTTTAGGCACCGCGACGGGTTTGGCGGTTATGAATCTCATTGAAGATTCGGATTTTCAAACCTCCGTGCCTCAAAAAGGCGCGTATTTCTTGAAAAAACTCAATGCCTTAAAAAATAAGTACCCCTGTATTGGTGAGGTGGCAGCTCTTGGCTTGGCCCTTCGTATCGAAATGTGCCAAAAGGATGGATTTACCCCTAACCGTACTTTGAGCGATACCATCATGAACATCGGCTTAAAAGGTCAGTTAAAACACAAGGGTAAAAATTATGGTTTGATTCTGGATATCGGCGGCTATTATAAAAATGTCTTTACCTTAGCTCCTTCTTTATACATCAGCGAAGAAGAAATGGATTTAAGCCTCGAACTTTTCGAACAAGCTCTCCAACAAGCTCTAGTATAAACATCGGCCTTACACCTGCATCCGTCGTTACTATGGACATACTTGGAGTAAATCTCATGTCGCCCCCGCCAAACAAACTACTTTCCACTTGTTCTAACAGGGTTCGAAAATTCTCCTGCCCGATCTGCCCCATAACATGGCCATTGGTCATCACAAACCCTGGTATAGAACCTTGAAAATTAATAGCTCCGGTTATTCCCGTCATTGAAATAGAAACCATATCGTTCATTCCGCCGGCAGATATAGTCAATGTACCTGTAATATCTATATTTATAGGATGGGCTATCGTTCCTACGTAACCATTAACAGTAAGCGTGGCATTCGTCCCTTGTATTGTACCGGGCGAGTTTGTGGTAAGATTTCCCTTAATAATTATAACGGAATCGGCTGCATTAATGGTGCCTAGTAATTGAGCACTACTCTCTACAGTAAACGTTTTGCCTCCTATTGATAATGTCTGGCCGCTGTTAACTGTCAAACTACTGACACTTACATTACTAGACAATACTGGCTTTGTCGCAGTGTCGGGAATAAGCACTGTATCAGTGGCGCTTGGCACACTACCAATATCCCAATTTAAAGGATCATTCCAGTCCGTTGAGACAGCACCGGTCCAAGTGGCAACGCCGCTTGTTGCATGGTTCACCGTCACCGTATTGGAAGCTCCGGTTGACGTTAAGCCCGTGGCGGTGCCATTGACGGTGATGGAACCTGCCGTGTTATACGTGATATCCGTAAAACTGGCTAAGCCATTGACCGCGGCTTTGGTAGTGGTGCCGCCCAAGGAACCACTCGAGGCGGCCACCGTCACATTGTCGGTATCACTGGTGCGGTTGCCGTATGGATCGGTGATTTCAATGGTAAAGGTCGTCCAGGTTGCTCCTGCCGTAACAGAACTTGCAGGCTGGGTGGCGAACAACAGTTTGGACTTAGCCGCAACTGACACCACGACGGATAAAGTATGTCCGCTTGAGTTGATGGTGCCGTCACTCACACTAAGGATGGCGGTTTCCACTTTGTAGAGCTTGGCGGTGGATGTAGCCACCCCGCTGGTAAAGGTGACGGTGGTCGT
>JACQCF010000028.1 GCA_016201795.1 Candidatus Omnitrophota bacterium | reverse complement strand
GTCGAATACGCGTCAAATTGCCCGCGCTCGAAGGCGAGGTGGATAATCCAATGGGAAAAAATAACCATAAGCGTAGCGCAAGGGATGAGCACCCGCATTAAATTACGCAAGGAAAAAACCAGGGTTGCCTTAAAACGAGCCATGTCCCCTTCGCTGGCGATTTTAGACAGCGACGGCAAACTCACCGAAAAGAGGGCATAACCAAAAACTCCTAAGGGAAATTGAATAATGCGTGCCGCATAATAAATCGCCGCGATGCCCCCTGCCCCCACAATCACTGCCAAAGAGGCGCAAAACGTATCCACCAAAATATTTAACTGATAAACCGCGCTGCCCCACAAGCGCGGGATTAACAATCGGCCGATTTGCTTGGCCCCCTCATGATTGAGCGCCTGCGGCTTGTGCCAATGCACACCCCTTTTTTTAAGCGCCACCCATTGGGCCCAAAATTGCCACACCCCGCCGACCAAAACGCCGATAGCTAAAATGTACGCCAAAGGCCACGAAAATAAACACGCCACCCATACGCTTAAAATCATGGCCACGTTCAACAGGCAGGGCCCAAAGGCCGGGGCAAAAAAAGCATGCAGGGAATACAAAATCCCCATCTGAAACGCGGTAAGGCCAATCAAAATCAAATACGGGAACATGATACGCGTCAAATCAACGGTCAGTTGGAACTTGGCCGCATCACCCACGAAGCCCGGGGCAATGAGCCGCACTATCCATGGAGTCGCTATCATGCCTGCAATGGTGATTGCCCCCAAAATAATCACGCCCCAGGCCATCACCACATTAATGAGCTCCTGCCATTCTTGTTTGGATTTTTGGTGGGCATATTCGGACAATACCGGCACAATGGCGGCATTGGCCGCCCCCTCGCCTGCTAAATCCCGCAAAAGGTTGGGGATGCGCTGGGCCACGAAAAAAGCCTCCGCCACCACACCTGTTCCCAAAAAATGAGCCAGGATCACATCCCGCACAAACCCTAAGGCGCGTGAGGATAAAACACCTAAAGAAACAATCCCGCTGGATTTCATCAAAGATTGATGCAAAGGGGTGAGGGTTGATTTATCGATTGACATAATTTAGGGGGTTTGGTATATTATCGCCCTTATTACGAACCACTAAAGGGAGATTTTTATTTATGCCGCAACGCCGCAACGCCATCAAAGATTTGCGCAAAAATTATACGCGCCATATGCACAATTTGGACATTAAAACCGATTTGAAAAAGACCATCAAGTCTTTCATATCCGTCGCTAAAAGCGATCAAAACAAAGCCAAAGACCTTCTCAAAGGACTTTATAAAAAAATGGATAAAGCGGCCAAACATCGCATCCTGCACAAGAAAACCGCGGCGCGGCGCAAATCCCGTTTTGCCAGGCTTTTAGTTTCTTCCAAATAAAATTTCCAAATCATTTCTGCAATTCCACTAGCTCCACCACCAATTTTTCCAGCGCGTATTCAGGCAAAAGACGGCTGCGTTTAATATTCAAATCCGCTTCTTGCAAAACTTTCAAGCCCCGTTCAAATTTCTGTGGCCCCAAAGCTCTGCCCTCTTTGCCCCAGTACCACACCAGCGCACCCATCATCTGCAAAGGATACATCCCGTGGCTATAAAATTCATGCAGCATTTTTAAAGCTTCCGTGGTTTTTTGGGCCGACATGAGTCTGGTCATATCAAAAATATTCGCTTCTTCTTTAACGCCCAAAGTCCATGTCTTAACGCCGGTGGGCATTTCTTTTAACTGTCCTTTAAGTTCCCCGGATGCCTCCAGGATCACATCGCAATAATCCGGCGGCTTATCCACAAAAGGCAAAAGCACCGTCACCACATCGTTTTTAAGTTTATGCACATGACGGATTAAGACTAATCGTTGAGAAGAAAATGCTGGAAGAGCTAAAAGGGCTTTTTTAAGGCTGGCGGCGGATAAATGATGGGCATCTAAGGATTCAAAATCAAAATGAACGGCTTCGGGTTTAGTCAGCAGCCTGGATTTAATTTCGGCGATTTTAAGGTCTTTGGCTTGGGTATCCTCGCCTAGGAGGAGGTAGATCATATGGGAATCCCTCGCCGTTGGCTCATTTACCAATTTTCGATAGTGCGCTCGACGACACGGCGGGATAAATCCGTCAGCGCATCGTTTAATGCAGCACTTTCGCTTCTGGTCTGCGGCCCGGTGGTAAAATAGGTTGCCTCACCGGCAAAAGAGGGTTCCGTCCAGTAAACTTGGCCAGTGGCCGTATCCATCATGGTCAAAGATACGATCACACGGATACGGAATTCTTCCACATCCTGGGTGTTGGTCGTTCTTAAATCATCGCGTTCAAAACCGATCAAATCCCCTTTGAGGACCAGATCACTCTTGTCGGAATCGCTCAGGCGCAAATGTCCGTCGAGCAAAAAGCGGTTAATGATGGCGGTACGCACCTTGGTTTCCAAAAGCGGCACATACAGCCCGCGCACGTTTTCATTCACAAATTCCACCTTATTGCCAAAAGGCTGCACCGAAATGGTGCGGTAATTGGAAGATAAGACCGAGCCCGTGGTATAACCGCAGCCGGAGATCACCCCCATCACAGCCAAAATCAAAAAAAGTTTGCGTATCATCTGTTCCCTTGAAGCCGCGCCAGCGCTTTAGAGGCCCAGGCGGTATCCGCATATTTATCGACGATATCCCGATAATACAGGCGGGCGGATTTTAAATTATGCTGCTTTTCATAAAACTTGGCCACCAAAAAACTATTTTCGGCTTCCTTGTCACGCAGACGGGCAATTTGCTCTTTCGCCTGCGGGGTCAGCTCACTTTCAGGATGACTTTTGACAAATTCTTTAAAGCCGTCGATGGCCAGCTTGGTGGTTTTTTGCTCATGCTGGGCATTGGCAGAACGTTTGGTATCAGCCATGGCAATCTGAAACTGCGCGGCTTTAGCCCATTCGCTGGTGGGATAATCATTCATGGTCTTTTCGAATTCATCGCGGGCTTCATCAAAAAGGCCTTTTTCTTTTAAATAAAGACCGATCTTATACTGCGCAATGGCGGCGTATTTGCCGTAGGGCGCGTTTTTGATGACGGCGCGAAAGACCTCAATGACCCTGTCATCGCCACCGACGAGCACCTCCACCCATTTGCCGCGCTTATTTCTGCCTTCCAACAGTTGATTGCCTATTTGATACTGCAGCCCCACGATCTCCCCTGCCCGCTCGCTAAAAGGATATTTGTCAATGACCACCTGATAAGCTTTGAAAGCCTCATAGGGTTTATTGAGTTCTTCTTGAATCTTTCCTATATAATATTGGGCTTCGGGAGCTTCTTTGGCACGGGGATAATGTCTGATCAGTTTTTTAAACTCGCTGATGGCCTCGTTGTATTTCTTGCCGTTAAAAAAGGCCATGCCGTATTCGAGCTGTTCTTTGGGGGTGGATTTGACCGACCATTTGGGATTGATGAACTTGCCGGTCTGCGGCGTCCAGATCCAAACGGCGTGAGCTTGGGGCACAAAAACGCAAATGAAGACCAAAAAAATTAAAACCCGTCGAAACATCATTGCGTCAATCTAACATAGTTGTTTTATTTTGTCAATCCCTCGACTACGCTTCGGGATTGACCTTGAGCCTGCCGAAGGGTCATAGCGCTTCTTTCAATATAACCCCCGCGGTTTTGGAAGGCAGAATGGCTTTGAGATGAATGCCCTGGGCCGTATAATCCACCTGCAAAACTTGTCCCTGGGCGTAGGCGAGATTGACTAAATCCATGCGGTTGCAAGCCAAAAGAACGTCAATCGCTTTCGTGCCTTCGCTTAAAGCCTCTTCAATGGTCAAGAGCAACGAATGAATATTCTGGCCAGTCAATGCCGAGACCGCCACCAGCCGGGGATGAGATTGTGCAAACTCCTTGAAACGCTTTTGATCGTCGAGTTTGTCTATTTTATTGAGAACCAGAATGGTCGCCTTATCCAGAGTGCCTAATTCTTCCAGCACCGCGTTAACCGCCTTATAAAAATGCCGGTAATCGCTGTGGCTGATATCCATCACATGCAACAGAAGGTCCGCCTGGCTTACCTCTTCCAGCGTGGCTTTAAAGGCCTCGATGAGTCCGTGCGGCAGATCGTGCATAAAACCGACCGTGTCGGTAAAAACTACTTTGCGATGGTCAGGCAAAAGCGTCTGGCGCGAAAGCGAATCCAGCGTCGTAAAAAGCCCCTCGTGGGTGCGCGTGGCCGCATCGGTCAACACATTGAGTAACGTGCTTTTGCCGGCATTAGTGTAGCCGATGAGAGCCACCGTGGGCACCTGCTGCTCCTGGCGTTTTTTGCGTTTGACCTGACGGCTTTGAGCGACGGCCTGAAGGTCTTTTTTAAGTTTGGTAATGCGCGCGGCAATGCGCCGGCGGTCCACTTCCAGCTTCGTTTCCCCGGGACCGGAAGTGCCGATACCGCCACCTAAACGGGACATCTCCTTGCCATAACCGACTAATCGCGGCAGAAGATATTGCGACTGTGCCAGCTCCACCTGCATCTTACCCTCGAGGCTGGTAGCATTGTGGGCAAAAATATCGAGGATCACCTGGGTGCGGTCCAGGGTCTTGACGCCGAAATCCTCCTCGAGGTTTC
Source organism: Candidatus Omnitrophota bacterium (assembly GCA_016201795.1). Classification (GTDB taxonomy): domain Bacteria; phylum Omnitrophota; class Gorgyraeia; order Zapsychrales; family Fredricksoniimonadaceae; genus JACQCF01. The sequence continues at coordinate 46,465 of JACQCF010000028.1, read as the reverse complement.
TTTGTTGGGTACCTTTAAGGTCATGGCCAAGCACCACCGTATCCACTCCGCCGGCTTGGCACAGCGCCTGGATTTCCTCCACCTTGCCTTTAGTGATCAGATGGCTGGCCGTCGGCGGCATGGCTTTGCAAAAAACCGTGTGTACCACCTGGCCGCCGCAAGAATGGATGAGCTCCGTCATCTCCCGGGCTTCATCCTGCGATGTCCAGGAGCTTCGATTATTTAATGTCACGATGGCTAAAAGGACGCGCTCTCTCATGCGGATATTTTTTTGATGATATCCTCTACAATATCTTGGGCAGATTCATTGTCAACATTAATCCATTCCAATCGTTTTTCCCGTCGAAACCAGGTCAACTGCCTTTTGACATAATGACGGGTATTGAGCTTCATCAAATATTTCGCGCGCTCCAAATCATATTCCCCTTGCAAATAGCCCTGCACCTGCGGGATGCCGATGAGCGTTTGGGCCGTCGGGCTTAAAGACAGCGTTGAAAGCTTTTGAATTTCCTTGACCAAGCCTTGTTCAAACATTTTATCAATGCGTGCCTCCAGGCGACGATAAAGCTCTACGCGGGGCCGATTTAAACCGAAAATCCTAATCGGATATTGACCCCACAGGCCCTGACGCTGGGATTGAAGCTTAGAAATCGGACTTTTGGTGGATAAAACAACTTCCAGAGCCCGTACAATGCGCTTGGCATCATGAGCATGGATTTTCGCCGCGGCTTTTGTATCCAGACTTTTGAGACGCTCATGCAATGCTGGCGTCCCTTGAATCTTAATTTCTTCTTCCAGTTGCTCTCGCAGATGTTCATCGCCAGCCGAGCCCTCGAAAATACCGTCGATCAACACGGATACATACATGCCGCTGCCGCCGACAATGACCGGCCGTCGGCCCCGGCTCAAAATATCCTCGATGGCTTTAAGGGCTTCCCGGCGAAACCGCGCCACGTTGAAATCTTCGGTCACGGAAACCAGATTCAGGCAATGATGTTTGACTTTTGTTAAATCGTCGCGGGTTGGCTTGGCGCTGGCGATATTAATCTCGCGATACACCTGCATGGCATCGCCAGAGATGATCTCGCCGCCTATTTGTTTAGCTAGTAAAATCCCAACCTCGCTTTTTCCGACGGCGGTGGGACCGACTATAAAAACAAGGGGTGGATGCGTCACGGATAGATAAGAGTGGGATAGCCCTGATGGGACAATTGCGCCTCAAGTGTCTGGACGTCTAAGAGCGAAGCCATTTGCCCGACGCGCACGCGATAAAACTTTTTGCCGTCACTCGTCGTGGTTTCCACAATATAAGCGTATTGGCCTCCGGATTTTAACTGCTGCATCAACCGCTCGGCTCTATCTTGATCCAAAAAAGACCCGACCTGCACCGTAAAATATTCCTTTTCCTCCATGAGGTTCTGGGCAATAGGCGCTTCCAGGCTCCGGGGGAATTCATTGATAATTTTCTGCAGATATTCTCTGGCCAAACTCCAGTGTGTCAGTTTCAGATGCGTGCGGGCGAGCTTTAGATAAATTAAGCTTAACAAGGAAGAGTGAGGGCTTTTACGCAAAAGGCGTTCGCCTGCTTTGAGCGCGTCTTTATAAAAACCCGGCATATAAAGCCCCTCCATCATCCCTAAAGCAGCTCTATCGTAGAGGTCGCCAGGACCCGTCGCTGACATGACAATTTGAAAAGCGCTTCGGCCTTCGGCATATTGCCCTAAGCGCAATTGACTCAAACCCAGATAATACTGGGCTTGAATGCGTTCTTTTGGGTCAGCCGTGGATTTTAAAACGTTTGAGGAAAGAGTTCTTGCTTGCTCATAGTTTTTGTCCATGATCGCGGCTTCGATGTCCGGCATGGAGGCGTGGGCTAGTGTCATTGCGAGGAGCCCACTGATGTTTAACATGAATAGCGACGAAGCAATCCTTTTCAATGTTCTCATCTTAACCTTTTAAAGCTTGGTCCAAATCTGCTATCAAATCATCCGCGCCTTCAATACCGACGGAAACGCGCACGGTTTCTTGGGTGATGCCGGAGGCTTTGAGCGCCGGCCCCATGGAGGCATGGCTCATAAACCAGGGCGTCTCAATCAAAGACTCCACCCCACCCAGAGATTCCGCTAACGCGAAGTATTTGAGTTTCTTAAAAAATTGATTCAAGGGCACTTGGACGGTATTGAGTTCAAACGCAAGCATGGCGCCAAACCCCTTCATTTGTTTCTGGATCAGATCCGGCTGCGGATGGCTCTTAAGGCCGGGATAATAAACTTTTTTCACATTTTTGTGCCCCTCGAGAAAATGGGCGATCTTGACGGCATTGGCCTGATGCGCCTCCATGCGAGGCCCCAAGGTTTTGATCCCCCGCAAAACCAGCCACGCGTCATACGGCGACTGGGAAACGCCTAAGGCATTGACCAGATAACGGCCGCGTTCCTGTAATTCTGTGTTGGCATAAACAATAGCTCCGCCGACGACATCGCTGTGGCCATTGAGATATTTGGTGGTGGAATGCACCACGATATCCGCGCCGAATTCCAAAGGCCTCTGAAAATACGGCGATAAGAAAGTATTGTCCACGACCGACAAAGCCTTGGCTTTTTGGGCAATGTCAATGGCCGCTTGCAGGTCGATGATATTTAAAAGCGGGTTGGAGGGCGTTTCAATCCAAATCATTTTGGTGTCTTTGGTAACCTCGGCTTTGACCTTGTTTAAATCCCTCATGTTAATGAAAGAAAACTTATAGCCCATCGGTTTGAGGACGGCGTTGAAAAGACGGTACGTGCCGCCGTAAATATCATCGCCGGTGATGATATGATCGCCAGGTTTAAGAAAAAATAGGACGGTGGTGATCGCAGCCATACCGGTGGCGGTGGCCGAACAATTAACCCCTCCTTCTAAAGCCGCGATATTGGCCTCCAGGGCCGTGCGCGTCGGGTTGCCGCTGCGGGTATAATCATAGCCCTTATGTTTACCGATCTCGTCGAAGAAAAAAGTTGAGGTCGGATAAATCGGGGTGATGACGGAATTAAATGTTTTGTCGATGTTGACACCGGTGTGAACGCTTTTGGTACGAATGTCCATATATGCTCCTCAATGAGTACATAAGTTACAGAACGAAGTGATGTAACTTATAAGTACGAATTGATCCCGATCCCGCCAACGGCGGGAGAGGGATTACCTTATGACTAATAAGGCGGTATTGTAACACACAGGGAAAAATTAGAAAATGATTTTCACTGGACAGAGAAAATGCTCCGGGACTCTCTTTGCAGGTGGTTTAAAATAGAGGTGGGATCAAGGTATCTACCTAGACATCTTAGTTCTTGAAGGCATCAACTTTCCTAAAAAGGCAATAGAGGAATTCCTGGGTCGTGTCAAAAGGCGTCTTGTGGATTTCAGTAAAGTGTTTTTCTAATTCAAACGTCTCTCCTAATCCCTGCCTTAGGTTCTCGGCCGAATAACGAACGATCCCAAGACCACTGCATTTTAAGGGGCCATTCGGTCCGAAGGTCGCTATCAGAGCATAACCGCCAGGCTTAAGAGCCTTGCCTAGATTATTAACGTATTTTTGCCTGTCTTCGGGTTTCGTTAGGAAATGAAACACTGCACGGTCGTGCCAAAGATCGTAATGGTTGGGCTCAAGAGAAACAATAGTAGCGTCAGCTTCTAACCAGTGGATTAAGTTCGCTTTATTCCCCAAGCGGTCTTTGGAAACCTTGATGGCTTCAGATGAAATATCAAGGACTGTAATATTTTTATAACCTTCCGTCAGAAGATCGTCGGGCAAAGTTGAAGCCCCTCCACCCACATCGATAATCTCCGCGTCTTTCGAAAGGCCAAGATCCCGGATCATCCGAAAGGACTCCTCTAAATGAGGAGTATACCAGCTCACATCTTTTGAAGATTTGGTCTTGTAAATGTTTTCCCAATGGGTTTTCGGATCAAACATCATATTTATTTTGAGCTGCACTTTCCTTGTATACCGAACCTATGAAGAAGCAACTTTAACGATTCGAGCATCAATGATCAATCCCTTTTCTCAAAATTTGAGCTAAGGTCATGATCGTATAAGGTTTTTGAATAAAATCCCAATATATCTATACCGCCCATATAATTTTGATATCACCATCTACCGCTTTGAAATCTTTATCCGCTGTCACGAGCTCGCCTTTACGTAATTTGGCCAAGGCAGCGGCAAAGGAATCGACAAAAGGTAATTTCTTTTGTATTTTATATAAAGCGGCCTGCCGGGCTAGTTCTCTATCAACTGGTATGATCTCCAAAGGAAATGTATCAATCATGGCACAAATCGCCCCGGCTTCTTGATCACCATGATCCCGAACTAATAAATAATACATCTCCCCCCAATGTACTGTTGTCATCAACAAAGCTTGTCCACTGGCAGCTTTGATAAAAAGATCACGTACTTTTTCATAACCAGGTTCTTTGGAAAAATAAGCCCATAAGGCCGAAGTATCTAAGATTTTCGCCATTTCCTATCCTCTATCTCTTGTTCCCTCCTGCGCTCTTCCAAAAGAACCCGTAGACTGGTTTTTCCTTTTAAGACGCCTGCCGCTTTCTCAAAATACTCCTCCGTCAACGGCTGCAAGAGAATGCTATTGTTTTTCTCAACAACGCAAAGCCGCGTTCCTCTCTTAATATTCAAATGCCTGCGAATCCTTGAAGGAATAACTACCTGGCCTTTGGCCGTTACGGTTGTTGTCGTCATATCCTGTCCTCCCTTTTGATCAAAAGAATAACATACATTATAAAGTATGTCAATATATTTTCGTAGTACTTAATTCTAAACGTGCTACATTTTCATTTATTACCTACAAACACAAACCCCTTCATCCGTCTGGTTTGAGGGTCCAAGATTTTAGAGGTCATGCTGGCTTTTTCTTCGTCGGTACATTCGTCTTCATATTTAACGATGAGCTTCCGGGTCGGCTTGGAGCGGCTGTGTACCTTGGATACCGGCTCCTGGCCTAAAAAACAGCCCTTGGTGTAGGAAACATACGCATCTTCACTAACGTTTAAAATAAATTCCTCCGCCTGATAATCTACCCCCAGCAGCGGGATATTCTTTTGAAGCCGAAATAAGGTGAATTCCTCATCGGAGACCTGCGAAGAAACATCCTGGGCTTTCAACCATAAACCGCCGGTATCCACATCGATATAAGCTTTCAGTGGTGTCGTCTGAATTTGAGTGCGGTTGAGTTTGGCATAACGATCCAGGTGTCTTAATAAATTCTCAGTAGCGATGGAAGGCACAACGATGAAAAAGGCATCATCGCTGATTTTTTGCTGACGGAACGTGGCGACAATGCGGCCATGCTGATTGAGAAACGCGTTCAAAGGTTGATCCAGCCCATTGGAGGAAAGACCGTTGAGCAGCGTCGTCGCATGGCCTTTAATATTTAAAACCACATCGTTAAGCTTGTATAATCGCATCAAAAAAACCCCGTTAAATTCTCGCTATTTTTCGGGCCAAAATTAAAGCTTCTTCTTTAGTCGAAATTTTTCCAAGCGATTGCGCCTCTTGAACACCGCATAAAATCTTAGTAAACAGCGGTGAGGGTTTTAATTTCAATTTTTTTATCAAATCATGCCCGGTCATCAAACGCACCAGGGGCTTTTGGTTTTTCTGTTGAATAAACCGCTCCGTCATCTGCCAACAAATTTTTTGATGATGTTGGTGTTTAGCCTTGGTCGTCAGCGCCCCACGGGTGGAGCGCTGGTCCGCCAAAGACAAAAGCAAAACACTTAAAGCTTCCTCTTTTGTATCGCGTAAGAAACGAAAGATCATCCGTTCGGAAGGTTTTTTGAAATTCGACAAATATCCCGGGCGCAAATGCCAGGTGGTCAAATCCTCCAGAAAATGTCTTTCTTTGACGGAAAGCTTCATCTGCTTGGCAATGATACGCACAAGGCGGCTACCCACATGTTCGTGGCCGTGAAACGTCATGCGGTCGGCTTCTTTTTTCCTGGTATCCGGCTTTCCGATATCATGCAAAAGGCAAGCAAACTTGAGCAGCGCATAGCGCTTATGCCCACCGGCAATCTCTTCCTGCAAGTAATCATGAATAAAATGTGTCATCGCGAGTCCCTGAAGGGGACGTGGCGATCTTTTAAAAGATTGCTTCGTCCCGCCGTTGGCGGGACTCGCAATGACACCAAGTGATTCTAGTTTGATTTCATTCACTAACTCCTCAAACTGGCGCACCACCTCAAGGCTATGACGCCACACATCCAAATGATGATAACCGCCCTGATGGACACCTTTCATGACCGTCACTTGAGGAATCACCTGCTCTAATAAAGAGCTCTTTTGCATCAAAAGCAAAGTCTCAAAGGTACGCTGGGACGATAAAATCTTAAACCACTCTTCCCGAACGCGCTCGATCGAAACCTTATGAATCAGCTTGACATTTTTCTGAATTTGCCCAAAAGTCTTAGCCTCGATCTTAAAACCCAATTGCGCAAAAAGGCTGAAAGCGCGCATCAGGCGCAAAGGATCATCGACAAAAGCTTTGGGGGCGACCATACGTACGGTTTGAAGTTTTAAATCTTTGGCAGCTTGGGGAGAGTCTAAAAGCTTTTGTATCCAGTTTGTTGTATGGTTGATATCTCTGAGATTCAGGCACAGTGTATTGATGGTAAAATCCCTCAATCCCAAATCTTTTTCTATCGTGGAGGCACGAAAATTGGAAAAATCAAAAGTCCAAAGCACTCCCTTTTCTTTTTTGACTACGCGGCCGCAAGGATGTTCTTCATGTAAAAGCACAAAGGCGCCTTTGATCGCGCGGCCCAAAGCCCGCGCCAGAGAAATGGCATCTTTAGAAACGGCAAAATCAAAATCATAGCCGGCGCGATTTAAAAGTTGATCGCGTAAGAAACCACCGACCAAATAGACGGAAAGTTTTCGCCGATGACTCAAAGCCTGAATCTTCTTTAAATGAGGGAAACTTAACAAAAAATTCATTGCGGGTTCATGGCCGTTTTATCGAAAACTTCTTCGGCCACGAAAATAGGTGCTTTAAAACGCACCGCCATCGCGATGCTGTCGGAAGGGCGGGCGTCGACAATTTTAAGTTCGCCCTCTTTGGTTTTCATCTCGATTTTGGCAAAATAGGTATTGTGCACGAGTTTATCAATCAAAACCCTCTCGATTCTGCCTCCTAAGGTTTCGATGATATTAACCAATAGATCATGGGTCATGGGCCGCGGTACATCCATGCCGGTGACTTTGATTTTAATGCTGGAGGCTTCCATAAAACCGATGACGATCGGAATCTGGCGCTCGCCGTCTTTTTCTTTAAGCACAATCACCTGGTCTTGGCGTTTCTCGTCGATAATGATACGGGATAATTCGACTTGAATCATATCTAAAAATTATTTACCTTTCTTAATTTTTTTCATTTTCTTCTTGCCCAAAATATTTTGTAATTCCGCCATAAACTGATTAACGTCGCGAAACTGCCGGTAAACAGAGGCAAAGCGCACGTAAGCGACTTCATCCATCATGGAGAGACGATCCATAATCATCTCGCCGATATCTTTGGAATCGATCTCCTGATCGTATTTCTTGCGGATGATCCGCTCAATGTCATCAACCGTGGACTCGATCTGATCCACGCTCACCGGCCGCTTCTCACACGCCTTCATTATACCATTTAAAATACGCGAGTGGTCAAATGGTTGTCGACGGCCGTCGCGTTTGACCACCATCAAAGGCACTTGCTCAATGTACTCATACGTGGTAAAACGCTCTTCGCATTTGGGACATTTGCGGCGACGGCGAATGGAGGTGCCATCGCTGTTCATGCGCGAGTCCACCACATTGGTATCTTTATAATGACAACTGGGACATCTCATGCGTATATAGGAAACTCGTGAGCCAGTCTCTCCACTTCTTTACGGATGGCCTCCTGGGCTTTCGTATCCTGACGATGAGCCACGGCGCGGTCCATCAAATCCGCGATGCGGTTCATTTCTTTTTCTTTCATGCCGCGACTGGTCACCGCCGGTGTGCCGATGCGAATACCACTGGTGATCGTCGGTGGTTCTGTATCAAAAGGAATCAAATTTTTATTCACGGTAATTTGCACATGGTCCAGCAAGGTGGCCATTTCTTTGCCCGTGATTTTCTTCGAACGTAAATCTACCATGAACAAATGATTGTCGGTGCCGCCGGAGACAATACGGTATCCCTTGGCAGACAGCGCCGCCGACAAAGCTTTAGCATTAGCCACAATCTGCTGTTGATATACTTTAAAAGAAGGCTCCAGCGCTTCTTTGAAAGCCACGGCCTTGGCCGCGATGATGTGCATCAAAGGTCCGCCTTGAATGCCGGGAAAAAGAGCACTGTCGATTTTTTTGGCGAACTCCGAGCGGCAAAGAATCATCCCGCCGCGGGGGCCGCGTAAAGTCTTATGGGTGGTGGTGGTCACAAACTCGGCATACGGCACAGGGTTAGGATGCACGCCTGCCGCCACCAGCCCCGCAAAATGCGCCATGTCGACGAAAAGATAGGCCCCGACCTTATCACAAATTTCTCTAAAACGTTTAAAGTCCAAAACCCGTGAATACGCTGAGTAGCCAGCGATAATCATTTTTGGTTTATGTTCAAGCGCTACTCGCTCGACCTCATTCATATCAATGCGCTCAGTCTTGGGATCGACCTTATAGGAAACAATGTTATAGAGACGGCCTGAAATATTGAATTTAAGTCCGTGTGTCAAATGCCCGCCACAGGCCAAATCCATACCCATCAGCGTGTCACCGGGTTTAAGAGCTGCCATATACACGGCGGTGTTAGCCTGCGAACCTGAATGCGGCTGCACATTAACATGCTCAGCACCGAAAAGTTTCTTGGCACGCTCGATAGCGGCGGATTCAACAGTGTCCACATACTCACAGCCATTGTACCAGCGGGCCGACGGGTAGCCTTCGGCATATTTATTGGTCAACACCGTTCCCGCTGCTTCCAGAACAGCGCGTGAAACAATGTTTTCGGAGGCAATCAGCTCCAGGTTATTCTTCTGACGCTTCAGCTCGCCTTCGATGGCCTGGTAAACATCCGGATCAACATCCTTTAAATGATTCATTTTAAAAACTCCCTCTCAATTTTCTTAATTTGTTCTGTACGACGTAGGTGACGTTCCCCTTCAAAGGAAGATGACAACCACACCTTGACGATCTCTAAAAGCTCTGCTTCAGGGACGAATTTGGAACCTACCACTAAAATATTCGCGTTGTTATGCTGGCGCGATAAAGCAGCGGCTTCTTTGTTGTAACACAGCGCCGCGTAAGCACCCGGCACCTTATTGGCAGCAATGCTATGGCCTATGCCGCTCATGCACACTAAAATCCCTCGTGAGTCAGGGTTCTTAGCTACTTGAGTTGCGACCTCGTAAGAAAATTGCGGATAATCGCAAACCTCCCCTTGAGTATGTGCGCCAACGTCGATGACTTCGTGGCCTTTATGTTCAAGCGCCCCGATAACTTTTTTCTTTAATTCAAAACCGCGGTGGTCCGCGCCCACAAAAATTTTCATTATAAAAGCCCCACAATTTTTTCAACCGCTTCGTTGATCATCAGTAAACAATCCTGATAGGCCCCATGCGACTGACCGATGGGATCCAAAATATCCAAATCCAACTCAGCGCCCGAGGGCTGATGACAAAATTCCTTTAAAAGATACAGCCGTTTTTCCACATAAGGCACATGGTCTAGAATCTGCATACGGTGCGCCCTGGTCATGGCAAAAATTAAATCTGCCTTACGCAGCATAATCCGGCCCAAAGATTTAGCCGCATGCGCTACCGCGTTAATGCCGCGCTCGCGCAAAACCGCGATCGTTTCCTGGCTGGCGCCGGATTTAAAAAACACGCTGGTGCCGGCGGAGATCACCTCCACGTCGTTACGACCGACCAACTTGGCCTTCAAAAGATATTCCGCCATCACCGAACGGCAGCTATTGCCGGTACAGACAAACAGCACCGTTTTTTTATGGATGGTGCGGTCCACATCCGACTGGCTGATCACCCCTTCACGGGTCACCGTCGGCTTGGGTTTGGTAAAATCTACGATCGTCGAGGATATGCCGAATTCTACCGGCCCCCCGTCAATGGCCAAATCCACCTGGCCGTCCAAATCCTGTAGCGCCTCCGGTAAATTCGTCGGCGCTTTTTTGTCTTCCAGATTCGCCGACGGCGCGGCAATGGTGCATGCGCTTTCCTCGACTAACCGCAGGGCAATGGTGTGATCCGGCATGCGGACCCCCACCGTATCCCCCGGCGTTTTGGACGGCACAATGACGGTCAAAGGCCCCGGCCAATATTTATCAATAAGCTTATATAGATCCGGTTCGGTATAAGAACCGTAATTCTCGATGATCCCGCGTTGGGCGACTAAAATGGAAAACCGCTTGGCCGAGGAACGATGTTTGACAATGGAGAGGCGCTCCATCGCCTTGGGATTATTGGCATCCACCGCGATGCCGTAGACGGTTTCCGTCGGAAAAATGACCAACCCGCCCTGGCGGATCATACGCGCCGCCTCGGCAATTTTCTCCGGCTCCGGTACAGCAGGGTTAATCTTTAGAACCTTAGTTTTCATGTTTGTTAATAGTTAGCTTTAAAGCCCTCTGCCCGATATCGCGTCTAAAAAACATATGCTCAAAATGGATTTTATCAATAGCCTCATAGACTTTGCTGATGGCCGCCTCAAGGCTCTTGTCTAAACCAGTAACCCCCAGAACCCTTCCACCCGCGGTCACTAAAGTACCGCCGTCATTTTTAGTGCCGGCATGAAAAACAACTATTTCAGGGTCATTGACGTCGGATAAACCGGTGATTTCAAAACCACTCTTGTATGGGCCCGGATAACCGCCGGAGGTGACCACCACACAAACGCAAGAGCGAGGATCCCATTGCACTTTTAATTCACTAAGCCTGCCGTCGCAGGCAGCCAGCATCATTTCCACCAGATCGCTTTTGAGCCGCGGCAAAATGCTCTGTGTTTCCGGATCGCCAAAACGAGTATTAAATTCTAGCACAAAAGGCCCGTTGTCGGTTAACATTAACCCCGCGTACAAAACACCTTTAAATGGTATTCCTTCCTGATACATACCCCGCACCGCCGGCTCAATGATGCGCACGATAACGGTATCTAAAAGTTTGGCTGTTACCGCCGGCGCCGGAGAGTAAGAGCCCATGCCGCCGGTATTAGGCCCTAAATCATCGTCGAAAATACGTTTATGGTCCTGGGCGCTGGGTAAAACAAAAAAATGTTTGCCGTCGCAAATGGCCAATACCGAGGCCTCCTGGCCCTGCAGGCATTCTTCAATGACCACTTGATTGCCGGCGTTCCCAAAAATCTTTTGCACCATGATCTCATCAATGGCCTGGCGCGCTTTTTTTAAATGGTCGCAGACATAAACGCCTTTGCCCGCGGCAATCCCGTCGGCTTTAACCACCACGGGAAACTGGGCCTTGTCTAAAAACTTTAGAGCCTCAAAGGCGCTCGCGAAAATTTTATAAACAGCGGTGGGGATATTGCGCCGGTGCATGAACTCTTTGGCAAACACTTTGCTGCCTTCTAGTTGGGCCGCTTCACGGCTGGGGCCGAAAATCTTCAGGCCCTTTTGCGCAAACGCATCCACCACGCCTTTAACCAGCGCGGCCTCCGGCCCGACAACGGTCAAATCAATCTTTTTAGATAAAGCAAATTTCAATAAACCGTCGATGTCTTCTGCGGCCACAGCAACGCATTCGGCCACCTGCGCGATGCCGCCGTTTCCCGGCGCACAGTAAAGTTTTTTGACTTTAAGGCTCTGCTTGATTTTCCAGCACAGGGCGTGTTCCCGTCCGCCTGAACCAATCACTAAGATATTCATATTCTGCCTAAGCGGGTCCTGTCCTCAGGTATCCCCATCGTCCTCATTCTTGCGGGCGATGGGGATACCCCTCCTTCGGCCACCCGCTTACTATACCTTTCTATTTAAATACAATCTTCTTACTACTCTGTAGAACCTTACCGATCAAAAACGACTCTTGGGCCTGACGGCGTAACAGAGCCTGAACACCGACGACATCTTTAGAGGAAACCACCAGCGCAAAGCCGATGCCCATGTTAAAGGTCTTGTACATGTCATGCTCGGGCACACGGCCTTTATCCTGAATCAATTGAAAAATCCCCGGGATTGACCAGCTGCCCTTATATATAGAGAAGGCCAGCCCCTTAGGTAGAATCTTAGTCAGCTTCTCATACCAGGCGCCTCCGGTCATATGGCTCATACCTTTGACGGTAAACTTCTTTAATAAAGCCAGTACCGGCTTAACGTAAATGCGAGTGGGCTTAAGCAATGCTTGCGCGTATTGTTTCTGTTCTCTAACGCTTAACGCTTTGCGCGCCAGCGAATAGCCGTTGGAGTGCAACCCTGAGGAAGGTAAGCCGATCAGCACATCCCCTACTTTCATGCTTGAGCCGTCCACTATTCTATCGCGTTCCACTACCCCGACGGTAAAACCGGCCAAATCATAATCCTCACCTCTGTACATATCCGGCATTTCCGCCGTTTCTCCACCGATCAGCGCGCAGCCTGATAGTTGACAGCCCCTGACAATTCCTTTCATCACGGATTTCATGGTCGTATTGTTAAGTTTTCCTGCGGCGATATAATCCAAAAAGAATAGTGGTTGAGCCCCACAGCAGAGCACATCGTTGACGTTCATGGCCACCAGATCAATGCCCACGGTATCATGCTTGCCCACCAGGCTCGCTACCAAGAGTTTAGTCCCCACCCCGTCGGTGGAAGAAACCAAAACAGGCCTCTTATAGCCTTTTAAATCCAGCCCAAACAAAGCCCCGAACGACTGCGGCCGGTTCAACACTTTGGCTGTAGTCGTGGATTCAGCCATGGCTTTGATATCATCTACTAACCGATTGGCCTTGGCAATATCAACGCCGGCTTTTTTATAGGTCAAAGACTTGCTCATAAGTTTTCTTTCACGTATTTGATGCCGTTCTCAAAAATTTTCGCTCCATCGCCTAGCTTTTCTTTTTTACCCAGCCTAGACCAGAACGGATGCTGATGGTTTAAGAAATGACGCTCGGGATGAGGCATTAAGCCCAGCACCCGGCCCGTCGGATCACAAATGCCGGCAATATGCTCGATGGAACCATTGGGATTATCTGGATACGAAGGACTGGTCCCGCTGGCTGTTCGATAACGAAACACAATTTGACCATTGCCCCTTAAAGCATCAAGGACCTTAGAGTCACGCGGAATGAATTTCCCCTCCCCATGAGCTACGGGTAGATAAATTTGAGCGGGTATCCCTTGTGTCCAAACACATTTTCCTCCCGTGACTGACAAATGCACCCAGCGTGCTTCGAATTTAGCAGAGTCGTTATGAAATAGCGTCGCTTCTTGACCTGTGCTGGAGCTCAGTCCCGGCAAAATACCAGCCTTGGTTAAAATCTGAAAACCATTACAAATACCGAGGACCAGTTTGCCGTCGGCAATAAATTTTTTGATATCCTCGCCTAATTTCAAACGCAGCTCATTGGCTAAAATGCGGCCAGAGGCGATATCATCGCCGTAGCTAAAGCCGCCGGGTAGGACCAAAATATGATAATCCGCCAGCTTGCTTTGCCCTGTGGCCAAGGCATGGACATGCATCTGATCCACCGAGGCGCCAAAATAAGAAAAGCCAAATGCCGTTTCCTCATTGCAGTTGGTTCCGGCGGTGCGTAGAACTAAAACTTTTGGATTTTTAATCATATCTATTTCTTATAAAATTTCTTGATGCTTTTCACTATGTCCTGCGGCTTATCGATGATCTCAATGATATTCAAATCTTTAGGGTCGATGCATTTTTCTTTGAGTACCGAAGATTTAAACCAGTCCAAAAGGCCCTTCCAATAACTGGTGCCATAAAGAATCACGGGAAACCTGTCCATGCGTTCGGTTTGAATCAGCGTAATACTCTCGAAGAATTCATCCAGCGTGCCGTAACCGCCAGGGAAAATCACAAACGCCTTGGCATATTTGACGAAACACACCTTGCGGCAGAAAAAATAATGGAAATTGATCAAATGATTGATATAGAGATTCGGTTTCTGCTCAAAAGGCAAATCAATATTAAGGCCGATGGATCTGCCCCCGGCTCTGGCCGCTCCTTTATTGGCCGCTTCCATAATACTGGGGCCTCCGCCGGTGATGACACCGTAACCGGCCTTCACTAAAAGATACGCTGTTTGCTCGGCCGCTCGATAATAAGGATGGCCGGGTTGAATACGGGCGGAACCAAAAATACTCACCGCCGTGCCAATACTCTTAAGCTCTTCAAACCCGTCAACGAATTCCGCCATAATGCGAAAAATTCGCCAGGGGTCTTCCATCATTTCTAAATCAGGAACTTGGGGATGTTTTTTAATTTTGGTCATGTTGTTTTCCTTAAAAAAGAGGGTTTTTCCAGACTTGCTTCAAATCAAAAATATTGGCATTGATCACCACTTGATCCTTAAGTCCATAAACCATCATCTCGGACGACGCTTCAACGCTGGCAATCTTAGCATGGACAATGCCTTTAAGCATTTGTTTAAAAGCTTTTTCATGACGAGATTCCACCTCTACCAGCAGGCGGGAGTTGGATTCCGAAAACAAAATCACATCCTCCCGATCCCGCCTATGGCGGGACTTGCCTTGATAAGGCACGGCTTTCACAAAGCCGGTTATTCCACGACCGCCGGCAAAAGCCATCTCGGCTAAAGCCACGGCCAAGCCACCTTCAGAAACATCATGCATCGAGGCAATGAGTCCTTTTTCTACTACTTTTTCAATAGCCTGATACGTTTTGATAGCTGTCGGGAAACGTACCCGAGGCACGTTTTGGCCCAACTGACCTTCATTGGCTAAATAAATGGATCCACCCAGCTCATCAAAGGTCGTGCCCACCACATAAATACTGTTGCCCGTTTTTTTCAAATCCATGGTCACGGCTTTAGAAATATCCTCGAGAATGCCCATCGCGGAGATCAAAATCGTCCCCGGGATGGCCAGTGACCTTCCTTGATGCGTATACTCATTGTACAGACTGTCCTTGCCGGAAATAAACGGAGTGCCGAAAGCCTTGGCCGCCTTATAACAACCTTGCGCGCAGCGCACCAGCGTTCCTAAACGATCTTCTTTATCGGGATTGCCCCAACAAAAATTATCCAGCAAAGCCATACGCTCCAGGGACCCACCGACGGCAATAATCTGACGAATGGCCTCATCAATACAGGAAGCCGCCATCCAAAACGGATCAATCATACCCAGACGCACATTGATACCGTTACTGATCGCCAGCCCTTTGTTAAACCCCAGCCGCGGGGCAATGACCGCCGCATCCGACGGGCCGTCGGTATGAATCCCTACCAGGGGTTTGACGACGCTGGTGCCCTGCACTTCATGATCATAAACGCGAATGACGGATTCTTTGGACGCCACGTTAAAATGGCTCAAGGCCGCACACAAATCATCGGTTAAATTTTCTTTGTCCGCTAATTTTTCCGCTTTTAACTTCGGCGGCTGATAGACGGCGTCTTTGGTGATGAGGGGAATACCGTCGTGTAGAAAACGCATGTCCAAATCACACACCTGATGGCCGTGGAAAAACAATTGCAAACGCCCGCTGCCGTCAAATTCCCCTAAAACGCACGCCTCCACGTTCTCGTCGTCAAAAATCTTCAGCAGCTCATCACTATGCGCCGGCGGTACCGACATAATCATACGCTCCTGCGACTCAGAAATCCACACTTCCGTGTAACGAAGCCCCTGGTATTTCAAGGGCGCTTTGTCCAAATCCACCCGCGCGCCGGTTTGAGCCCCCATTTCCCCGACGGCACTGGAAAACCCGCCGGCACCGCAGTCGGTGATGGACGAATATAAATGACGCTCTCTGGCTTTCATCAGAGCATCCAGCAGTTTTTTCTCCTCGATGGGGTTGCCGATTTGCACCGCCCCCGAAGAAACCATCTCGGACTGGCTGGTCAGCTCCCCCGATGAAAATGTGGCGCCGTGAATACCATCACGGCCGGTTCTGCCGCCGATGGCCACGATCAAATCCCCCTTATTGACCTGCTTTATTTCTTTACCCCGGGGTATCAATCCCACATTGCCGCAGAAAACCAGAGGGTTGCCCACAAAATGTTTATCGAAAACAATGGCCCCGTTGACCGTGGGAATACCCATTTTATTGCCGTAATCGCGCACGCCAGAAACAACCCCTTTCATCACGCGTTTAGGATGCAAAGCACCGGCCGGAATATCTCTGGCAGGCGTATCCGGCGGCGCAAAACAAAACACATCCGTGTTCGCCAGCGGCTTGGCGGCCAGGCCTGTGCCTAAAATATCGCGGATGACGCCGCCGACACCAGTATTGGCCCCGCCAAAAGGCTCCAGGGCCGAGGGATGATTGTGTGTTTCCACCTTAAAACAAACATGGTAATCCTTATCAAAAGCAATCACCCCCGCATTGTCGTGAAAAACGGAAACACACCATTTTTTATTAAGGTCCCTGGTGACTTTGGCGATGGTGCTTTTAAACAAACTGCGGATAATCTTAGGCCTGCCCTTTTGACCTTCACGGTAGCGGATAATCCCGCGGAAAGTTTTATGATGGCAATGCTCGCTCCAGGTTTGCGCAAAGGTTTCCAGTTCGACATCCGTCGGATTGCGACCTTCCTTTTTAAAATGTGCCTGGATAGTTTTCATCTCATTGAGGCTTAAATACAACTGTCCCTTTTTGGAAATTTGCATCAAATCCTTATGGCTGGCTTTGAGCAGCTCGACGATAAGAACATCAAATTGAGCTTTTGAGGCGGCCCCTAAGGTCAGTGTCGTGGGTATGGCCTGCGCCGCAGATTCAACCGCGTGCTGAATGAGTTTATTCATGAGCAAACGATGGGTGATGTGTTCAATGTCTTTCTTAGATAAAGCGCCCCAGAAATGATACTGTTTGGCGGTACGCACCGCCTGGATTTGAGCAATTCCTAAATCACGGATGCCTTTAAGAGTGGAGGCTTCCACCGGATCCATGACCCCGGGGTTATAGGCGATTTCAATAATAGAGTGGGCTTGAGATTCTTTCTTAGGGGAGGATGAAAACCCATATTCCTCGACGATGGGATCAACCAGAAGCTCTTGGCAAACGCGCTTGACATCTTCACGGGAAAGCTGGCCTTCTAAAAGATAAACGCCAACCACCCGGACATCTTGGATGGAAGAAACCCCTAAATCAACAATGTCTTTTAAAACAGCTTGGCCACCGGCATCCAAAAGTCCGCTTTTCTGTTTGATTTCAACGCGCCAAATCATTGAATTACCCGACGAAGAACCTCTTGGTAGGCTTGCTCAATATTGCCCAGGTCTCGACGGAACCGGTCTTTGTCCAGTTTATTACCCGTTCCCACTTCCCATAAACGGCAGGTATCGGGAGAAATTTCATCCGCCAGGATAATCTGACCGTTATACCGGCCGAATTCCAGCTTAAAGTCAATCAATTCAATGTTGAGCTTCAAGAAAAAATTCTTTAAATGCTCATTAATCGACAGCGCCATCCCAGAAATTTCTTTGATCTCCCCTTCGGTGGCTAAATTCAGCGCCCTGATGTGATATTCATTGATCAAAGGGTCCCCCAAAGCGTCGTTTTTATAACAGAATTCCAGCGTTGGACAAGCTAGGGCCGTCCCTTCCGCCAAACCCAGAAACCGGCATAAAGAGCCGGCGGCGCGGTTTCGCACAATGACCTCGACGGGGACAATGGAAACTTTTTTCACCAGCAT
This sequence comes from Candidatus Omnitrophota bacterium, assembly GCA_016201795.1. GTDB lineage: Bacteria > Omnitrophota > Gorgyraeia > Zapsychrales > Fredricksoniimonadaceae > JACQCF01. The sequence goes on along the minus strand of JACQCF010000028.1, from coordinate 28,624 downwards.
CTCCCGGTCGCTAAGCGTTTTGACAAAATGAGTCGGGATGCCTTGAGCGCTTAAGTATTCAAAAATCTTGGCCGCGATGCGGTTATTCATAATGCCCTTTTGATGGATCGTGCCTTTTTTCTGGGCATTAAAGGCCGTGGCATCGTCTTTAAAATACTGAATCAAAAGGCCGTCATCCTCGGTGGTGTAGAGAACCTTGGCCTTGCCTTCATAAATGGACTGTAGTTTTTGCATAGGTTATTTGATCCCTGCGCGTTTGAAGATGCGGTCCCGATGACGGATATAGTATTTGATATCAAAACAGCCATCAATTTCATTCTTGGACAGATATTTGCGTACGCGCCGATCGCGATAGAGCACATCTTTAAATTCCGAGTTCTCCTGCCAAACCTGCATGGCGCTGGATTGAATAATATCATACGCCGCATCGCGGGAGAGTCCTTTTTTCATAAGCTCCAGAAGCAGGCGCTGGGAGTAGATCAGGCCCTTGGTCTTTGAAAGCGAGGCGATCATATTTTTCGGATAAACCAAAAGTCCCTCGACGATAGGAATAAATTTATTGAGCATATAATTTAAAGCGGCTGTCGAATCCGGCAAAATGATGCGCTCAGCGGAGGAATGGCTGATGTCGCGCTCATGCCAGAGATTGATATTTTCAAACGCCACCATGGCATTGGCCCGTAAAATGCGTGACAGCCCGCAGATGCGCTCGCAGGTCACCGGATTTCTCTTATGCGGCATGGCGGAGGAACCGATTTGTCCTTTGAAAAACGGCTCTTCCACCTCGAGAATTTCGGTTTTTTGCAAAGAGCGGATTTCGGTGGCGAATTTCTCCAGCGAACAGCCGATCATGGCCATGGTGGTAACAAAATGGCAATGCAAATCACGCTGAATGACTTGAGTGGCCACATTGGCCGGCTTTAAATTCAATTGTTCGCACACATACTCTTCCACGCTGGGGTCAATATTGGCATAAGTCCCCACGGCACCGGAGAGTTTGCCGTGGCGCATCATCTCACGGGCCTGTTGCAGACGTTCAAGGTTGCGCACCATCTCGTCATACCAGATCGCCAGCTTCAGACCAAAAGTCGTCGGCTCCGCGTGCACGCCGTGGGTGCGGGCAATGCAGACCGTATCTTTGTATTTCTTAGCTTTTTCTTTAATAACGCCCGCCAGTTTCTTGACGTCACCAATTAAAATATCGCAGGCCTCCACGCATTGTATTGACAGCGACGTATCCAGCAAATCCGAAGAGGTCATGCCCATGTGCAAGTATTGTGCTTCCGGCCCCAAATTCTGACCGACGTTTTGAATAAAAGCCACCACATCATGTTTGGTTCGTTCTTCCAGGCGGCGCACTTCTTCCAAATCGAATTTCGCATTTTTGCGGATTTTTTCCATCGCCGGCTTGGGGATCATGCCCAACTTGGTCATGGCCTCGCAGGCTAGGATTTCAATTTTGAGCATAGTGTCCATTTTATGCTCATCAGACCAAATACGGCTCATTTTGGACAGCGAGTAACGATCAATCATGGCAACTCCTTGAAATGGTTAATATTAATCCTTCGATTACACTCAGGATTAACCCTGAGCGAAAAGTCGAAGGGTTAAGGAAGGAATAAAACGCGGTTAATATAACAGATAATATTTATAAGGTCAACTCAAAAAAGCAGGATTAAACCCTTTAAATATCATAACCTTTTGGTAACAATATAGTTATGAATCATAAAAAATTTATTGCTTCTTGCCCATTTCGGGGAATTTCTCTTTAAAATAATCCGCGCTGACCTGGATGCTTTCTTTCACAATCGCGCCGATACTGGAAATGAGCTTCTGCCCCTTGTCTGAGGAGTAGAAATCGATGTAAGTCTTTAATTCTTCAGCCGTAAAGTGCTTGTCATACAAAGGGATAAGCCGCTCGATGATTTCATCCACTTTAACCCGATCGCGGATTTTTTGAACCTCTTCGGGCTTTTGCTTGGATAAAAGATTAAGCATGCCCTCAAAATTCCGCGTCAGGGACAGCCGGGTGCCAAAGACATCAATAAATTTCAAAATCAGCACTTTTTTCTCTGCGGGATCATCCGTGGCTAAAAAGGTCGGATTGACCAGAGACACAGGAACTGACGCAGGGGTTGGTGTAGGAGCCGGCAGGGGCATTGGCTCAAGCGTTGAAGCCGCTGCCGGTTCTGGCGCCATAGGCTGGCCATCGATATCTTTGATTTCATCCGCATAATACGTCACGGCTACACCATTTAAATCGATTTTAATGCTTTGCGCGTTCTTTTCTAATATCTTGCCGGTCATACTATGCCCGTTTTTGAAATTAATCGTTTCGGCAAAAACAACAGAACTTAACAACATAACGCATAAAAATATCCATAATTTCTTCATAACATGGCCTCCTGTTATCCGCCCCTGCGCTTCGCTTTGCGAAGCAAAGCGGCAGGGGTTCATTAAAAACTATTCTAAGGTTTAGAAATAATTAAGCAATCAAGAAAATATAGAAAATGGTAAGAACGCGTCGAACCACAAAGTTTTATTGAGCCCATGGGGGTTGTATGCTAGCATAAACGCCATGATTTATGGTGAGCGAAGCCGAACCATTGAACAATTACGCAAGAATATCGACGCCAGCCTGGCTTCATTTCTTCAAACCGTCAAAAAAGATTACAAACTGCATTTAGTTTCTCCGCTTTTATTTGAAAGCATTCGGGAATTCACCTTGCGCAAAGGCAAACGCCTGCGGCCGCTGTTGTTGATCCTGACCTATAAAGCCTATTCGCCGCCAGATAAAAAAATCACCAGAGAGCTTTACAACGCCTCCACCTGTATGGAATTCCTGCATAATTTCATGCTCATTCACGACGATATCATTGACCGCTCCCACTTACGCCGTGGCAAGCCCACCTTGCATAAAGTCTTAGCCAAAACCGTCGACACCAGCGCCCGTGAGAAACTGGGTATTGATTTAGGCATTATCGCCGGCGACATTGTCTATGCACTGGCCATCGATGCGTTTTTATCCATCCAAGAACCCTTGCCGCGCAAAGAACGCGCGCTTAAATATTTTATTCAAACTGCCGCTTTTACGGCCATGGGAGAATTTATCGACACGGTGCATAGCGCCCAAGACCTTGATCAAATCAGCGAAAAAGACGTATTCTTAAACTACACTTTAAAGACGGCCCGCTACACCTTCGACTGCCCCATGGTCACCGGTGCCATTTTGGCCGACGCGCCCGAGGGCGATATCCCAAAGATTTCCCAATTCGGTATTCTCATCGGTCAGGCATTTCAAATTCAAGATGACATGATCGGCATTTTTGAGACGGAAAAAAATATCGGCAAGCCTATTCTAAGCGATCTGGCGGAAGGCAAAAAAACCATTCTGGCGGTGCATGCCTATCGAACCCTCAAAGGCCCCCAACGCGCACAATTTTTAAAAATCTTTCATAAAAAAACTAAAACCCTTGGAGACTTAGAAAAGGTCAAAACCATTTTCATCGAGGCTGGAAGCCTTGGCTATGCTTTAAGGGCTGTTAAGACCCGTCTGGCTCAAGCCCAAAAAATTTTATCGAGCTTGAAAATGAATCAAGCATACCGTATCCTTATTGAACAATCTTTACTGAAACTTTTTTCTCACAGCCAGAAAATTGTCGATTCATATCAACCGCACGGACAACTCATCTAGCACCAGACGACCTTGGTCCGTCGTTTTCAGACGCGCACCTTCCGTCTTTAAAAACCCCTGGCGCACAAAATCATCCATCAAAGACTTTTTTTGCGACGGGACCAAAGCCGGATCAATGCCTTCATTCATCCTTAAACCAAATAAAACCTTCTCGATCGCAAGCGTCGCATCATCCAGGTCTTCAAACCCCGCCACCGCCTCGGTGCTGTTTAAATATTCCTGAAGTTTTGCTGTGTTCCAATAGCGACGATGACCAGTAAATCCGTGCGCGCCCATCCCTAAGCCGATGTAACGCCCGCCCCGCCAATAATTTTTGTTATGCCGCGATTGAAAGCCTGCTTTGGAGAAATTGCTGATTTCATACTGCCCGAAACCGTACTCTTGAAGAATGTCCACAACCTTCTGGTAATGGCCGGCTATTTTGTCATCGTCGTCGAGTTTGATGGCCTGAGCATAAAAACGACTGTAAGGCTCAATGGTGAGCGTATACAGCGATAGATGTTCGCTACCTAAAGAAGCAATGGCACGCACATCCGTTTCCAGTTCTTGCTTGGTTTGTGAAGGAAACGCGTACATCAAATCCAGATTGATATTCTCAAATCCTGCCTTTCTCCATAAAGCATACGCCTCTTTGGCCTGCCAGGCATCATGCCAGCGTCCTAAAAATTTTAAATAACGATCATCCAACGACTGTATCCCTAAACTGAAACGATTAAACCCCAGCTCTTTCATGAGGCGGGCTTTAGGCTCATCAACCCCTTCAGGGTTAGCTTCGATGGTCATTTCACAATCATCGCTTAAAGAAAAATATTCTCTGACGATACCCATCAGCCGCCTGAGCTCATCGACAGACAACATCGATGGTGTGCCACCTCCGACATAAACGGTATCCAGATGTGCGCCCCGGTACGCTCGGGCTTCCTGATCTAATCGATTTAAATAATCATGCGCGCGATGCGTCTGCGCCACCGCAATCGCAAAGGAACAAAATAAACATTTATGCGCACAAAAGGGAATATGAATGTAAAGGGAAGAGGCGCTCATAGAAGAATACTTAAAAAAATTTCAAATTTTTTTTGCATAACGTAACGCATGTGTTAATATCTTACTAACAAATCAATCCTTAAGAAAGGAGAACGTCATGGCTAAAAAGAGAAAAAGGAAAGCAGCCAAAAGAAAATAAACGCTGTTTTCAGCTTTCATTATCATAAAACCCTCTGATGTTTCAGAGGGTTTTATGTTTAGGATGACCTCTATAACATACTTTCGCAAAAATAATCCCCACCTCGTACAAGAGCATCAGCGGCAGTGCCAATAAAATCTGCGATATCACATCCGGCGGAGTCACGATAGCGGCCATGATTAAAATAATCATGATCGCGTGACGGCGTTTCTGGCGCAAAAACTCCGGCGTGGCAATACCGATCTTAGCCAGAAAAGCTAAAATCAAAGGGAGCTCAAAGGTCACCCCAAAAGCAATCAACATGTTGGCCAAAAACCCCATGTAGTGGCCAACCGTAATCATCGGCTGCATATACTGTGAAGAAAAACTCATCAGGAATTTGTAGGTCAAGGGAATGGCCACAAAATAAGCAAAAAGAACTCCTGAAAGAAAAAATAAAAAGGACAGCGGCCCAAAGGTGGCGATGAATTTCTTCTCGTGGGGGCGCAGGGCGCTGGCAACAAATCCCCAAACCTGATAAAGCGTCCAGGGTAAAGAAACCAGAAAGCCCATAACCACGGCCAGCGTCATGTAGGCGCCAAAGGCTTCGGTGGGTGAAATAAAAACCAGATGGCCGGCGGGCCTGCCCGCCTCGCCGGCAGGCGGGCCTGCCAGACAAGCAGGTTTGATCAGCCACGGTAAGATTTTACCGACGAAATTATAACAAACCAGCGTGGCGGCTATCAACCCCAGCAAAACTTTAATCAGCCGCCGGCGCAGTTCATCCAGGTGGGTTAAAAACGCTCTCACTTCTTAACTTCTTCTTCAACGTCGCGCAAATTCTTTTTAAATTCGCGGATCGCCTTGCCGATGGCCGCGCCAATTTCCGGCAGCTTCTGCGCGCCAAAAAGTAAAACAAAAACCACCAGAATCAAAATAAGTTCGCCTGTACGTCCTCCCATAATTCAACTCCTTAATGACCCCCACGTCTTGCTATTATTTTATTAGCTCCGCTCGCCTGCGACAAGGGAAATTATTCCGACTCATTTCTTACCAAGCAGAGCAAACATCTTTTTCTTGTACGCTTCCACTCCCGGCTGGTCAAAAGGATTAATCCCCCGAAGATAACCGGAGACGGCCACCGCTTTTTCAAAAAAGTAAAACAAATGACCCAGATGAAAGGCATCCGCCTGGCAGAGGCCGATGGTCATATTAGGCACACCGCCCTCGAAATGCGCCGCGGCAGTGGCTTCATACGCTTTTTTATTGACGAAATCAAAACTCTTGCCGGCGACGTAATTAAAACCGTCCAAATCATCGCTATCGTGCGGGATAGGCAAGTCATGACGCGGCTTATCAATGGCAATAAATGTTTCAAAAATGTTGCGCTCCCCCTCCTGCATGAACTGGCCCATAGAATGTAAATCCGTTGAGAACATCATGGAGGCGGGGAAAATGCCTTTGCCGTCTTTGCCTTCGCTTTCGCCGAAAAGTTGTTTGAACCATTCCGCCACATAATAAACATTCGGGTAAAAGGAAGAAACCACCTCGATGGTTTTGCCCTTGCGATAAAGGATGTTGCGGATAGCGGCATAACGGTAGCAGGTATTTTTTTCGAGATCGCAAATGGCGTATTCGGCTTCGGCTTTGCGCGCGCCTTCGACCAAAGCATGGATATCCACCCCGGCTAAGGCCAAAGGTACGAGCCCGACGGGTGTCAGCACCGAGAATCGTCCGCCCACATCGTCGGGAATCACAAAAGAACGATAACCGTACTTTGAGGCCATGGACCGCAAAGCGCCTTTTTTCTGATCGGTCACACAAATAATACGTTTTTTTAACTCGTCGGCGCTGTATTTGCTCTCCAATAATTTTTTTACAGCGCGAAAAGCAATGGCCGGCTCAGTGGTGGTGCCTGATTTAGAAATCACCACCACGCTCAAGCGTTTATTTTTGATGGTTTCTAAAAGTTCATAAAGACCGTCGCTACTGATATTGTGCCCGGCATAATAAATGGGAAGCTTGGCTGTCCCGCCCAAAAACTCGAGGGTGGCGCGGATTCCCAGATACGACCCGCCAATGCCGATAGACACCAGACAATCAGAATGTTTTTGTACTTCCGCGGCCAGCACCTGAAGCTCTTTAAGAAAATTTTCTGATATGCTCGAGGGCCAATGAAGCCAGCCGGTAAACTCAGCTCCTTTACCTTTGCGGGCTTGCAAATCCTCATGGGCTTGCTTAACCGCACCCGCCATGCTTTTAATGTCTTGGTCGCTAACGAAGCCTTTGAGATAATCGGTCTTGAAAGAAATCATGGGATGAGTTTAGCTGTCTCTTTAGTGTAGTCCTTATGGGCCATCAGGATCCCTTTTTGATAATCATCCTCAACATTCAGATGGCCATCCTTGCTGTAAGTCAACACCGTTCCGTCGATAATACCACGGATATACCTCAACTGTTGTTTCATGTTCCCGCTTTTATAATAAATCTTAGTTGTCCCGTTGAGCTGGCCATCTTTGTAATACGCTTCGCGCTCCAGCTCGCCGGTGTCATAATAATGACGGCTCAGGTCATTAAGATCATTGTTCGCATAAATGTTTTGGCTTTCCAGAGCGCCTTTTTCATAATAGGTTTTCTCGAGGCCCTGGCGCTCTCCATCCACGTAAGGCGTCAGCGCTTTTAACTCACCGGAAGGATAAAACGTTTTGACGTCACCATCTAAACGATACGCTTTATAATTCTCTTCCTTTTGAAGATTTCCATACCGATCATAGACATGCCAAACTCCATAGGCTGGAGACTGGGTGTTTCTTTGCTGTTCGTACTGACGGGCGGGATTAACCGCCTGAGCGTAAGCCAAGGCCGTTATCAAAAGAAGAAGAATTACGCTAAGGCATACTCTTACCATCAATTCCCCTTCGGGAGATTATCCATTGAAACAGGTTCGTCAATAATCGCCCCACCCAACACCACATCATCCTGGTAAAAAACCACCGACTGACCAGGGGTGACGGATTTCTGCGGCTGGGCAAATTCCAGACGCACTTTATGCTCGTCCAGGGCTGTCAAAGTGGTTTTGACTTCAGGGGAATTATAACGAATTCTGGCCATGACTTCTATGGTTTCTTGAGGAATTGCCGTGCTCACCCAATTGGCTTGGGCCGCGATCAATCCCTTGGAGTAGAGTTTGTCTAAATTGCCGACGTGCACGGTATTGGTTTGAGGGTCCATCCGATACACGTACACCGGATAACCTAACGCTAGCCCAAGTTTGTCACGCTGGCCAATAGTGTAATAGGCCATGCCCTTGTGCTTACCGATGATGTTTCCCCCTTCATTCACAAAATCACCGGGAACCATGGATGCTTTGCCCACCCTGTCCTCGAGGAACTTTTTATAACCTTCAGCTGGAACAAAGCAAATATCCTGGCTTTCGGGCTTCTCGGCGGTGTTGAGCTTATACTGGCGCGCCAAGTCCCGCACTTGTACTTTCGTTAAGCTCCCCAAAGGAAAAAGCACCGACGGTAAAGTCTCCTTCTTCATGCTATAGAGAAAATAGGACTGGTCCTTGCGGTTGTCGGCGGCTTTCTTAAGTTCAAAACTTCCTCGTTGGCTGTTAAACTCGATTTTGCCGTAATGACCGGTAGCGATATAATCGGCTCCTAAGGATTTGACTTTGTTATAAAGCGTGCCGAATTTTAAATGCTGATTGCAGCGCACGCATGGGTTGGGCGTGCGGCCGCTTAAATATTCGCGGGTAAAATCCTCAATGATGTAATCGTTAATGTCCGCCGCAAAATTAAACACATAATGCGGGATGCCTAAAATTTCCGCCGCGCGCCTGGCATCGCCAATACCCTCGATGCCGCAGCAGGAAGGCTTGTGATTATTAGGGTGCGTGATATTAAAACACATGGTGACCCCGACAGTATTGTAGCCGGCTTCTTGGATTAAGCCCGCCACCACCGAAGAATCCACCCCGCCGGACATCGCGACAAAAACGGTTTTATCTTTATTTGGTTTCATATTCTTTAATAACTCGATAAGTTGCTTTAAGCAAAGCATCTAATTCGTCGACGGAAATTGCCAATGGCGGCATGATGACGACCACATTACCCAGAGGCCGCAAAATAACACCCCTATCTCTCAAGCGCTGGCATACGTCAACGCACCCGCGGTCTTGAAAATGACTTTTAAGTTCAATGCCGGCCATCAAACCGCACTGGCGTATTCCCACGACGGAAGGCAAATTATAAAACATCTTGAGTCGCTGGGCCAGGAATTTTATTTTGGGAGCTAATTTCTCCAGGGTACGCTCTTTCTTGAACACTGCCAAATTCGCCAGCGCCGCCGCGCAGGCCAGAGGGTTGCCGGTATAGGTATGGCCGTGGAAAAATTTTTTTTGATCTCTGTCATTAAACACAAAGCCGTCGTAAACCTTTTGGGTCGTCAAAGTGGCTGCTAGCGGCAAATAGCCGCCGGTGATTCCTTTGGCCAAACATAAAAAATCCGGCGTAACATTTTCATGCTGGCAAGCAAACATTTTCCCCGTACGGCCAAAACCGGTCGCCACCTCATCCGCAATCAAAAATACATTATATTTGGTACATAAACGCCTGAACTCTTTTAAAACGCCACGGGGATATACAAGCATCCCTGCCGCTCCCTGTACCAGAGGTTCCACCACCAACGCGGCCATCGAGGAAGACTTTTTCTTGAGCAACCTTTCGAAATCCGAAACCGTCTCCCATCCCCGCCCTTTCAAGGTCACTGTTTTAAAAATCAAACCGCGGTAAACCTTATGAAAAAGATCAATACCGCCCACACTCACCGACCCCAGCGTGTCACCGTGATAAGAATTTTGCAAATGCACCAACGTACGCTTGTTCTTCTGTCCGGTATTCTGCCAATATTGATAGGCCATTTTAAGGGCGACTTCCACCGAAGTTGAGCCATTATCCGAATAGAACACTTTCTTCAAACCCCGAGGCGCGATAGCAATAAGTTCTTTGGATAATTCCACCGACGGCGTATTGGCCAGGCCCAACAAAGTGCTATGACTGACTTTATCCATTTGTTTTTTGATCGCCGCATCAATGGCCGGATGCTTATGACCGTGCACATTGACCCACAAGGAAGACACCCCGTCGATATAACGCCTGCCGTCGGTGTCTATCAAATAAACACCTTGGGCACGGTCAATCACCAGAGGTTCCTGTCGCACCCACTCTTTCATCTGGGTGAACGGATGCCAGAGGTAGCGCTTATCCCAATTTTTTAATCGACGGCTATGTTTTTGCATTGGCTTAAAATTTCTTTGGTACTCAGGTGTTTTAAATACGGAATGATTCCCAAAATCTTAATCCCACAGAGGCGCTTGATCTCGATGGGATTAGTTTTCTCGGCAATGCTCTTGGCCTTAGGATTAGTGTCGCTAAAAAGCACGCCCTTGATTTTGAGCCCGTAAGCCCTAGCCTGATTGATCGTCAGGAGCGTGTGGTTAATGGTCCCCAATCCCAGACGAGAGACGATAATCACCTCGGCGTTTAGATCGCGGACTAAATCTGTGTTGTAGTAGGGGCGATTACTAATCGCCCCCGCATCTAATGGCACCATTAAACCGCCGGCGCCTTCGATGAGCAGCAGATCATGGCGGGCGCTTAATTGTTCAAAAGTATTCTTGATCGTCTTAAGGTTAAATTTGATTCTGGCCCGCCTTAAGGCTAGATGCGGTGACAATGGCTCCGGAGCAAAAACAGGATTGATCAAAGACAAATCATCTTGAAGAGCTAACTTTTCTTTAAGGAATTGTGCGTCATTGCCCGCACACTGCACGGGTTTCATCACGCCAACATCGATCCCTTGCTTCTTTAGCAAAAGTCCCAAGACGTAAGCGGCAATGGTTTTACCGACATTGGTGTCGGTGGCGGTAATAAAAATAGGTCTATGCGTTGGCATAAATCCAGATAACCTCGAATGTGACACGAATACCGTCGTGATACGGATAGGTGTTTAGACAATACGCATTGGCCTCTTCCAGCGTCTGAGGGCCTAAAAATTCACCGTGCGAGAGGCCGTTGGCGCCGATGGCTTTCAGCCAGCCTAAAAGATCCCAGAGATCCTTAAACTGAATTTGAATGCGCTCATAATCCACGTCGGTTTTGGCAAAGCCCGCCTGGACCAAACTTCTTTGAATCTCATCCATCGTCGGCAAACGATGGAAATCTTGCGAGCTTACCCCCACCGCTTGCAGGGAAGAAAAGAGTTCATCGCAGGTCTGATAGCCAAACAAAGTTGCTGCCAGAACCCCTTCTGGTGATAAAACCCGACGGGCTTCGACAAAAGCTTTGGGTAAATCCAAAACCCATTGATACGCCAGATTAGAAACAATGATGTCCATGGCTTTGTCTTTAAGCGGCAAATGATGCGCATCAGCGGTGATCCAGCTGATATTTTCATGCTTTTCTTTGGCCTTGGCCAGCATTTCCTCGGAGAAATCCAAACCGATAACGTGACTTTCGGGAAAATAAAAATTGGCTTTGCCTGTTAAATACCCCGTGCCGCAGCCCACGTCTAGAATGTAACGCGCCTGAGGCAAACGCACAATTTTGCCCATGAGATCACGGCCGATTTCCCGATGAAGACCGGCTAAAATGTCGTATTGATCCGCGGCTTCGCTAAAAGCCCGTCGGACACGCTCAGTTAATGAGGAAACTTTCCAAAAGGTCATTGTATGGGGTGGCCTTGGTTAAAAACGGCAAATGGCCGCATCCGTCGATAAAATCCAAACGGGCATGGGGTATATGCTCCCCCACCCATTCCATGACGGCCTTGGGACAAATATAATCTTCTGTACCTGTAATAAACTGCACCGGGCAAACCAGCGACGCTAAACGGTGGCGCAAATCCGCCTTCTCTAAAATATCCAGAAAAATCTTCAAGGCTTCCCGCTGAGGTAAAACATCATTGTCTCGAAGCTCTTGAACTGTCTTAAAGGCCGCGGATTCCCTTTCCTGCACCGTAAACAGCGAGCGAAAAAAAATATCCAAAATGGACGCGTAATCCCCCTCGAATTGTTGGCTGAGCTCGCGGATCCTGTCGATATCGAGTCCTGCAGGATAAGAAGGCCCTCGAGCGAATTTAGGAATGGAGCCGACAAAGCTGATACGCAATGTTCTCTTTGATATGAGAGGATAGAGCTCCAGCGCCACCAATCCGCCAAAGGAACTGGCGACGATGTTGATTCGATCCAGGTCTAAAGTATTGATCATTTGGCGAAGATCCATGGCCATATCCTTAAGGTTAACCATACCCCAGGAACTTTGTCCGTGGCCCGGCAAATCGACGGTCAAGACATGATAATCGGTTTCGAAAAAAGCTTTTTGCGCCGACCACCATCGGCTGCTGCCGCCAAAGCCGTGGATAAAAATGATCGGCTCGCCGCTGCCGGAGATTTCGTAATACCATTTAAGATTGCGATTAGTAACCAAATAAGCCATATATCTAAACTTTTTATGGGGGCCTGTCCTCAGGTATCCCCATCCTAAATTTTTTGTATACAATCCAAAAATAAATCCAAATCTTCCTCGGTATGTGTCGCCATCACTGTCACACGCAAGCGGGCGGTATTGACCGGCACCGTTGGTGGGCGTATGGCCTGCACAAAAATTCCCTGCTCTAGCAAACGCCGCGAGGCTTCCAGGGCTTTGACTGAATCTTTGACCACGATCGGAATAATCGGGGTGGCCGACTGCATCGTATCAAAACCTAAAGCCTGCAGTCCTCGACGCAGATAATCGGCATTGAAAAGAAGCCTGTGACGACGTTCTTTGTCCTGCGCGATGATATCCACGGCCACGGATGCGGCGGCGGCACAAGCCGGCGGCATGGCGGTGGTATAAATGAAACTGCGGCTGTGGTTGGTCAAATAATCGCACAAAGATTTTGAGCCGGCGGCATAAGCGCCAAAACACCCGGCCGCTTTGGAGAGCGTTCCCATCTGAATATCTATGTGATCACCTAAATTCTCCTCTTCCACCAACCCGGCTCCATGCTCACCTAGCACACCAAAAGCGTGCGCTTCATCGACCATCACCCAGGCTTCATAGCGACGGGCTAAATCAACAATCTTTTGAAGCGGGGTCGTGTCGCCGTCCATGCTAAAAATGGTATCGGTAACAATCAAACGCTTCTTAAAACTGCCGGAATTTTTAAGCGCGTCTTCCAAGTCCTGCATGTCCTTGTGCGCATAGCGTTTTAGTTTAGCCCGGCTTAAAAGAATGCCGTCGACGATGGAGGCATGATTGAGCCGATCGCTCAAGATAACATCGTCTCGGCCAAACAAGGCCGGGATAATGCCTGTGTTGGCCATATAGCCGCTGGAAAACACCAGCGCGCTTTCGGTATTTTTAAGACGGGCCAGTTTCTCTTCGAGCTTAACATGCGCGCTCAAGGTTCCGCAAACCAGTCTCGAGGCCCCGGATCCAAAACCATCCTGACGCACCGCCTCAAGGGCGGCCTGCTTGATACGCTCATCATCCGCCAGGCCCAGATAATTGTTGGAACAAAAGTTTAAAACACGCTTTCCATCCAGGATGATTTCCTTCGACTGAGGGCTTTGCACCATGCGCCAATGTCGGCGCAGGGATTTGGATTCCAATTCAAAAAGATTTTGTTCTAAGAAAGATGGATTCATCATATTTGGCGGACGTCCCCGGCCATTTTCTTGATCAGTGTGCCGTTATCCTGACGGATTAAAAGACCTCCGTCGCTGTCAATATCCAGAGCTTCTCCTTGGCTGTCTCCTGCGGAATCATGTACGCGCACACGTTTTTTCAAGGTAGCGGAATGTTGTTTGCAATAGTCTAAAACCTCATCAAAGTGACCTTTAAGAACCTTGTTGTACCAAAACTCCATGGACTTTAAAGTTTCCTGAAAAACCCTGATGCGGTTGATGGTTTGCCTGGTTTCGATTTTCAAAGAAGTGGCTGCCTCTGGAAGCTGCCAACTGGCGGCATTGACGTTTAAACCAATGCCCACGACGACAAATTTTACCTGATCCACCTCGGCGCGCAGTTCCGTCAAAATCCCGGCCAATTTTTTAGAACCGATCACAAGATCATTGGGCCATTTGATCATTGGCTGCAAGGACGTTGTCTGATGGACCGCCTCTGCTAAAGCAACCGCCGTCATCAGTGTCAAGCGCGGCATTTGCGTCGGAGGTAATTTAGGCCTCAGAACCAGCGAACAATAAATGCCTTTGGTCTTGGGCGACAGCCAGCCCCGGCCCAGGCGGCCACGGCCCTTGGTTTGTCCCTCGGCACAAACCACCGTTCCCTCGACGGTACCTTCCATCCCTAAACGAAAAGCTTCATCCATGGTCGAGCTGATGGAATCAAAAGCAAAAATCTTTTGGCCCATGGTCTTGGTAGATAAACCGAATTGAATTTCATGAGCAAAAAGCCGGTCAGGAGAAGCCACCAGTTGATATCCTAAATGCGGCACCGCAGCGATGTCATACCCTAACGCGCGCAGCTCCTGCATATGCTTCCAAATCGCGGCGCGGGACATATTGAGCTGCTGGCTCATTTCCTCGCCGGAAACATAGCCGTCGGTTTGTTTTAGAAATTGAATAATCTTCTCTTGCATAGGCCAATTTTTCTACAGGGGTCCTGTCCTGGCCATCCCTAACGACGAATCTTTTCTACTTTTAATTTCAACTGCTGCAAAAAATAATCGACGTCCTGTGACGTTGTCCATCGTCCGAGGCTGATACGCAAACTGCCTAAGGCCATACGGTCCGATAACCCGATGGCTTTAAGCACATGCGAAGCCTCAAGAGCTCCCCACGTACACGCTGATCCTTGCGAGACGGCGATACCGGCCATGTCCAAAGCCGCCACCAATTCCTCCCCGCTGATATTTTCAAAAGCAAAATGGGCATTGTTGGGCAAACGACGCTGCCGGTGACCGTTGGATACAACGCCAGGAATGTTGTTGAGCACATACTCGATGATACGATCACGAAGGGCTGATTGTTCTTTGGCTTCTTTCTCCCTATGATTTCGGCACAAATGAACGGCTTTGCCTAAACCCACGATAGCAGCAAGATTATGTGTGCTGGCCCGACGGCCACGCTCTTGATCTCCGCCTAAAAGCCAGGGATCAATTTTAATTCCCTCGCGCACGTATAAAGCGCCCACTCCCTGGGGTCCATAAAATTTGTGTGCTGACAGGGATAGGAAATCGCAACAGATTTGACGGACATCGACGGGAATATGCCCTACGGTTTGCGTGGCATCCACCAGAAAATAAATACCCTTTTGACGGGCTATGGTACCGATCTCTTCCACCGGCTCAAGCACACCGATTTCATTATTGGCATGATGGATAGCCATAAGAATTGTATCTTCTCTAATCAAATCTTCGACCGATGGGGGATCAATAATCCCGTCGGCGGTAGGCTTCACAAAGCTGACGTCAAAACCCTCAGCCTGCAGACGACGGGCGGGCTCAAGCACGCTGTGATGCTCGACGGCAGAAATAATCACGTGTCTGCCTTTGTTTTTTAAAGCGCGGGCCGTGAAAAAAATAGCGTGATTGTTGGCCTCGGTGGCGCCGGAAGTAAAGATAATCTCCGAAGGTTTGGCCCCGATAAAATCCGCCACCAGAGCGCGACTGTCTTCAAGGGCTTTGCGGGCGCTTTGACCAAAACTATGTGGGCTTGAGGCATTGCCAAAACGCTCAAAAAAGTAAGGAGCCATGGCCTGTCCCACCAGAGGATCACAAGGGGTGGTTGCAGCATAATCTAAATAAATAGATGACATAAGTCAGTATGATAATCGCCTCCATCTTAATTGTCAACCTGATTGGATAGTTGAGGTTAACGAATCAATCTTGAACGAAGGCCTTCGACTTTGCTCAGGCCGAGTCCTGAGTTTATCGAAGGACAAAGTCGAAAGATTGACAAAATAGAAAAGGGTATGGTATAGTGGCGTTTCTTCTTTTTAGAAAATTAGGTCGGGGCTGTCCCTCGATATACTCGGGATGGCGCCCCATCGTTCTTGAAAAAATCTTAATGTAATGGGGCTGTAGCTCAGTTTGGGAGAGCGCTTGCATGGCATGCAAGAGGTCAGGGGTTCAATCCCCCTCAGCTCCATTCTGCTGGGATGGCGGAACTGGTATACGCGCTGGTCTCAAAAACCAGTAGCCTCACGGCTGTGAGGGTTCGATTCCCTCTCCCAGCACCAGCATTTTTGCATCCCCTGCGCTTTCATGGTAAACTTTGATTAGTTATGAACAGGATTTCCAAAATATTGGTCTTTGCTTTCTTAGTGCTCCTGCCACAGACGGCTTTATCTGCCGACCAGATCATCACCCTCAAAGACGGCTCGCAAATCAAAGGTGAATTAATCTCAGCGGTCGCGGGCGTCTACACCATTCATACACCGACGATGGGTGATATCAAAATCAATGCTTCACAGGTGGCCACTATTGCCAATGCCCAGATTATGCCGGCGGCCAATCCTGATGCTACGCCATCACCTTCCGATGATGTTATGAATCAGAAAATTCGGTCTGCTCAGACCAAATTGATGGGTGATCCTGAAATGATGGCAGAGATTCAAGAGATGGTCAAAGACCCCGAATTGATGCAGCTGCTCTTGGACCCGACCCTGACCCAGGAGGTCATGTCCCACGATACAAAAGCCATCCAGAACAATCCTAAAGCGCAGGAGCTCATCAATAATCCCAAAATGCGCGCGCTGATGGACAAACTGCGCAGCAAAAATACCTCCCCATAATTATTTTTCTAAATGCGCGTGACGCAATTGCCCGCAGGCGGCAGCGACATCTCTGCCGCGTGGCATACGGATAGTGGCATGGATGCCGCATTCTTCCAGACGATTTCTAAAGGTAAGCATTTCTTGGCGGGAAGGGGTCCGGTGGTCAAATTCCGAGACGGGATTATAAGGAATGAGATTCATTTTACAAATAAGTCCTTGCAATGCTTTCTTGAGACTTTGAACGGCCTTTGGTGTGCAGGTGACGTCTTTAATCAGGATGTATTCAAATGTAATTTGCCTCTTGGTTGCTTTGACATACTGGCGGCACGCCTCGATAAGTTCATCGAAAGGATATTTGCGATTGACCGGCATTAAAACGTTGCGCGAGGCATTGTCAAACCCATGCAGGGAAACAGCTAACTCAATTTGCAGGTTTTGTCTGGCTAATTCTTTAATCCGGGGGACCAATCCCACCGTCGAGATAGTAATGTGCCTGGCTCCTATACCCATGGCCTTATCCGAATTGATAATCCTGATCGCCTTAAACAAATTATCAAAATTATCCAGAGGCTCGCCCGTACCCATGAACACAATATTGGATAATGGTCTCTTGTGCTTTTGAGATTCTTCTTTGACATGTAAAACCTGGGTGACGATTTCCGCGCAACTTAAATGACGAGACCAGCCGCCAATGCCGCTGGCACAGAATCTACAGCCGAATTTGCATCCCGCTTGAGTAGAAATACAGGCTGTTGTTCTAGTTGCCGTCGGAATTAACACGCTCTCGATTTTTTCATGGTCCAATAAATCGAAAAGAAATTTGGTTGTCCCATCTTCAGAAACTACTTTTTTAGTAATGGCGTTGGGCTTTAAATCGAAATCTTGTCTTAACCGCTGGCGCAAATCCAAGGGCAAATTGCTCATGGACTCAAAACCAACGGCCCCCTTCTTATAAATCCACTCGAAGATCTGCTGGGCGCGGAAAGTCTCCTGCCCGACGGATTTTAAATAACCGTCCAGTTCCTCAAAAGACAAGTCGCGGATATCCTTGGGAGTATTCATTTTTGCTCGATGAATTCACCGATGTTACGGTATTTTTTGTAGCGGGCTTCCAGAAGATCTTCCAAGGAAAGACTGATGACTTTTTTAAGATGTTTGAGCAGGGCGGACTTTAAATTGGCCGCGGTTTCTTCGGAGCTTCGATGTGCGCCGCCTAAAGGCTCGGGAATGATTTCATCGACGATATTAAACTTTATTAAATCTTCGCCGTGCAATCTCAAGGCTTTGGCCGCATCAGAAGCTCTCAGAGAGCTGCGCCAGAGAATGGAGGCGCAGCCTTCCGGCGATATCACTGAATAATAGGCATGCTCGAGGATTAGCACGCGGTCCGCCACACCAATGCCCAGCGCCCCGCCGCTGCCGCCCTCGCCGATAATAGCGACAATGACCGGTGTTTTAATGCCAGCCATATCACGCAAATTTTCAGCAATGGCCTGCGCCTGACCGCGCTCTTCGGCGCCAATGCCTGGATAAGCGCCGGGCGTATCAATCAAACAAATAACCGGCACATGAAATTTGGCGGCCAGCCTCATCAGGCGCATGGCTTTGCGGTAGCCTTCCGGATGCGCGCAGCCGAAATTGCGCTGCAAATTTTCTTTCGTATCGCGGCCCTTTTGATGACCGATGATCATCACTTTCTGGCTGTCGATTTTAGCAAAACCACCCACGATAGAAAGATCATCCGCGAACAGGCGGTCGCCATGCAATTCCAAAAATTCATCACTCATAAGCCTGATATAATCAAGCGTGTAAGGCCGCTTGGGGTGGCGGGCGATCTGCACCCTCTGCCAGGGCGTTAAATTCATATAAATGTCGTGCTTTAATTTCTCCAGCTTGGCTTCCAGGCGTTTGACCTCCGGCTCCAAGGTGACGCGTTTAGAGCTCATCTGGCGAAGATCATTAATTTTTACCTCCAGCTCGAGGACTGGTTTTTCAAAATCCAATTTGCTCATAAATTCCTGCGGCTTTTATCGGGATGAATTTATCCCGAGTCCCCTCCTGGGACGAGGGATTACCTTAATTTTGTATCGTCACCTGTGTCCCCATCGGCAGAAGGTCAAAAAGTTCTTCCACCTCGGGATTAGTCAGACGCACGCAGCCTGCGGTGGCATGCTCTCCAATCATCCGCGGATGAATCGTGCCGTGGATACCGTAATGCGGATCAACGTCAAACCCCATCCAGCGCGAACCCAATTCATTTTCCGGGCTTTCCGGAGGAATCGGTGCGCTGCCGGCTTTAAACCACACGGGATGGGGGATTTTGGAAGCGATTTTAAAAATACCGATGGGCGTAGCGTTCTCTTTATCCTCCCTGCCGGTGGCCACATGATACATTTTAATCACTTCTTGTCCGGATTTGAGAATCAAAATATTTTGGGATTTATTGATCAGCACGGAAAACGACGCTTTCCAGATGCGCAGCTTCTGGCCCACGCGGATCACATCGCTTTTAAGGCCATTGCTTCTTTTGATAAGCTCTTTGGTCGTACCGTATTGTTTGGCCAATTTTCCCAGAGAATCCCCTGGCTCAACTTGATGCATCAGGCTCTGGGGCGTCTGTAAAGTTGAAAAAATAATACCCATGTTCAAGTTGCCCAGTTTATTTTGAATTTCCTCGATCTTATCGTAATCGGGATATTCCAAAATAATCTCCTGATAAGCTTGTTTGGCCTTTAGCTTATCCCCCCCGGCCTCATCTTGGGCGGCTTCTTCCAACAATTTTTGCACCGGTACAAAAGACGGCTGCAGTGATGATAAAGCCCCTTTCTTGCCCTTGGCAATCACTATACCAATGGTGGCCAATAAAATGACCCAAACAATAATCACTATCCAGCGTTTCTTCATGGTTCGTCACCTCAAGATTTATACTGCTCCTCACCATAGTCCCGAGTCCCTCGCCAATCAAAATTTCATCAATGTGCTCGGGACGAGGGGCATAATCACACCTCAATACAATATTAATGTCCAAAAAATTCCAAATAAAAACCCGGCCAGTACCTGAATCGGCGTATGGCCGATGAGTTCCTTAAGCCGGCGCTCTTCGATTTGGCCTTTCCAGTAAATGTCCTCCATCATTTTATTAAGGATGCCCGCCTGCTGCCCGGTGGCGCGGCGTACGCCCTGGGCATCGAACATGGTGACCATAGCAAATGAAGCGGCCATGGCAAAAAATACTGAACTAAAACCGTACTCCAAGCCAACCGCGGTTGCCAGGGAGGTGACGCCGGCCGCATGACTGGAGGGCATGCCCCCGGTGCCGATAAGCCAACGGAAATTAAACCGTTTTTCCTGAAAAAAACCAACAATCACCTTGGTTGTCTGAGCTAAAAACCAAACCACCAAGGTGACTAAAAAAATACGATTGTGCCAAATTTCCAGCCAGAAGGAATGTCGCAGATGGTCGGTCATCTTAATAATGTTGACGAAAAAGGCCAAATATGTTAGCCTTCATTATATCTTTGCTCCCCCAAAAAGCAAGGATTGTTCACCAAGCTGTTGGCTTGGTGAAATCTCGCCAAAATGACAAAGTCATTTTGGCGGACTTTCTCTCCCCAAGAGAGCAGCAAAATTTACCTCTAACTTCCCCATATTTTAATTCTCGTATGCTCGCCAAAGCTGTTAGTTTTGCCTTGAGTGGACTGGAGGCTTATCCGCTGATCATTGAAGCGGATATCACCAGCGGCCTTCCCATGATGACCATCGTGGGTCTACCCGATAATGCGGTCAAAGAAAGCCGTGAACGGGTGAGGCTGGCTATCAAAAACAGTGGTTTCACCTTCCCGGGCGGGCGTATCACCATCAATTTAGCGCCGGCAGATATCAAAAAAGAAGGGCCGGCCTTTGATTTGGCCATTGCCTTAAGCGTCTTAGGTTGTGATAACCAAATTCCTGCCCAAGCGCTTTGCGCTTATGCTTTTCTAGGAGAGCTGGCCTTAGACGGGCATATCCGGCCAATTAACGGCGCCTTACCCATCGCCTTGGCTTGTGATCCTAAAATTTTTCAAGGGTTGATTGTACCGACGGAGAATGCCCAAGAAGCAGCTTTAGCCAACAGTGTGAATGTCTATCCCGTCCAAAACCTCAAAGAAGTTGTTCATTTCCTCTGTGTTCCAGAGAGCATCAAACCAACGGCTTCCAACAGCGCTTCTTTGCTGACTGGAAACCGCCGCTACAGCATGGACTTTGCGGATGTCAAAGGACAAATCCATGTCAAACGAGGCCTCGAGATTGCCGCAGCTGGCGGACATAATGTGCTCATGATCGGCCCGCCGGGAAGCGGCAAAACCATGCTGGCCAAACGCCTGCCAACGATTTTGCCGGACATGACTTTAACGGAAGCGCTGGAAACTACCAAAATCCATTCGGTGATGGGGCTTATCAAAAATCAAACCGGTATCGTCACCGCCCGCCCGTTTCGCTCGCCGCATCATACCGCCTCGAATATTGCCCTGGTCGGCGGTGGATCTAATCCTAAACCCGGTGAGGTCACCTTGGCGCATAACGGCGTGCTGTTTTTGGATGAGCTAGGAGAGTTCTCCCGCCATGTACTGGAAGTGCTGCGTCAGCCCATGGAAGACCTTTGTGTGACGGTGGCACGCGCCCATCGGTCGTTGCGTTTTCCCGCCGGCTTTATGCTGGTGGCGGCCATGAACCCCTGCCCGTGCGGATGGCTGATGAGCGCCCAAAAACCCTGCCAGTGTTCCGCCCTTGATATTCAACGGTATTTAGCCAAAATCTCAGGCCCTTTGTTAGACCGCATCGACATTCACCTGCAGGTGCCGTCGCTTAAAGCCCGTGAGCTTCTTACCCACCTGCCGATGGAAAGTTCTTTGGATATCAAAAAGCGCACCGTCGCTGCCCGAGAGTTTCAGCACCGGCGTTTCAAAGGCTCTGTCCATACCAACGCGCAAATGACAAGCAGCCAACTTAAAGAATTCTGTAATCTTAATGCCCGGGCAGAAGAACTTTTAAAGAAGGCTATTGAAACGCTGGGGTTCTCAGCGCGGGGTCACGACAAAATTCTTAAAACAGCCCGCACCATCGCGGATTTGGCCGGATACCAAGAGATCCAAACCGCTCACATCGCCGAGGCCATCAGCTACCGCGCATTGGATCGGATGGGATAATGAGAAATAATATGCGTCGTCGTAAAAACCTACGATTGCAAGATTGGGATTATAGCCAAAATGGATATTATTTTGTGACCGTTTGTGTTAAAGATCGTATCCCATTATTGGGGGAAATTATGAACGGTCAAATATTATTGAATGATGCCGGACGTATGGTGGAATCAATATGGAAGGAATTACCCATTCATTACCCGATAGATATTGATGCGTTCGTGGTTATGCCAAATCATGTGCATGGAATTATTGTTATTGATAATTCCGCCGTAGGGGCCGGGTCACCCGGCCCTATGGCAATGGGCGGGGGAACCCCGCCCCTACGGACAATTACCTTGGGTAAAATAATCGCATATTTTAAATATAAAACAACCAAATTGATTAATAAAATACGTAACACACCCGGTGTGAAATTATGGCAACGCAATTATTACGAGCACATCATCCGTAATGAAGAATCCCTATATGCCGTCCGTCAATATATCAATGAAAATCCCCGACAATGGCACCTGGATAAAGAAAATCCTATGGAAGGGTGGTTTGATTGAGCTGTTCTTTGATCGCTTTAAGCTGCCGTTGGGCTATCACCAGCGTCCGGTCTTTTTGGGCCATCTGCTTTTTCAAACGCTCAATTTGTTTGTCTTTAAAATACAAGTCTTCTAGGAGGTTTTTGAATCTTGCTCTGGATATATTCATCCTCTGCGGGCTATCGTCGTGTGTGCTCTGTTTTTTCAACCGTTGAATTTGATCATCTTTCTCTTTCAAAGAATTCCTCAGGGAGGACACCTCAACGCTGGAGGCTTTCAGAAGTTCTTTAGTGTTCTTAAGCTCGCTTTGATCAACGGAAACTTTGAGTTTTGCTTCAGCCACCGTCAGCCTCTCTTGAAGAGCGGCCGACTCTTGATCATCGGCATTTTTGTTGCTGATTCTTTGCTGATACACATCCAGCATGGCGGATAACTGCGCGGACTGATATTTTTGCCCTTGAAGCTGTTGCTCTAAATTGGCCACTTGTGCGGTTAAATGCTTGACGGTAGTGTTAAGAGCGCCGATGCGGCTGTCTTTGTCCTGCAAAGACATCTGGTATTGTTCCAGGTATGCTGTTTGAGATTTTAAATGGTCATTGATTTTAGATAATTCTTGCGATGGTGGCTGCACGGCGTTATTCTGCGCCAGCAATGCTTGATAACGATGCTGGGCCTTCTGCAGCTCTTCTTTCGTACGCGCCAGCTGAGCTTTAAAATCCAAAAGCTGCTTATATTTCTCAACCAGAGACCTGTTTTTGAAAATCAAAAAATTTTTTTGATCCTGCGACGCCGCGATGCCCGAGGCGACCTTGATGACTTCCACGTCGCTGTTAAGTTTAATAACTGCATCAAAAAGGTGCTCGAGTTTTTCAATGCGGTTTCTTAAAACGATGGTTTCTTCATTGCGCGCCATGAGCTTGCGATTACGTTCATCCAGCTTACGGCCGTAATTCAATAAAACCGTTTTTAATTGACGGAAGTTCTCATAGTTGGCAAAGGTGTCTATGATCTTGACGTTTTCTTCGGCTAAATTCCTGGCCTCAATTTCCGCATCGCGGTTGGCGCGCTCTTGATTAAGCACGTCATTTTTTAACTGCGTTTCGTCTTTACCCAAACCGCTGGTTTGGGTAAAAACAAAAACCGGCGGGGTCACAACGCCCTGGGCCGCCAGCGCCGTCAGGGGTGCGCCTGTTAAAATAATAAGTAAAATCAAATTCATTCTTTTCATAACAAAACTCCTTAATTAATATAGAGTGACGATAATCTCCGGGAGAAAATCCACGAGATGATGTAAGAATAGAATAAAAACGAAGAAAGTATAACATTCCCCCTAGCCAGTGTCAATCTTTTCAGCCTAACGGGGTAACTTCTTAAGCTACGCCTTGATCCAAAACACCAAAACCAAGTATAAACCTATTTGCGCCGCATCCGGCGATGAAAACGTCGGATGAGCTTGACGGAATTCTCATCAAAAAGAACCCTGATGACGTCTTTGAGCTGGTTGTACCGCTCTACGGGCAAAACCAACTCCAGGGGCTCTTGTGTCACGGCCTGCCAATCGCATGGCAGGCGATTATGATATTGGGCTAATGTGATGTGTTGCATGGCATTCTCCTTTTTTATTTATCCGACCACCACTTCCTGCGAAATTCGCCGGGAAAATTCTTGGATAAATATTTATAAATCTTTTCCTTAGATTCATCCATGATCGTGCTAAAAGACATTCCATAGATATAACGACCCTCCGCTTGCCGGACCCAGGGAATATGCGCCCCCACATCCAGATGCAAATACCCCGGAAGCTCCAAAACCATCTTGAGAGGATCATTCTCTGGTAATTGCGTGGAAACGGACATGCATAAACCTTTAAGATTTAAATCCTCAATGACACAGTCCACAAACTCCCCTTCTGGGCCAATTTTTACTTTGGCCGGCTGCTTAATTTCCCATCGTGGGATTTGCCTGCGTTCGTCCATGGTCTACTCCTTTCTTTGAATATGCTTCACTCTTAACATTAAAATGAATTAAAAAACTACTGCTCCTGATGCCTGTGCACCTCCTTTCTCGTCGGATGGAAAACGATCTTTCATTAACCAGGTGAATTTAACCTTATCCCCGCTACGAGGCCACGTGATTGTCACGCTCTCTCCAAAGGCAGTGGAAATTTCCCGGGCCATTTCTTTGGGTTTGCCCATGGCTTGCGCAAATTCCTCAGCGGTAATAATGATTTTCCGCGACCCATCCTCCTCGATTTCAAAGGTCTCTGATGGCAATTGCTCCTTTATAAACTTGTTGATTTCCTCCTGTAAGTTTTCTTCTGATCCTGCCGCCGTACCAACCGAGGGAGCGACCCCGGATTGCCCCTTCCGCCGCTGAGCAAGCTCTTGCATAATCTCATTAATCTGCCGGGCAACCCTGCCTATTTTTCTATCAGCCTTGGGCAGCAACCATTCTTTCACCAAAAGCTCCTTGAGCATTGACCGGGCAATCGCCTCCAACTCATTTGCTGAAACATTCCACTCCTTCGCCAACCGCCCCGCCTGCTTATTGATGTATACCTTAAGCATGACACGGGCTGCCTTAAAGTCTGAATCCTCGGCCTCGCCCTCCTGCACTCGTCGAGGCAAAGGCTTTTCTTCTTCCTCTACTTCATTTGCATCCATTCCCTCCTGCCCTTGCCCGGCAGCAACCTCCTTCTTCCTTTCATCGATGGACTCCTCCTGTGCTTCGGCTGTTTTCCTTTTCGCTTCCAGAATAAACAAGATTTCAGTGATACGATCATCGGTATATTCCTTTTCCTCCAGGTAATTGCCCAGCTTTTCCGCCATCTCTGATGATAAGAAGCTCAACCACAAAGAAGGATTCTCAACCTCCGTCAAGATATAGACTGCCGTCTCCTGGCGGTCATTCCTCAATGCCTTGATGTCTTTGATCCAACGCTGAATAATCTCAGAATCCGCCGTGATCGCTTTATCAGGAATGGCGGCAAGGTAAAGGTCGGCCTGACCCACATCTCCCTCCTTGATGATAAAATAACGGGCCATATAAAAGGCCGCTGTCGGATTTTGAGCAGCCAGCTTACGGGGCGACAGATGTAAAAGTTCCGGCGAAAAATTCGCCTGGCTGACCTCAGCCGAAGTCGCGCCGAATAACGCTTGGGCCTGTCGCCTATCTTTCGTTGCCGCGAGGAAAAGGGCTGACAACACATCAACAGACGGCGCCGCTATGTCAACCGGCGGTTTCTGAGCAGTTGCCGAAACGGTTGCTGCTTTGGCTGGCGCTAACTTAACCGGCGCGGGCCCCTTAGAGCCGCTTTGCGGCTTATACGGGGCGAGTTTTGTTTGTACCGGTGGTTGGGCAACGCCGGGCGCAGCTGATACGGGTCTAGCAGAAAGGATTTGATTGATTAATGCCTGCGCCTCTTCATTTTTAAAGACCGGATGGCCTTTGATTTTTTCAACAGCACATCTCACCTCTGTCGCATCTAAGACGCCCTGTAAACCTAATAATTGTCTCGTCAAAACGTTTAAAGACGACGTGTTAACTCCACGAATGAACTCTGGTTGATAAGTCAAATCCAACAATTCACGAACTAGCTGCGCTAATGTCTTGTCACCGGCCTGAACCGGTGGTGGTGGAGTCTTTTCTACAGTAGAGGCCGCTGGGGCCTGTGATTTTTCCTGAGAGATAACCGTTAACGGCCTTGCCGGTACCGGAACTTCAGGAAGTGCCCAAGTATGCAGAGGTGAAGCAGGCGTTATTTCACCCGCAACAAGGTAGCCGACAGGCCTATCCAACGCCCAAGACAGGAATATTAAACTCATAAGATTTGGTTTTTTATTGCCACTTTCAAATGTTTTAATGGAGTTCGACATCTTACCGATTACTTTCCCAAGTTTTGCCTTGGATAAACCTTCATGTTCACGCAAGCGCTGTAACCTGGCCGCGAACGTTTCACCATTTTCTTCACGGCTAACCGGATCCGGCGCCCCCTGTCCGAAGACCAACCATGTCACATTGGTCTTAAGCACATTCGCTAAAACATCGACGATTTTGATGCGTCTATACCCTGCGTCGCCTTCCAGGACATTACGTATCATAATTGTGAAACCGTGGATGGTCATCTGGTTCTGGGCCTTGGCAAGATCACGAACGGACAGGCCCATCGCTTCAAACCGCATCCGGACACGTTGCGGGATCGCGCGCATGGCTTCGAGCATGGCAAAGATCTCCGGTTTTTGCATCATTGCCAGCGCATGGTCTTTGCGTATGGTCACCTCAGCGCGGGTAATTTTTAATTGAGTAGCGATGGCCTGACAACTCCAATCGCCCTGCGGTTGATTAATCCCAAGATAATTCGATAATATCTCGGCATGGCTTGGATAATAATGCTGAAGGAGTTCAAAGCCTTTCCTGACGCGAATAGCGGCTTCATCCTGAACAATATTTTCGAGCGCTGACTTTATGGCGGCTTCAACTGAAGTAAATTGGATATTGAATTTCCGATGTGGTCGGACGGCAGATTCTGTCGACGAGGCTGGTGCCACTGGCGCGACGGCTGGGGTCAACGGAAGCTGGGCAGACGCGGGAGCGCTTCCCCCCTCCGCCCCACTTGGAGCACGATATTTCATTGGCCTTACGATCGTTTCCTTCTGCGCTTGGGGGCTAAACGGATTGATGGCCTGCACGGTCGCCGTGGCCAGATCGCCCGGCGCTTGGGAAGGATCCGACGCCTTGGGTGCGTCCGGCGGATGGGTATGCCAAGTATACAAATACGGAATCAACCCTGTCACAGAATTGGCATTGCCGCGCGTAAATACGACGAGGCCGTCTGCGCCGATAACACCTTTCGCGATTAAAATCTGGCTGACGGCCTGAGGGCCAACCGCCCTTTCCAACACTCCCGTGCGATCAAACAGCGCCAGCGTGATTTCCCCGTTGACCCTGCTTAAGACAAAATCGCCGGGTTTTTGAATGACGCGCCCAAATTCCTTCTCGGTCCGCGGCAAAAACGTGATGGCGGTCTCGTATTGTGTGATGATCATCGACTCAATATCGTTGATGGTCACGCGCTCACCCGGCAAGACCAAAAGGACGTCTCTGCGCATGGCGGGATCATAAAGACGTTCCTGGAACGCTTCATACAATCGCGCATAATGTCGTGGTTGGATAAAAATTCCAGTTCGATAAGGAATCTGAGCCGCTTCACGCACTTTCACCGACGGATGATTGAGCGCCTCCATCATCGCCGGTAAAATCAGCGGCACTAATTCATCGGAGGCTGCGGCCAAGCGGCCCAAAAGTTCAACGCTTTGTGCAGCAATATCTTTATGAATATGACGGTTTTTAACCCACTGCGATAAAATGGTAATCACTTGAATGCGTTGGGTTTCGTTCAATTTGAGAATCTGTTGAATGGCCGTATCATTATCTTCCCTACGCATAAATGGGGGGAACACGTCCACATAATCGCCGTGCAAAATTGCCGGCACGTGGCTATCACTCAGGCGCCCATAAAACATCTCCTGAGCACGCGCCTCGCAGCCCATGATGAAACTTGCCGGTATCATCCAGAGCAGCCCTGATCTACTCCTCCAGACGCGAGCCGAAGAGCCCGCTGCTTGCTGTAAGCCCTCCATCGCTTTACGACGATTTTCGTTATTACGTCGGCGCCATGAATCAACCAAAGCCCGATCAACTTGAGGCACCGACCCTTCCAACTCTACTTTGGCTTTCACCTCACCCGCGTAAGTCGTAATAAAAAATGGTTTTGACACTACTGAAAATCCAGTGAGTTGACTTAAACTTTTCGCCACACCGGGCTGAGTAATCAAGTGCCTAAACTTCTTCGGCTGCTTTGCCGTGCCGTAAAGCATCAAAAGCGCCAAGGCGATAAAGGTTCTGCCATATCCATAACCTCCTCGAGGAAGATGGGGACGAAGATAACCAAGGCCAATGGTATGGCGATCAAGCTTATCCATCACAAACCCGCCCATGGTTTGGTTATCTCTAAATTTGCTACGATCCACATGATGAACGGTCACCAGAGTTGCCGACTCTTCCGTCTTAAAATCAATCCAATAGCCTTCGTTAAAGAATCGCTCGGCATCCATACCCGCCATCGCCACCAGCGGCATCGCGGCCATGATCGAAGCACCTGCCGGGTGGGCCAGAAACAAATGTATCAGCCACGTCACGATCAGCGATCCCTTGAGTGCAAGCGCTGCCAGCAAACCAACAACGCCAACCAGGCTGACTGCGAATAGGACATC
>JACQCF010000025.1 GCA_016201795.1 Candidatus Omnitrophota bacterium | reverse complement strand
TAGATGACTTAGTAATTATTCCAGCGTTAGTTTTTATCGCTATGAAGTTGATACCTAGAAAACTTTTAGCGGAAATAAGGCAGACGGAATATTCAAAAAGTCTACTTTAACAAAACGTCCACTGGATTGGGGAAGGTCATAGTATGAGATTGCCATTGACGGAATGGATAAAATAACTGACGAATAATAACATTTTCTGTCGCTTTATTTTTTGCTTCAATCAAAGCAACTATATTCTTCCCTTCATAACCAGCATCAACTTCAGTCTGAACCCCATCAACATTTATTTGCCGACTATTCACTTTAAATGAAAACTGGGGGGTATATTTTCTACCTCTGATTGTCAGTACTAAGGTGTCATCCTCTAGAAAAGTCCTTATTAGACTAGCCGCATAGGCAAAGTCTAAATGCTGCATTTCAGAATCACCAATTTTAGTTGTATCTAATTTAAACTGTAACTTAGACAAATATACGGAACGCTTATTTTTAATATGAGGAATATCTAGATAGCCTTCCCCTCTTATAATGGCATAAGTACCATTTTTAATAGGTAAAAGAAACAACCCGTGTTTGACAAAAACATCTGGCCTATCTTCTCTGGAATCTTGTTTACACAAAATTCGCACTTCTCTCTCATTGGTTGTCTTAAATTGAGCTGTTGCTTGTTTTATCTGCTCGGCAGTAATAATAAATGGAGATTCTTTAAAATTATGCCGAAGAATATCATATTTATTAAAAATGGCTTCCCAAGGATGGCTGTTCATTTATTCATACACCTTATAATTTGTAACAAGGATTTCCTTGATTTCACCTCTCCTATCAGCATTGCAATTAATTAACCTTGTCGCATTTAAACGCTGAATGTGGTAGCCCTTGTACAAATCGTCAAAAAATCTGTCTCGTGGGTTGCTATTTTGTGGGTCTGAATTACTTAACATGACTCGCGCCCCTTTTTTATCCAAATCCCCAAAGACTTTTCTTAATTGCTTTTGTTCAGAATCACCAAAGGTATCTTTTGAATAACTTGTAAAATTGGAGGTTGCGCTTATAGGACGATATGGCGGATCAAAATAGACAAAGGATTCCCTATCTGCATGCTCTAGGCAAAGTGAAAAGTCCCCACAAATAATTTCTGCTTTTTGTAACAATTCATGAACGGCATGTAAATTGTCTTCGTTACAAATAGTCGGATTTTTATACCGCCCGAAGGGAACATTAAACTCACCAAGAGAATTGACCCTATAAAGCCCATTAAAACAGGTTTTATTTAAGAAAATTAACAGAGCCGCCTTTCGAATAAAACTATTGGAAGCCTTTCTTCTTAAATAGGTATTAAATTCCTCTCGTTTTTCATAGAAAAACTTCTCTCGTCCGTTGTCTGATTTCGAAAAATACTCCAGTTCTAGTTGATTCAACTCTTTGATTAATTTTTTAATATCTTTCTTGATTGTCTGGTAACAAATATAAACCGATGGGTTGATTTCGTATAAATAAATATCCTCAAAATCATAACGCCCCGCAAGCCAAAAAAAGAGTGCCCCCCCACCTAGAAAAGGTTCAAAATATTTTTTAATTTTACCGGTAATCAGATCTTGTGGAAGGAAATCTTGGAGTTGCGTAAGGAGCTGTCCTTTACCCCCCCGCCCACTTTAAAAAAGGTTTAGCTTGGTGTTTTAATTGCGTGATCATTTGATAATCATATTCTATCTTGAACGGTTTATTTCAACAATAGGTAGTTCTACATTAGCCATCGGACACACGCTTAATTCTCAACCTTCCCCACCGCTTCCCTATACTGACAAAATGGGCAATCGGCCCCCGACGGCGGGATGGAATCGGACTGTAAACACGCGTAAAGGCCCTTGATGGCCGCATCCACCCAGGCGTCATCCCCTTTATAGGGGATTATACTGATCTCAAAATCCAGCCTGTTGTTCAAAGCATCCCGGTCGGTTAACCCATTGCAATACACAAAATAGCCTGTGGCGCTCACCTTAAAGGCATTCTTGCGAAACAACCACTGGTAGATTTCCATCTGGCACCGGTAACCGATTTGCCAGTCGGCATCAATGCCCACACCCTCTGTTTTAGAGGTAGATTTATAATCCACCACCATCAATTCCTTTTGCCTGTTTTGCCAAAGGTCATCCACCCCGCCGGTTAAAAGCAGATTGGTGCCCGGATACGCGTAAGTGATGCCGCCTCTTAAAGAATCGCGCCAGAGGTCCATTTGCGGATGGTTAAAGGGCACCGCCTCAATCCCCGCGGCTTTCATCAAAGGATGGGCCTCAGCGCGGGCCCTGTAACTATCGAACTCTTTCTTGAGCAAAGTGTCCACCGCTGAATTAAGGGTAAAAGGAAAGCTCGGCGGCTGCCCCACCCCTCGGCGCCGGTCTAAATAGAAACACAAAGGGCAATTGAGGTATAAATCAATTTTTGTGCGGCTGATGCGAAACGGCTCGCTTAAGCGCGGGTCATACATATTACGGGTTCTGTGAGGTGTGTAGTATTTGGACATGGTTATTAAAACAATTTTCTTTTCACTTTATCTTAATTGAACAGTCAATTGTTTGCCTAAAACTTC
The DNA here is from genome assembly GCA_016201795.1 of Candidatus Omnitrophota bacterium. Classification (GTDB taxonomy): domain Bacteria; phylum Omnitrophota; class Gorgyraeia; order Zapsychrales; family Fredricksoniimonadaceae; genus JACQCF01. The sequence goes on along the minus strand of JACQCF010000025.1, from coordinate 17,172 downwards.
AGCAATGCGCTTTAAGGTGTCGAGAGTTAGATTCTCTCTTCCTGCCTCCAATTTGGCAACATACTGTTGAATAACTCCCAGCCTTTGCGCCATTTCTTTTTGGGTATATCCCAATTTGGTCCTTAAATTTTTGATCTGACCGGCAATGCTTAACCTTTCTAATGGAATCTTCTGAAGGTGCACCCGTTCATAAATGGTCTGCCAAAAATCAGCCCTTCCTTTAGCCCAGGCGTCTTTCTCAATTCTCTTCTTCAGCGCAGGCCACCTCTTGCAAAAAACCTTTTTTGGAACATAGTCAAACGCCTCCTGGGGATTATTCATGCGGGAAAACAATTTTTCCGCGTAAATGTAAAAACGAGGGTCGTTTTCGTTTCGCAAAATCTTCTTAACTCTGGCTTCACTCAATTTTGTGTCCCACAACCAATTGACTTTCATAATCACCGCCTTATAACAGTTTATCGGGAATTCTTTTTAAAATCTGATCATCCAAATACTTAAAAACCTTGCCCGTATCTATTCTGGTAACCAAATCCATCAAAGCCAGCTTTGTCTCGCTTCTATTAAATCCCCTGTACCAGGCATCTAAGCGCTCTGTTTCATTATAAGCAAAATATTCAAAAAAAACATCCGACAATGGCTTGTAGTGAGAAGAAAGATAATAAAGATCAAACAAATCCTTAACGCTTTGACGTCCGGTAGCCATCAGCCGGCCTGATTGGCCCTGTTTACTTTGAGCGCCTATCGCGGCATGAATTTTTCGATAATAAATATCGTCCAGCGAATGTAATCCGCCTTTAATCGGATGAACGTTGGGAACGAAATCTTTAACAAAATCAATTTTCAACACCTGCTTATCTTTTAATTCCATGAAATACACCTTCATGGGAATTAATTTAGGGGTATTTTGCTCCACATCCAGTTGATAATCAAACCCTGTTTGTTTTGCAATATAATCCATAATTTTTTCCGGATCCTTCCGATCGTATTTCTGGCTAAAGAAATCCAAATCCTCTGAAAAACGATGCCTAAAATAAAAAGCCAGTCCTGTCCCGCCGGTTAAGTAATAATTCTTAAATTTCTTGGTAACCAGCGCAAAAATTCTCTTCTGTTCTTTCTGTATATAGGCGGCCTTGTTTTTCATTTTACCTTCACGCAAAGTATACTACTCATAAGTAGTATTGTCAAGTTTTATCCTGGGGTGGGTCCGCATAAATTCCGGGAACAGGTAAACGGAGACCCCGCGGCTGGGCCACCCCTCGGCGCCGGTCTAAATAGAAACACAAAGGGCAATTGAGGTATAAATCAATTTTTGTGCGGCTGATGCGAAACGGCTCGCTTAAGCGCGGGTCATACATATTACGGGTCCTATGAGGCGTGTAGAATTTGGACATGGTGTGATTTTATGATAATTGAAGAACCTTTTGCGCCAAACGATGTAATTCGGGATTGGCTAAAGCAACGGCTTTTTTTCTGACCACCCGCGAAAAATATTCTCTTTCTGTTTTGTTTAATAATTCGCCTTTGAGTTTCTTGAGGAACAGTTCTTTTTGTTTAGGGGAAAAAACCTCTGACAAAGCAAATTCTAAAGACATATCCTCATGTTTAGCATCAAGGGCTTTCAATTCATGGCTCTTGTGGACAAAATAATTTCGAAATGCCTGCTTGAGACGATCTAAATTTAATTGATAATTCCCAACCTTGAGGTGTCTACCATGATTCAGGGAATTCCTCAACAATACCACCTTTTGCTTTTCCCTGTCTGTTAACACCGAAGCAAAATGAAAATCATTTTCTTTATATAGCGCCAGCGACAATAAAAATAATTGTTTGAAGTTTTCCTTGGTTTTTTTATTGCCCAGTGAAGCTTCAACTTTATGATAATCAAAATTCCCCTCTTGAGCGGCATTAGCCAGCATGACAGGAAAACCCTCAAGAAAGCGGACATTCTTGGTCTTAACCATTTCTGCCAAGGCCTTATTCACGTCAAAATTCTCTTTTGTTTCTAAAAGAGGATAGCCAAGGCGGGCTGATTTCTCTAATAATTGTTTATTTTCCATGAGACTTTTCCTTTTTGAATACCTGCTCAAAATGCTCCCAGTTTTTAATCAGCCGATCCTCCGCAACATCATATTTTGCTGTTTCCATATAACGATTCCCTAAAACATCGATTTTAATCTCCTGAGGTCTGGCCCTCAACAGCATCAAACAGTCCTCAATATCGACGCTTGTTCCCCGAAACAATTTACTGATCATCAAATCATATTCATTAAGAACGCCAATATAAATATGAGACAACTCCTTGATCAGGGTATGATTTTTTTCCTCCATGGGCGATTCCAGTAATTCGGTTGTGTGGATCCGTTTACCTTGAAAAAGATCGAAAATAAATTCTTCGTCCTTCCTTGTCCATCCAGAACCGGTCTGTTGACGATAACCCAGCTGTTCTAATGTCTTTATCAAATAACGGTATTCATCATCTACGGGAACGAGCAAATCAACGTCTTTGGTGGAGGCTTTGATTCCCAAAAGGGTCAAAGCCGTTCCTCCACAGGCAATGAGATGGACTTTTTTATTCAAAAATCCGTTCCAAAGCCCAAGCGTTTCCAACAAGTCTTCTCGAGTTAAGCGATAGTCCATAAATTGTATCTTTCCGTACATTATATTGTATTTTTATGTACAATAACTTGTACTAGAATATACAATAAAATCCACCGATTGTCAAATTTTTTAATAACCACGCCCAGCGCCCTTCTTGAGCAAGGTATCCACCGCCCCCTAAGCGCCGTCTAAATAGAAACACAAAGGGCAATTGAGGTATAAATCAATTTTTGTGCGGCTGATGCGAAACGGCTCGCTTAAGCGCGGGTCATACATGTTACGGGTCCTGTGAGGCGTGTAGAATTTGGACATGGTGTGATTTTATGATAGTTATTACCCCACCTCTGGCGCCGTCATTGATAACCCCGAATCAGCTGAGGAATGACCTCATGCGCATGAACGATCAAATCGGCTTCGCTTTCCTCAAACAAAAACGGCCTTAACTGTTCCGCCTGTTTTTTGAGTTCCGCGGCGGAAAAAGATACCACCCTTTTAAGGATAGCCTCCAGCGGCGGTTCTTTGATCCCCAGCGCTTTTAAGACGTTTAAGTCAAGCGGATATTTTTGGGAAAGCATAAACATGATATCAAACAGATGGCGCGCCCGGTTTTTTTTGATCAGGGCATCAATTTTATCGGCAAATAGTATCCCTTTATCCGTGCAGACAACCGGAAACATGCTGCCGAATCCGGCGACCACCAAGGATTCGGTTTTAATCTTCCCTTTGGGCCGGTTGGCTTCACATTTGATGACAATCCCTTCCTTGCGCCTGTGGGGAGAAACGACCCCGTAATGTTCTTCGATCTCCGGGAAGATAAACTCTCCCGCCAGAATATTATCCCAGTGCCCGAAGGCAAGCTTGACCGCGCATCCTTGGCCTTTAAGGCTGCCCCCAACTTTTTCCAAAGCCCCTTCAAAGTCACTTTTTTTTATTTCCCCCGCATTAAAATCAAGATCTTCCGAGAATCTTTTCGTTTGGTGGACAAGCCTTAAATATGTTCCGCCGGTAAAGTACAGCTTTTGGCCATCGGGGAGTTTGTACAGTTCTTTTAAAATGAGGACCTGCAGGTATTCCCTTAAGACTCCGCGCATTTTCCCGGACGGCATGCCTCTTTGTTTGGCCTGGGCGGCCAGCGCCTCAAGTTCAAGCATGTAAAAGCCCCTTTACATCAAGATGATAAATTTTCGCGTAGCCCTCGAGCTTCTTCTTATTAAGCTGCTTCACCCGTTTTTGATCGATCCGCTCCGCCTTCTGGTCGAATGTCCCGCCGCGCAGGGTTTTGAAATACAAATAATCAACGAGGGCTTTCTCCGGTTCGGCGATCAGGACATCTAATCCGTTATGCTTTTCGATGATGTATCCGCGCAAGGCTTGCGACCGTACGCTGCGGTAAATGAAAAGTCCATGGGAATTCTTAAACCGGCGGGTGGTTTTGGAAGTGACCGAGGTGACCGCCATCGACACCTCAGGAATAATACTGTAGTAGGAAAGCGCCGTTTCCAGGGAAACGTAGGACGGCGCGTACATTTTGTTGGCGATAAAAAAATCAGGAACGCTGCGACTTTGGGGGTATGTCAATTCATACAGGCCTTTTCTTAAAGAGCCGATCCACCCCTGGTTTTTCCAGCGGGACACATACTGCCGCAGGTTGCTACGCTTTTCTTTGGGGTAAAAAACGCACAGGTCTTCAAAGGAGAAGAGGTAATATTTTTTTTCAATAAGTTCTTTGTAGGTATCCTGGAAGCGCATGGTTAACATTTCATTTTATATACATAATTGTATATAATTTGAAACAATGATAACATTGAAACAGGCCGGTGTCAAGGGAAAATAATCACGCCCAGAGCCCTTCTTAAGCAAAGTATCCACCGCTGAATTAAGGGTAAAAGGAAAGCCCAGCGGCTGGCCCACGCCTAAAGACACGGGGTTTTAAAGAATTGATTTGAAGAACTTCTTTAGTTACGGCGGTTGAGCTTTGATAATAACCTAAGAATTTCCATATATAACCAAATCAACGTAACCATGAGCGCGAAAGCGCCGTACCACTCCATATACCTCTGTAAACCTTCGCCGGAGGCGCGTTCGATAAAGTCAAAATCCAAAATAAAATTCAAGGTCGCAATGCCCACCACAAACAGGCTAAAGCCGATGCCGAGAATACCTCCGCCATTGATAAAGCCAGGCATATGAACGCCGAAAAAGCTGGCGATCCAAACGATGCCGTAGAAGACCATCAAGCTGATCATGGCAACCATTAAACCGCGGCGAAAACCTGCGGTGGCTTGAATCCAGCCGCTGCGATAAGCCACCAGCATGGTAAACATGGCGGCAAAGGTTAAACCAATGGCCTGCACCACAATACCCGGATAGGAGCGTTCAAAGAAAATGGAAAGGGCTCCCAACAACACTCCTTGACAGGCCGCGTAGATGGGCGCGGTTACCGGTGCCCAATTGGGTTTAAAAGCGGTTGCGATCGCCAAAATGAAACCGCCGATCAAGCTGACAAAAAAAGTAATGCCTAAAGCCGGCGCTTGAGCGGGGTTAAGGGTATTGCTCCAGCTCCAGCTCGCGGTTAATAAAAGCACCGCAAACAGGATAAAAGTTTTATTAACCGTTCCCTGAATGGTCATGGTTTCACCAGAACCTACACTCGCTTTGGCTTTGGCGAAAATACCGCTGTTTAGTGTTGGATTCGAACTTTCCATGGTTACTTCCCTCCTTAGATTAAGCCTGCATAACGCAAAACTACCTGCAAGATTATGTTTGTATAAAGACCGGCCATGACATCGTCCAGCATAATACCTAAGCCGCCAGGCAGGGCTTCCAATCGATTAATAGGATATATTTTAAACATATCAAAGGCCCGAAACAAGAAAAATCCGATAATTACCACCGGCCAGCTCAAAGGCAGTCCCCACAGGGCAATAAGAACCCCCACCACCTCATCAATCACCACGATACCGGGATCTTTTTGATGGAGGGCTTCTTCTACACAAGTTGCCATCGGGATACCTAAAACCAAAAGCGCCGCTGTCACGGCTGCGTAAAAAACCAGGGAACCTTGCAGAGCAAAGGCTAAAACAATTCCAGCCCCGGTCGCTGCCGAGCCCGGGGCTAGAGGGAAAAAGCCCACTCCAAAAAAAGTAGCCAGTATAGTCGCTAAAGGCCTCATGAAGAAAGACTCCTAAGCCTATGCTGAAAATACGCCGCGCCTGAGCCCACCGTTAAAAAGACCGTGAGCACCATGAAGATGTTAATGGCGCCAAGATAGGCCTTCTGCACTTGATAAAACCAGCTATAACCAAAGGCCGCCTGCTCCAAAATCAAATACAGCAAAATCACGCTGACAGTAATCATCTGGAAAATGGTTTTAATCTTACCGGCTCTTTCCGCCGCTAAAATCTGGCCCTGGCGCACGCACCGCAGGCGGTCCGCCGTCACCAAAATTTCGCGCGCGGCAATGAAAACCACCATCCAGAGCGCAATCATCCCAATATACGTCAACACGAAGAACATGGAAAGCATCAGCACTTTGTCGGCAATGGGGTCCATGATTTTGCCAAAATCACTCATCAGGCCTTGTCTTTTGGCCAAATATCCGTCGTAAAAATCGGTTAAAGAGGCGGCGGTAAAAAAGATGACTGCCCAAATATTGGCGGTCAGGCAATTCTGCAAAAGCAGATATACCAAAATAAAAGCAAACCCTATGCGCGAGACGGTCAACACATTAGGCCAATTCATATAAGCTCTCCGGCTAAATCATATTCATAGGCATCGCTGATATGGACCTGGACAAAATCACCCGGTTTTAAAACCTTCGATGAACGTACATACACCAGACCGTCAACATCAGGCGCGTCATATTCACTGCGGCCGATGTAAGTGAATTCTCGTGGAGTTTCATTTTGTGTAGAATTCATCCTGAGCGAGGCCGAAGGCTGAGTCGAAGGATCTTTTTCTGCTCTCTCCTTTTCCTCAACCAACACCTTCAAGCGCCGTCCCACCAATGATTGTTGAACTTCTTTGGAAATTTCCTGCTGATCACGCATGAGCGTATCTAGACGCTGTTTCTTCATTTTTTCCGCCACCTGATGCGGCATTTGAGCAGCCAAAGTCCCTTCTTCCCTCGAGTAAACAAAAACCCCCACCCGCTCAAAACGTGATGCGCGCATAAAATCCCGAAGCTCATCGAAATCTTCTTCGGATTCGCCAGGAAGGCCGACAATAAAAGTCGTACGCAAAAATACATCGGGGATACGCTGACGGATTTTACCGATAAGCTCTTTGGTCTGTGCGGTTGTGATATGACGGTTTTGTTCGCGTAAAATATGATCGCTGATGTGCTGCAAGGGCATATCGATATAGGAACAGATTTTCTTTTGGGCGGCAATCACATTGATGAGTTCATCGGTCACATGCGCCGGAAACGCGTACAGCAGACGAATCCATTGAATATTTTTGGTTGTCTTGACCAACTCCTTTAAAAGCTCGGCCAAAGCTTTGCGCCGGTAAATATCCATGCCGTAAGCGGTAATGTCCTGGCCGATGATATTGATTTCCTTGGCCCCCCTGGTATCCAATGCCTGTACTTCTTGAACGACCGACTCGATAGTACGGGAGATAAACTTACCCTTGATTTTGGGAATGACGCAAAAGGAACAGGCGTTAAAACAGCTTTCACAAATCTTCACGTAAGCAAAATGCTTCGCAGTCAATGACCATTGCTCGGTGTTATCCCGACGGCTTAACGTAGGCGTACCGACAAAAGCATCCACTTCCTTGAATGCTTTAGCCAGCTTATCACCGTAGCGCTGGGCCAGACAGCCGGCCACAATCACCTTCTTGATTTTGCCCTGCTTTTTTAATTCAATCAAATCAAGGATAGTGTCCACGGATTCCTGCCGGGCCTCTTCGATAAAAGCGCAGGTGTTGACGATGACCACGTCCGCCTGATGGGCGTTGACAATACGATGGCCGTTTTTCTTTAAACGGCCCAGCATCATCTGGGCGTCCACCAGATTGCGCGCGCAGCCTAAATTAACAACGCCGATCCCGCCAACGGCGGGACCGGCGTTCAAACGCTCTTTTTGAAAATCTGCGGTGGTTTTCACTTTTTCACTGTTAACCCTTCTTTGGTAATAAGAACCATTTTGACCCGATGATTGAAAGACCCCAAGGAGCCGATGTGTTTGCCGTTGACTTCTAAATCCAGAGCATTGATATTCCTGCCGGAAAGTTCAATTTGTTTTTGGGCTTCCCAATTCTCCATGGTGCCTTTTTTCATGGTCATTTGAAAAACAACCTTGCCATCGGCCTTGACCTGAATCCGGCTGTCTTTAGCCGCGCGGGCCGTTAACGTCACTTTATGATTTTCGCTTTCGGCAGAAACTTTATGGACGCTCTGGCTAACAACGGCGGTTTCTTCATCGGTTTTAGGTTGTTCTTTTTTGAAGGGATGCTGTTTCTTGATTTCTTTCATCTGGACAACAATCTTTGGATTTTTAGGCCTGGATTTGATCGCCGCCGTCACGCATCCGACGATCCTGACTACAATAACAACCGCCGCTACCATCGCTATGATACGTAATAAATTCTTCCTGTTTTTAGCTGTTAAGAGGCGACGCTGGAAATCCTGGGCCTGATCCAAAAAAATATTCGGCCTCTGAGACAGCACCGAGGGAGGTGATGATGGTGTTGATTTTAGAACAGGTTTAGCAGTAGGGGCCTGCCCCGTAGATTTATTATACGGGGCCTGCACATTATATTCTTTTAAAACTTCAGGAACATTGAGTCCCAAAAATTCCGCGTAAATTTTAATAAACCCACGGTAATAAAAAGGCGTCAGAATGCGGGTGGAATAGCCTTCCTCAATAGCCTTGAGCGCATCCAAAGGAATTTTGGTGGCTTCGTGCACAATCTCCAAAGTTAAACCTTTGGTCAGACGCGCTTCCTTCAGCAAGGAACTATTGGGTTTGCTCTTGGGGTTTGGCTGTGTCATTGACCTGTTGTCCCATATTTTCTACTAACCATTTTTCGCGGTCGACGAGAATATCGCGCGCTTTACTGCCGGCATAAGGCCCCACGATGCCGTTTTGCTCCATCATATCGATGATTCTGGCTGCCCGTGAATAGCCTAGCCTCAAACGGCGCTGCAATACCGACACGGACGCCTGATTGGTTTCCACCACCACACGCACCGCCTCATCGTACATTTCATCCTGACTAGCATCGCCGCCACCCGCCGAGATGGCTTGAGGTTTAAGCACCGCCTCATTATAGTCGGGGGTCGCCTGCTTTTTGATATGCTCAATCACGCGGCTGATTTCCTGGTCGGAAACATAACAGCATTGGCCGCGTACCGCTTTGGCATCGCCTGGTCTCATGAACAAAAAATCGCCTTTCCCTATAAGGCTCTCGGCGCCTTTTACATCCAAAACCGTACGCGAATCGATTTGAGAAGCAACTTTAAATGAAATTCTAGCCGGGAAATTGGCTTTGATGATACCCGTGACCACATTGACCGACGGCCGCTGGGTGGCTAAAATTAAATGAATCCCTGCCGCACGCGCCAGCTGGGCAATACGCGCGATGGAGCCTTCAATGCTCCTGGCCGCCACCTGCATCAAATCCGCCAGCTCATCGACGACGACCACAATATGAGGCATGTAGCCTCCCTTATCCTGATAACCTTTAATATTGCGTACCTGATCTTTATTAAAAGCACGGTAACGCGTCTCCATTTCGCCGACCACCCAGAGAAAAGCAGCCGTTGCTTTTTTAGCGTCCGTGACCACCGGACAAATCAAATGCGGTAAATCATTGTAGGAGGCCATCTCCACCATTTTGGGATCCACCATAATCAGTTTGACTTCCGACGGAGAAGCATTAAAAAGAATCGAGGTGATCAGGCTATTTAAACAAACCGTCTTGCCCGAACCGGTGGTGCCGGCAATCAACAGATGCGGCATATCCGCCAAATCTGTAATCAGCGGTTTGCCGGAAATGTCTTTGCCGATCGCCAGCATCAGTTTGGAAGAACTGGAACTAAATTCGCTTTGCTCCAGCACGTCCTTCAAATAAACCGCGGCGGTAAAACCGTTGGGCACTTCAATGCCCACGCGGTTTTTCCCCGGGATGGGTGCCACAATGCGTACGGCAGGCGCGCGCATGGCCAAAGCAATGTCGTCGGAAAGATTGAGAATGCTGCCCACCTTAACGCCGGGGGCGGGTTCAAGCTCGTAGCGGGTAATCACCGGCCCGCGCTCAATGTCAGCTACTTTAACCGACACCCCAAAATCCGTTAACGTCTCCTCAAGAATTTTAGCGCCCCGCTTGAGGTCCTCTTGAATTTTGCTGCTGGATAATACCGGCGGGTCATCGAGCAAATCCAGCGACGGCAAATGATATTCGCCGACGATTTTGGGCTTTTGCTCGATCCCTTTCGGTGTTTCGGGGGGCTTTATGATATGAATGTTCGGCGCCGACGGTGGTTTGATTTCTTTTTTAAGCTCTTCTAAAGGCAATGGACGCTTAAGGCTGGGTCTCACCGCTGGTTTAAGTTTTAAAGAAGGCGCTATTTTGGGAAGACCCCTGGCTTTGGATAAGACGCCAATGGTTGAAGCTGAAGCCAGGCGAAACAACCAGACGAAAAATGGGGAGACCAAAAACTCGCCGGTGACCACCAAAGACAAGGCCCCAAAAGCAAAAAGAATAATAAACGCGCCCAGGGGACTAAAATACGACTGCAAAAAATTGCTAAAAATAATGCCCACCATCCCGCCGCGGCCAAAACGCTGGGCATCTGCCTGTGGGCCCATCAAAGCTAGTGCAGAACTGGTGACCACAAACAACAACACCAGGCTGACGAATTTAAAAAAATTAAAGCATATTTCGCGGCTGGTGAATTTATTCCAGCTCCAGAAAAAACCAATAGCGACTAAAAAATAGGTGCTGATGCCCAGAAGGAAAAAAAAAGTACCGGCCACATAGGCGCCGAACACACCAATCCAATTGTGCGGATGCAGACTTGGTCTTGACGTATACCAGGAAATATCCTGCGGATTAAACGAAATGAGGCTGGCCAAAAGAATCAGGCTTAAAGCCAAAATGATGATGCCCTTGATCTCATTGACATGTTCAAGCTTCATCTGAGGGACCCGAAACTGTATTTGTTTCGTGTCATTGCGAGCGACTGAAAGGAGCGAAGCAATCTCTTTAGCATTAAAAAGATTGCTTCGTCGCTAAAACGCTCCTCGCAATGACACGTAACTGCTTTAAACTTTTGACTCGGCTTGTTTCTTGCTGAGGTTAAACCGGCCCATTTCGTCTTTTTCGACCAATTTCACCTTGAATTTGTCGCCGAGTTTGGCCACCTCGTTGACGTCTTTGACGAACTTACTGGCCAGTTCAGAGACGTGCACCAGTCCTTCACGGCCGGGCAAAAACTCGACAAATACGCCAAAATTCATGATGCGTTTAACTACGGCATCATAAATTTTACCAACTTCCGGCTCTTCGGTCAATCCTCTGATCATGGCCACTGCCTTGTCCAAAGCGCCTTGATCAGGGGAAGCCACAATCACCTTGCCGTCTTCTTCAATATCAATGGAGGTCACACCGCTTTCCTCGATCATCCTGCGGATAATTTTGCCGCCGGGCCCGATCACTTCCCCAATCTTATCCTGAGGAATCTGTATGGTCACAATGCGCGGCGCATACGGCGACATTTCCGACCGCGGCTGAGATAGGGTGGCCTCCATTTTATCCAAAATGATCAATCGTGCTTCTTTGGCCTGGGCCACCGCTTTTTCTAAAAGCGACATGGAAAGTTTCTTGATTTTAAGATCCAATTGAATGGCCGTCACCCCTTTGCGGGAACCGGCAACTTTAAAATCCATATCGCCGAAATAATCTTCCAGTCCCATGATATCGGTGATCAAGACCGCATTTTTCTCGTCGGAAATAAGGCCGACGGAAATACCCGCCACCATCGCTTTAACGGGAACGCCCGCATCCATCAGGGCCAAACAGCCCGAGCAAACGGAAGCCATGCTGGACGAACCATTGGATTCTAAAATTTCTGAAACCACCCGAACCGTGTAAGGAAATTCATCTTTGGTGGGAAGCACGGCTTTCAGTGCCTTGGCAGCCAGAGCTCCGTGACCGATCTCACGACGGCCAGGAGAACGCATGGGCTTGGTTTCCCCCACGCTAAAAGCGGGAAAATTATAATGAAGCATGAAGGTTTTGTAGCTGGTACCCTCTAAGGCTTCCACCAACTGTTCATCGTCTTTGGTCCCTAAGGTAATAATCCCCAAGCTTTGGGTTTGGCCGCGGGTAAACAGACTGGAACCATGCGTGCGCGGCAAAATGCCGACTGCGCATTCAATGGGACGAATATCTTTTAAACCACGACCGTCGGCACGCAGCTTTCGGGTAAAAACATTGCCGCGGATGATTTCATACTGTAAAGATTCAAAAGCATCCCTCACCCCTTGCTCTGAGATTGCGTGGCCGTCTTTCTCAAAAGCCGCGTAGGCATCCATGTCCGTGGTCAATTGATCACAGAGACTGTTGAGGGCCTCTTCACGGTTCCCTTTGTCGGCAATGGTGGTATAGATTTCATTGAGCCTCGGCAAAGCCATTTCACGAATCTTTTTAATGAAATCCGCATTGGGCTGCTTTAATTCCACCTTGGTTTTTTGTTTGCCGATTTTATTCTTTAATTCTAACTGGATATTTTTAGACGGCTCTAAAGCCTGCAGAGCAAAACCAAGGCCTTTGAGAACTTGATCTTCGCCGACTTCATTGGCCTCGCCCTCGATCATGACAATGCCGTCGCCCCAACCAACGACGACCAAATCCATAATGCTTTTCTCGCGCTGGGCAAAGGTCGGGTTAGCCACACATTGACCGTCGATGAGCCCCACCCGCACCGCTCCCACGGGGCCGTCGTAGGGAATATCTGAAATCGTCAAGGCCGCGGAAGCGCCGATAATGGCTAAAATATCAGGATCATTTTCGCCGTCATGGCTTAAGACGGTCGCCACCACCTGAACTTCGTTGAGGAAACCTTCCGGGAACAAAGGACGAATCGGGCGGTCAATCAGACGGCAGGCCAGCACTTCGCGTTCCGTGGGACGGCCTTCGCGTTTGAAAAATCCGCCGGGGATTTTACCGGCCGAATAGGTTTTTTCTTGATATTCAACGGTGAGAGGAAAAAAATCCTGGCCTTCCTTGGGTTTGGAGGCCATGCAAGCGGTCACCAAAACCACGGTACCACCGACCGTAACGGTCACTGCCCCGTTGGCCTGTTTGGCTAATTGACCGGATTCAATAATAAGTTTAGAAGATCCGAAGGGGATCGTCAGATGCGCCTGTGCCATAAATAGATCCTTTTCTTTGTTGTTACTTGCGTAAGTCAAGCTTGTTGATGGTTTCTTCGTATTTTTTGGGATCTTTCTCTTGGAGATAATCCAAAAGGCGGCGGCGCTTACCGATGAGCATCAACAACCCCCGGCGGGAATGATGGTCCTTCTTGTGGACTTTGAAATGCTCGTTGAGCAAATTGATTTGTTCGCACAACACGGCAATCTGCACCGGCGCTGAACCGGTATCTTTGGCGTGCGTCTTAAAACGATTGATCACTGCTGTTTTCTGTTCTTTTAAAATAGCCACTTCCGCTTCCTCCTGACATCTTTTTTCTTTTTCTCTTAGTTTATGAATGGGCGATTATACAAAAAAGCTCGGGGACAGTCAAGGAATTAAAAAGTAAATATTTACAAAAAACCCCAACTCTTTTGAGCTGAGGTTTCTTGTCATAGTCCGGGGTCTCTCTTGCTTTATCTTTTTAATTTATCAAGAAACTCCGCAACGGATTTGCCGACAATATCTTTACAGCCCAGGCCAAAGGCCAACGCGAAGCCCAGACCCAAAGCGCTTAAGATAATGGTGATCGTCAATTCGACAATCTTGGCGCCGATTTGCAACTGTTCCAAGGCAATGGCCACCGTGAAGATCAGAACCACGATCTCGGTAAGTCTAGCCAGGAAATTGACTTGAGAAATACCTACGTTGCTGGCGGCGGTCTTGACGATATTTTTCATAATGACAGCGGCAAACATCCCTACGATCAAAATAAAAACAGCCACTATGATATTAGGAATGTAAAGCACGATCTTCTGCAGAAGGTCAGCCACCACCGATAGTCCAACGGCATTCAGGGCAACTACCAATGTCGTCAATAAAGCTATCCAATAACAGATTTCACCTGTTAACTCCGAAAGCGAACTATTGATACCTCCTTTGGCCAATATGCGGTCTAGCTCGATACGGCGGGAAAGATCATCAAGTTTTAAAAGCTTCAACAGTTTTGTGACGCCGGTCTTGACGATAAGCTTGGAAATAAGCCAGCCAGCCAGTAAAAGAAGAAGCACCAGCAGCAAATTACTAACAAACTGTCCGACTTGAGCCAAAACCGCTTTGGCAGGTACTGCTACCATCCCTTGTAGATCACCCATCTGTCACCTCCTATGGTTGAAACTACCACCAATGAAACTTCTATGTAATTGATATTATAGGTTCTCTAAACCCCCCAGCCAAGTAATTTATGATAAATATTTGGGTCAAGTGGATGCTAGAAGGATTGACTTCTAAGGACGATTGGATTAAGATTGAGGCTGTTTATTATGCCCCTCGTAACTTAAAGATTTACCTCCAGTTACTCGGGACTATGGTGAGGAACAGGCTAATTCTTTAGGTGACGAACCATGCCGCTTTTGCGAAAAATTTTCTTCTATATTTTTTGTGCCCTCTATTTGATCATCTGTCCCCTGCTGATTCTGCGTATGCTGGGTTTTGTGACCAACCCCCCAACGCATCAGTTGGTTAAGACGGGGATCATTTATGCTTCCTCCAATCCTCCAGGCGCGGATGTATTCATCAACAATATCAAAGCCCATGAAACAACGCCCACCATTATCCGCGATTTGATGCCGGACAATTACACGGTGCGTTTGGAATTTAAAGATTATCAAACCTGGCAGAATACAGTGCCAGTGGTGGAACGTAAAGCAACGGTGTTGGAGGATATTCTGCTGATTCCTCAGCAATGGTCGGTGAAAAACTTAAGCGGCCTATCGTTTGAAAACATGCTCCCCTTAGGCGACGGCAACACCCTTCTCATCTGGCAGGAGATGACGATCAAAGATCTTTATCTTTTGCGGCTCAACAAAGAATCTTCCAATGACGCTAACACGCAGGCTAACCCTTCACAGGTCACTGCTGTTTTTCCCGAAGAATTCATTTACAGAGACGCCCAAATCTTGGGTTTTTCTACCGTCGATAAAAGCCCTTTTCTCATCCTTCACATTTTGGTCGCGGATAAACACAAATACCTTTGGGTGGATGTACGTGATAAACAAATTCATATTGAAGACATCAGCGACCTTCTGCCCTTAGAGCCCCTCAAACTCTGGTGGGAAGCCGGCGATGAAAAAATTATTTACGCGTTTTACAATGATCATGTCAACCGCCTCAACATTAAAGCCAAGGCCATTTACACCGATATTGCGCCGAAAGATATCCCGCCAAAGAAAGACATCGCTCCTCCTCAAGCCGATATTAAAGGAAGCCTTCTGGATGAAAACAATGATTTATGGCTTGAGTTTACAGCCCATAAAATCGGGCTGTGGGATAAAAATCAAGAGTCCATGCAGTGGATTTTCCAAAACGGACATGATATTGGGCAGGCGTTCTGGGCCAATAACGGCAGCGCGATTCTATTGCGCGATGACAATGAAATCTTTTTACTGAATAAAGAGACTTTCGGCCAGACCGGCCTCGGCGACAGACGAACACAATTGCAAAAAATCACCCCTGTACGCCGCGGTACTTCAATGTATTATTCAGAGAAAACCGGCAAGCTCTATTATATTGATCCTCGAGAGAGACTCTTATGTGCCGTCCAGATTTTGCGGCATAAATCGATTTTGCCCAAGACCATTGCCGATACCTTGCGATTAAAGGAATTTGAACGATAGCTTATGCATTTTCATTACTCCAAAAAAAACCTAAAACCCCCCGAGGCCCGATGGCAAAGACGGCTGGAAATTCTTCCCGGGGCGGCCAGTTGGACAACCCTTCTAGGGATGATTCTCTTGTCGATTTTTTATCCGTTTACCGCCGCGATTATCACCATTTCTTTTTATCTGTGGTGGCTTTTTAGGCTTTTGTACCTGACGCTGTTTCTAGTTTTTTCCTACATACGTTTGAATATGGAACAAAAAACCGACTGGATGGAGCGCATCAAAGGCATCGATCATCTGATCACCTATTATCAACAACAGCCGCCCTCCCCCCCCTGGCAGTCGTTTTCCACCTGGACCCATCGACGGGAACTTAAAAAACTGTTAGACAGCCAACAATGGCCCGCACCGTCTAAAGACATTGATCATCTGGTTATTTTTCCGGTGGTCAAAGAATCTCAAGAAGTTATTGAGCCGGCTATCAAAGCCATCAGCCAGCAGCAATTTCCCACCCGGCAAATCATCGTGGTCTTCGCGCTCGAAGAAAGAGCGACAGAACAGATCAAAAAAGGCGTGTATCATGTTCAAAACAAATACAAACCCTTTTTCCTGGACTGTCTGGTGGTTGAACATCCGGCTGACCTGCCCGGGGAAGCCCGTGTTAAAGGGGCCAATGTCACTTATGCCGCTAAAAAAGCAGCTGCCTATATCCGCGGCCAACACATTCCTTTTGAAAACGTGATTGTGTCTTGCTTTGATGCCGACACCGTCGTAGGAGAAAATTATTTTGCCTGCCTGACCTATCATTTTATGATCCATAGCAACCGTCAACAGGCCAGTTTCCAACCTATTCCAATGTATCACAATAATATTTGGCATGTGCCGGGTTTTGCCCGCGTTATTGAAACGGGATCCTCATTCTTTCAACTCGTTGAGGCCACTAATCCTGAAAAGTTAGTTACCTTCTCCTCTCATAGCATGAGTTTTAAAGCTCTTGTTGAAGTGGACTATTGGCCGGTGGATATGATCTCCGATGACTCAGCCATTTTCTGGAAATGCTACATTCATTATGACGGGGGCTATCAGGTCATCCCTATGTATGTGACCTTATCGATGGATGTGGCCAGCGCGAATAATTGGTGGCGTACGGTCAAAAGCGTTTATAAACAAAAACGCCGCTGGGCCTGGGGCGTGGAAAATTTCCCTTTGGTGATGCGCGCTTTTTGGCAGGACCGCAAGATTCCTCTATGGGATAAGTTTCGCCACGGGTTTAAATTATTGGAAGGTCATTGGTCCTGGGCCACGTGGGGTTTTATCCTTTCGCTGATCGGCTGGCTTCCGGTGTTATTTGCCCGGCAGGAATTCGCCAGCTCCGTGGTCTACTACAATGTCCCTCAAATCGCCAGCACCATCTTTAATTTAGCCTCCCTGTGCTTGATAACCTCGATTATCTTAAGCCTGGCGCTGCTGCCCAGAGCGGATATGCGTTATCCTCTGTTGGTTAAAATCGGCCACGCGCTGGAATGGCTGATGATTCCTTTGATCCTGG
>JACQCF010000026.1 GCA_016201795.1 Candidatus Omnitrophota bacterium | reverse complement strand
TGCCTTCAACTCTTCTCCTTACAGCTCCTGGGCACCCCCTAACGACGGCATAACCAATGATGCCAAATCTGCCAAGATCCAGATTACCGAGGTCAATAACTCGGTGGTGAATACTGTCTCGGATGGGTTTGAGGTGGAAGGCCTTATTAGAATTGATGCCCCTAACACTAGCGGTTTGATATGGACGGTAGGCTCTACACAAACTATTCTCTGGACCCCCACGGGAACTTATACGCCCGTAGAAATTCAGTATTCTACGGATGGCTTTGTAACTCCCAAACCCGTTGCCACTGTTACTAACTCTGCCTCCGGGGTCCAAGGTAGTTATTCATGGGCTATTCCTGATGATATTTCTGATACCATGCGGGTCAGGGTTCGTGACCCTAACGATCACGATGTTAATAGTGTCTCTGCTTTCGATGCGAAGATTCTGGGCGGCTTAAGCAGTGTCTTTCCCAATAGCGGGGTTGTCTGGTACAAAGGTCAAAGCAAAAATATTACCTGGACCGCTAACGGTACCGTTTCCAACGTCAAAATTGAATACAAAACTTCCGCTGGCGGTGGTTACACGACCATTGTTGCTGATGATGGCGGACACACGGCCGGCGGCAACACCTATACGTGGACTCAGGTTGCCGATGAGAACTCCGAAGACTCTTATATCAGAGTCTCTGATGTTAATCATCTGGCCAGTGTCTACGCTGTATCTGCCAGCGCCTTCTCCATCAGGCCGCTCATTACTGTTACTCAACCCGCTTTAAACACCAATCTGCGCGTTGGGAATAGTTATACCAACGGAATTCAGTGGAGCTTAAACGGTTCTACCAAAGTCACTGCTGTCGACCTCAATTACTCTACAGGCGGTATTAACGGCACGTTTGATAAAATCATTGCTACGGGGGTAGATGCCACCTTAGGGCAATACACCTGGACCAATGTAGCCGATACTATTAGCAATGATGTGGTGATTAAAATTTCGGATAAAACCGGCGGCACAGGGAACCCCAATGTTTTTGGCCTATCGCCTGACTTTAAGATTCTAGGTTCTGTGGTTGTCAATCAACCCAATGCCTCCTCTGATTGGCAGGTTGGTGCCACTGATAAGAATATTACCTGGACTTACACCGGTAGCATCGGTGATGTCAATATTTACTATGATTACGGCATTGGCTATCAACCGCTTGCCGCTGGTATATCTAGGGGCACCAATGGTGCTGGTTCATGGAATTGGCCTTCCATTCCGGACCATGTCTCTAATACCGTAAAGGTCAAGGTCACTGAAGCGGCCAATGAATCTACGGTTTATGGCGAGTCCGCTACGTTTAAAATCAAAGGTTCATTTGTGATTACCGATCCCGTGGGCGGAACCTTATACGCCGGTCAAGGTACAACCATTACCTGGAACAAGGTAGGGACAGACATTACGAATGTTAACCTGCAGTTCTCCAGCGATAACGGTCAGACCTGGTCCGACATTGGTACCAATCCCCATCCCAATACCGGAAGCCTTGCCTGGACTGTACCGGCAAACACCAATTCTTCGACCTGCTTAATTAGAATATCTGATCCTAATAATGTGGCGGACACCCAGGCGGTATCGGCCAGTACTTTTGAAATTAGGGCAATCGTTAATGTTACTTCACCTACGGCTGCTTCAGAATGGACGGTAGGCACCACACAAAATATCGGGTGGAACATCACAGGTGTGGTGCAGAATGTGAAGATAGACTATTCCAAAAATGGCGGCACTGACTGGAGTGGAGTTACAACCTCCTATGACGCCACTCTGTCTCCTTATTCCTGGGCCATTCCCACCACCGGAGATTTGCGCACTCCAGACCAGGCCACGATAAAAGTTTCCGATGCTTCCAACGCTGTCGTTTATGGCGCCAGCCCCAATTTTAGAATGAAGGGTGTCATTGCCGTCACCAGACCCAATACCAATGATATTTTAAAAGTGGGGGATGGTTTTAATATCACATGGACCACCCAGGGCTTTACCGGCGGTAATGTGATTATTGTCTACTCCACCACAGGCGCTGCTCCTTTTACCAATATTAACACCGTGGCTTATAATTATGGAAGTCCCGCGGGGACCTATAGCTGGGCAGCGCCCATTGACTCTATCACCAGTAATTTGAAGAAGGCTGTCATTGAAATCCAGGATGCCAATGATGCTACCAAAACCAAAGGAGACTCAGACCTCTTCGAGATTGAAGGAAAAATCCGATTGGATTCTCCCAATCTTGATGCGCCTACCTGGCATGTCGGCGACATTCAGCAGATCAAATGGACACCGACGGGGAGCTTTAATTATGTCAAGATTGAGTATTCTACCAACGGTTTCAGCGATGAGTCGCAGACCACCGTTGAGGCAGGCACTTACTCTAACTCTGCCTCGGGAGTGCAGGGCACTTATGCTTGGACTATACCCGATAAGATTGGCTCCAATCTAAAGGTGAGGATTTCCGCTAAGGATGACCCTGAAACCGTGGATGTTTCCGCCAGCCCCTTTGTCATTAAAGGGTCCATTGTCATCAGCGCACCCAACGGCGGAGAGACCTGGTATGTTGGTGATACCAATCACCAGATTAAATGGCAGGCCAACGGGACCATTCCAACAGTCAGAATAGAATACTCCAAAAATAACGGTGGTTTATGGACGGAAATCATATCAAACGCTTCCGCCGGCGCGGGTGCAGGCCAGTATACCTGGCCGTCAGTACCCGATGCGATCAGTGACCAGTGTTTAATGCGCGTTTCTGATACCAATGATTCCACAGTCAAAAGTGTCTCCAGTAGTGTTTTTAGTATTAAAGGAAAAATTTCGGTGACTTCACCTGATGCCAGTACCCGCTGGGTGGCCCAATCCAGTAATCATCCTATCACCTGGAATATCACGGGGAGTATCCAGAATGTGAAGATAGAATACGCGGTTGATGGCGGCAACTACAATAATGTGATTGTCAGCTCTACCAGCGCCAGCAACGGTACTTACACCTGGAACAATCTACCCAGTCATGTGAGCAGTACTTATAAGATAAAAGTTTCCGATGCCAATGACCCCACAAATGTTTTTGGCGAATCCGAGTTATTCAAAATCGTCGGCAGCGTTGCCGTTACGGTACCTAATGGAACCGAACAGTTAAAAGTGGGAAGCAACTTTAAAATACAGTGGACTGAAGTCGGCGATTTCGCTAACGCGCGCATAGAATATTCCACTAATGGCGGCACGAGTTACGATTATCAGATTGTGGATTCTACACCTGCGGCCAACCTTTTCTATTTCTGGAATAATATTCCAGCAACGACCGTTTCGCCGAATGTGAAGATAAAAATTACCGATGCTAACGATATCCAGACTTTTGCCGAATCGCCGTTGTTTAAAATTCAGGGTATTCTCACTATGGCCTCTCCTGTGGGAGGCGAGGTCTGGGTGGTTAATTCAAGCCACGATATTACCTGGACTACCGTTGGTAATATTCTCAACGTCAAGCTGGATTACTCCACGGATAGCGGTCAGACCTGGACCGTCATCACCACGACTCCTATTGCTAATACGGGCACTAAATCTTGGACCATACCTGATACTATTACTACCTTTGCGAGGGTGAGGGTGACGGATGCCAATGACCCTAACTCTAACACCATGTCTGCGGGTGATTTTAAAATCCGCGGTGATTTGCTTATTACCTCACCCACCAATGGAACCGAGTCATGGCTGGTAGGGTCAACCCAGCCTATTACGTGGCAGGTGACGGGTTCCATCAGTAAGGTGAAACTGGAATTTTCCGTTGATGGCGCTGCCTATCAACAGGTTCCAAACGCCGACAATCTCGACGCTACTTCTTCACCCTTTAATTGGCAGATTCCAGACAGTATTTCCTCACAGGTTAATGTCAAGATTACTAATAAGGATGATTCTACTGTCTATACTCAATCCGCCAATAATTTCAGTATCACAGGGCAGTTGACCCTCACTTCTCCTCTTGGAGGAGAAACATGGTATGTTCAGGACCAGCAGTCGATTGCCTGGACCAAGACCGGCACCATCCCTGCCGTCAATCTGCAATATTCCGTTTCCGGAGGAGCTTATACCGATATTACTGATGCCCAGAATTTGACCGGCAGTTCTTTCGCCTGGGTTATTCCGGATGCTGTCAGCAGTCAGGTCAAGGTGAAGGCCATTAATTCCAATGCCACTAAACCCACCATACCCGGTGTTTCCGGTTTCTTTACCGTTAAGGGTAAACTGACAATTATTAATCCTACCTCTGGAATCGTATGGGGTGTTGGCCTGCCCCAGAATATCACCTGGAACCGCATCGGCTCCGTGGGGGATGTCAAATTGGAATATAACTACGGAACGGGCTTTATCCAGATTCCCGGCGCAGAGAGCATTGCTTCCAGCCTTCAGACCTTCAGTTGGAATATCTCTGATACTATTAGCAACAATGTGGCCATAAGGATGACTCCCTTGGACACCAGTCAGGCCGATGTTGCCACTTCCAGCACCTTTACTATAGCCGCAGGCATTCAACTGACCTCGCCTGTGGGAGGAGAAGTCTGGGTGGTCGATGATTCTCAGCCCATCACCTGGGTAAAACGCGGAACCATCGCTAATATTAATATTAAATATGATACCAATGAAGGGTTAGGTGGATATCCCAATACTATTGCCACTCGTCCGGCATCTGACAGCAGTTATTCCTGGCAAGTACCGGATGCCATTGGTGATAAATTAAGGGTCAGAATCGAAGATGCGGCTGTTTCCAATACTCGGCCTTCTGCCTCGTCAGCCAACTTTGCCATCCGCGGTTCCATCACTGTGACTCAGCCAGCGGGGATCGGCCTTAATGAACAGGTGTGGCTTTCGACGAGTTCCCAGAATATCAACTATACTATCCATGGCTCCATTGCCAACGTGGAAATTCGTTACTCTGTGGATGGAGGCACAACTTACCCTGATAATCAGATCATTGCTCCTTCGGTGCCCGCGGGACCAGGGAATTTGAGTTATAGGTGGTCATTACCTGCATCCTCCTCCACCCATGCGAAGATAAAAGTCACGGCATTGGGAGCTGCTACTGTTTATGGGGAAAGCGATGAATTTATTATACGCGGCGGTTTCACCATTGCCCATCCTGCGAGTGGAGAGAGATGGTTGGCTACTTCTGCGCAATTAATTGCGTGGTCGACCTTCGGGAATATTCCCAATGTCTATTTGCAGTATACCCTGGACAATGGCAACAATTGGAGCTTTGTTGTCAACGGTTTGGTAAGTAACACCGGAAGTTACAGCTGGACATTGCCAAGCGCCATTTCCAACCAGGCACGGGTCAAAATTACCGATGTCAATGACCCCAATGCGCTCACCATTTCTGATATGTTTACCATCAATGGCGCCTTAAGTGTGACCCATCCTAACGGCCAGGAAAAGTTTAAGGCCGGCGAGTCAGATCCTTCCACTCAGATTCAATGGACCATGGTTGGCCCCATTGCTGCCGTGGATTTGGCCCTATCCACCAATGGTCAAAACGGCACCTATACCACTTTTGCCACCAATAAGCAGGCTTCTCTTTTGTCGTACCAGTGGACCGTGCCTAATAATGTGATTTCCAATAACTGCTTTATTCGCATCAATGATTCCAATGACAATCTGGTAGTGGCTACGTCTGCTTTACCATTTAAGATTATGGATAATCTGGTGCTTACCGCCCCCAACGGAGGGGAACAATGGACGGTTGGTACACAACAAAATATTACGTGGAGCTCCTTTGGATTAGCGCCGGCCATTGATATTGCCTATTCCATTGAACCCACCTTTACCCAGTGGCAGCCCATAGCTTCCAACGTGCCCAATGGCACTAATGGCGGCAGTTATCAATGGACCATTCCACCGACGGTTTCTGTTACCAGCCGCGTGCGTATTAATGCTTATATCAATGGGGCAGAAGATACCGATTCAGTGGCCATTTCTAATAATAATTTTATAATTAAAGGTAACATTACGCTTGTCGCGCCTAACGGCGGCACACCTCCTAACTTCACCGACAAAGAAAAATGGGGCTCTGCCAGCCAGCAGTGGATCAGGTGGACATGGGTGGGGAATATTGATAAGGTAGACATCCATTATTATACCGGCTCCACGTGGGTGGCCATTGATGAGGCGCAGGGAATAAGCAATTCCGGAGAGTACCAGTGGACCATTCCGCTGATTTCCACCACCAACGCATTGGTGAGAGTCAGACAGAGCGACGTAAACTTTAGAGACACAGTTTTCGACACTTCCCATAACCCCTTTAAGATCATGCCGAGAGTGGTGATGACTGCTCCCAATGGAGGGGAAGTATGGTATGCCGGCAGCAACAGCACAATCACATGGTCTTCTTACGGGCCATCGTCTTTTGATACCGTACAAATCGATTATTCCAT
This sequence comes from Candidatus Omnitrophota bacterium, assembly GCA_016201795.1. GTDB lineage: Bacteria > Omnitrophota > Gorgyraeia > Zapsychrales > Fredricksoniimonadaceae > JACQCF01. The sequence continues at coordinate 18,677 of JACQCF010000026.1, read as the reverse complement.
CAATGACCCCACGTTTACCAGTCCACAATCCATTACTACCAGTACTGCCAATAATAGTACCTTTGCTTGGAACAATATCCCGGCTGAGGCGGTCTCCGGCAAAGTCAGAGTACGCGTGGCCAAACCCGACGACATCGGCGATGTCAATGGCATCTCCAATGGAGATTTCCGTGTCCGCGCCAACTTCACTTTAAACACTCCCAATGGCGGGCAGAAATGGGTGGTGGGCAGTGGCCAGACCATTTCCTGGAATCAGATTGGTAATACGACGGGAGTGAAGTTTACTGTTTATAAGCAAACTAATCCGGCCATTAATCAGACCTTTACCGATTCAACGCCGCACACCACGGGAACCTGGAGTTATAATTGGACTATCCCCGACTTTATTAACAGCGATTTGATTATGAAAGTGGAGGATCCCAACGACAACGGCGCCTTTAATGTTTCTCAAGCCACCTTTAAGATTATACCGGGATTCACGGTGACTTTACCTAATGCCAGTTCCCAAAATGATGCTGACCATAAGTGGTATGTGGGAGACCCTGCCGCTATTGCCTGGACTTATACTGGTACAGTGGACCAGGTGGGTATTTACTATTCCACTACCGGTGGTATAGAGGGCAGCTGGGTTTCTCTGAGTTCCGCGTCTGCTTCTGATTTACAATGGACTTGGGCGACGGTTCCTGATCAGATTACCGCCCAGCTTAAAATTAAGGTGGGCGCGGCCAATGACGCCGATGCTTATGGGGTATCGCAGGGCATGTCCAAGATTCGTGCTAAATTTACCCTGAGTAAGCCAAGCGGCGGTGAGGAACTGGTTGTTGGCGATCCCTTTACGATTATGTGGTCCAATATAGGTACGGTTAACAAGGTCGATCTGCAGTATTCTCTCGACAATTTCTCCACCACCAAAGACATCCAGTTGAATTTGTCCAACAGCGGTTCTTATAACTGGACTGTGCCGGATGATATTTCCCATACGGTGCAGGTCAGGGTCAAGAGTTCCAGTGATGTGGATGCGTATGCCATTTCTCCGGCGTTTAGAATTAAAGGAAAAGTCTGGGTGAAAGCACCGACGCTGAATACCGGCTGGGAGATTGGCCAAGGCAAAGCTATCGAGTGGGGTTGGGTAGGTACCATCCCCACTGTCAAAATCACTTACTCTCTCCAACAACCAGACAGTTCACAGGGTCCTTATAACCCCATATTAGAGAACGACGGTACTCCTAATGATGGTATTGTGACCAATGGCACCGGTTCTGGCGGAGCTAATTCGGATGCTACTTATACTTGGACCATTCCCGATCAGGCCAATAATAATGTTCTTCTGAACATTGCTGATGCCAGAACCACTGAATCAGATGTGCAGGCTACCAGCGATGCCTTTAAGATCATTGGCTACTTAATTATCAAGGCTCCTGCCGGCGGCGAGAAACTGTCTGTTACGAGCACGTTTCGCATTAGATGGGAATGGGGCGGCACCATGCCTCAGGTGGGAATCACCCTCTCTACCAACGGCTTTGCCGACGAGAACCAGAATTTTGATGTGGGTACCGTCTCCAATGGATCCGGAGCGGGCGGACCGGGTTCGGAATCTTATTATGACTGGACGGTTCCGGATCACATTTCACCTAACTGCAAGATTAGAATTTATGATCCGCGCATAACCACCGTTAACAGCGTGTCCCCACAATTTAAAATTCAGGGCGCCTTTACTATTCTTACTCCGGCCGTGCAGCTAGATAGTAACAACCAGTATCAGCCTCCCCGCTGGGTGGTGAATGAAATCCGTCCGGTGACCTGGACCACCTTTGGTACCATCAATAACGTAGACCTTACCTATGCCAAGGATATTAATGGAGATAGTGTGATCGATGCTACTGATTGGGCCCAGGAAATTCCTATGGCCAATGGCACTAATACCTCTAATACTGGAACATTCAATTGGAGCATTCCCAATGAGCGCACGCAGACTCCGCCGTTCTATGTTAATGTAAGAGTCCGTGTCTACGACCATAATGACCATGATGTGTTCGCGGAAGGCCCTACGCCCCAAGGCGGTGTCAATGCTGTGAAGATAGACTATTATAAGATCACCTGGGATATCCGTGACCTGGTTACCAACCAGCCTATTCAAGGTTTATCGGTCAATGACACTTCTGGTTTGGATGTCCCGCCGTATTACACCAACTGGGTAGCCCAGGGGTTGGCTTCGCCAGTTTCTCACTATGTGCGGGCCGGTAACTGGCACGCGGAATGGTCGCAGAAGGACTACGGGCCTATTGCCGAAGATTATCTGGTGGGCTGGGATCCTGATGCACATATCTGGAGAGGGGATCGTACTATTTTTAGAACCATGGAAACCCTCGTTGTCCATATCTGGCGCGCCTATTCTGACTTTTCCTATGATACTACGGCAGACAGACTGGACATTACCAGTTGGCTGGAAAGAGACGGTGCCTTAGTGCCCGGCGCCCTGCTTATCGATGTGGGTATTTATGATGGGAGTGAGAGGATAAAACGCAAGACTGTTATGGTTGATGAGACTAATAACAAGCATCTTTTTTATACTGACATACCTGATACTGTGCAAATGTGGATTGGTACGCGCCTCGACAATACCGATCCCAATAATCCCGTGCAAGTGACCCGCACGATGGCAGATATTATCAACGATGCCGCCCCCTATAAGACCGGAGAGGAGCCAATTCCAGCCAGTTTTGCCGGCTTCTTTACGCAAAGCTGGTCGCCCACCAATTATACTTCTGGAGGAGTGCCGTATACTAAATTACAATCCGGCAAGGTTTATGCCGTTGTAGGAAATGCTCTTATTGCCACTGGCGCAAGTTTTAAGACGCCAGTATCCTTCTCGGTTACCATCCCCGCCACCTTGGATGCGGTGCAGAAACAGATAAGTGCCGTGGCGACCACCGTGACCAGCATGCTGGATAAACCCATTTCCCAAGTGGATAATAACTTAAGGAAGCTTTTGGCTGGAACCAATGCCAATCCTGATGACATAGCCGCCCAAGGTGGTATTAAAGGAATTGTGGAGAAGAAACTGGATGATCAAACGCAGATAATTAAAGATGTCGCGAAAGATATGCTGGACTCATTTGATAAAGTGTTGACGAGTTTTGAAAAGAGTACTCAGGAGGCCGTTAGTGTATTACAGGCCGGTGCCGATACGGCCAAGGCCGCAGGCGAGACACTGAAGAAAAGCGCCGAGAAATTTTCCTGGAAGGTCACCGTTGCTCCCAATCCCGCCTTGACGGGTGATACGGTAACCTTGACTTGCTCCGGTCTAAAAGGCAAGCTGCCTATGCTGGATATTTATAGCTGGGATAACAAAATTATTAAAAAGGATACCCAGTTGACCGAATCTTCCCCCGGCGTTTACTCTTACTCATTCAAAGCTGATAGTCGATTTACCCCGGGCAAATCCTACACCTTTACGATAACAGAAAGTACGACCGACGCATTCATCACTGGTTCGGCTTCGGTGGAATCGATGGGTTTGACTACCATCGCCGGTTTGGCCTCCGCGGCCCCAGAGGCGGCACGCGCTGCCAAGAATGCTTTAGAGGAGATCAAGAAGGTAGAATCAGTTTTGCTTTCCGGAGATAATGTCAATATTGCCGTTACCTTAAAGAGCCTTAAAGATTCAGTGGAAGCTCTTCCCGCTGCTGCCGCTACTATTAAAGAAAATTCTTCACCGGTGATAGGAAATACGATCAATGAAATTTCTGACCGGCTAAAGAAATTATCTGGCAGTGAAGGTCTTGATTTTAACGCCCTTTTTGAAAAAGCCATGAGCGGATCGCCGACCCTCAAGGAAATGCGCATGAAAACCGAGGAGATTAATTCGGTCATCGACATACTGATGAAGCTATTTGAGGCTAAATTTGGCGGCAAGGAAGCGCCGGTGGTTTCCACCTCGATACAGTCGGGCAGTATCGTATTTCAAATTGTTGCCGCTAACCCGTCCAAGTTTAAAACCCAGAAGGTTCCCGTGAAACTTTATCTTCCCGCAGAGGCCAAAGCCAAGGATATTATGGACAACGGTGGTCTTGATGTGGAGTATGATTCCGAAAAGAACAGATACTATGTCTATAAGAATGAGGTAGAACTCAAGCCTACCGAGATAAAGGTATTCAAGGTTGAGGTGGAAGATATTTGGCTCGTCAACAAAGCCGAACTTGATGAAAATAAGCAGCGGGTAGATATCATTCTATCCAAGTTAGGGGATACCGAGTATTACACCCGGGCCAAAGAGATCGCCAATACCATTTATCCTCGTCTTGAGACCATCGCTGCTTTGCAATCCGATGAAGCGATGAGCCGTGAACGCCATATCGGCATTTACCGCGAGAACCAGCTTACCCTTGCTCAGATTAAAGACGATATTGCAAAGATGGAAAAGATTTTGGTTACCGCCGGTGGTCCTCCGGCTCCCGAAATGCTGGCCAAGACGAAGATAAAAGCTGAAGAGCCCTCTAAGACAATGACCTGGATAGTGATTTTTATTATCATTATCTTCGTAGGGCTTCTGGCCACAGTCTTGTTTTTTACCTGGCACAGTCAGACCCGTCTGGGCAAGGAAGAGCTTTTGTCAGCAAAGCGGGCGGCTTTTCCGGAAAGCGAAGGATCAAAAGGAAAAGAATCAAAAAAAGAGGAACCACCCCCAGAGAATAATAAGGACAGCACCCAAAAATGATACTTCTGGATGTCATCATTTTAAGCCCGCAGGAGATTATCTTTCAAGGCAAGGCCAATAGTGTGACAGTGCCTGGCGAGCAAGGTGTATTTGAGATCCTTCCCTTTCATAAACGTATTATAAGTCGTCTGGTAGCGGGAAAGTTAAGTATCGATGGACAGAGCTTTCCTTTGCATCGGGGGATTGTGAAGGTCAATAAAAATCAGGTAACAATTATTTTAGAAGAAGCCTCCTAACGCTAGAATTTGGTATTTAAAATAGGAACTTAAAAATATGAGCCGCAACGCAGCGCTTCTCATTATTTTTGGTCTGTGTATTCTAGGGCCCTGCTTAGTGTTTGCCGCAGCGATCTATGCCAGTATCAACGCTTTGGGTAGAAACCCTTCTAGCGCGCCCAAGATATTCACCGCCATGATTATTGGATTAGTATTCGTGGAGGCCCTGGCGATCATTGTGATGTTGATTGTTTTTCAGTTATTCAGCCGCACTTAATATTCCTAAGAAAGAGGAAAAGATGCTGATTGTTTCGTTTATACTGATTCAGATAATCCTGTTCGGTGGACTGATTTTTCTTTTGCGCAAAATTTTGAACCAGAATGTTGTCTCGGCCACCAAGCACATCGAGGACCTCAATCAGGATTATGCCAACAAGGAAATGGAAATAAATCGGCAGCTCGAGGAGGCAAAACAGAAATCCGAGGAGATGCTAAGGACAGCACAGGAAGAAGCCCAGCGCACCAAGACGCAAATAATCCAGGATGCCGAGGCTGAACGGGATAGGATATTACAGCAGACCCATATCCAGAACGAAGAGTTGATGCAGCATGCGGATAAATCAAGACAGGTGCTCCTCGCCGAGGTCAACGAGCGCATCGCTAAAGAAGCGGTGGATAAGGCTTGCGAATTAATCCAGGATGCCCTACCCGAACAGTTTAAGCTTAATGTCCATGAACATTGGGTAGAAGAACTCCTGAAATGTGGATTTGTACAATTTGAGCGCTTGAAGGTTCCTCAAGGCTTGCAGGAGGTAAAGATTACTTCCGCCTTTCCTTTAGCCGACGGGCAGCGCAAGAATCTTGTCAAGAAATTAAAGGATGCTCTGCATAGGGATATTGTTTTAAAAGAAGAAGTCAATCCCAAGATGGTGGCTGGTTTTATTGTGACCATCGGGAGCTTGGTTCTCAACGGTAGTTTGCAAAATAAGATTCAAGAAAGGGCAAGGAATGTCTGACACCCAGGTAGCCAATAGCAGAAAGGCCACGGCCAGCTTTGAGATTCAAGAGGTGGGCCATGTATTGTCAGTACGCAAGTTTATTGTACTTGCCAGGGGTTTACCATCTTGCATGAACGGCCAACTGATAGAGTTTGCCAATGGCGTCCCCGGGCTGGTGATGGGATTTACCGAGGATAAGGTACAGATTTTAGTTTTGGGTGATTCCACCCTCATTCGTGCCGGAGATGAGATTTATAACAAGGGCAAATCGCTGACCTTGCCCGTCGGAGAGAGCTTTTTAGGTCGGATCGTCAATAGTCTGTGTCAGCCGCTGGATGACTCAGGGCCAATAGAACCAAAGGATTACTATCCGGTATTTAGGGTGGCTCCCGGCGTTATGGATCGCGTGCCGGTCAAAGAAACACTGGAGACCGGAACCTTGATTTTGGATGCGATTATCCCCATTGCCAAGGGGCAACGGCAGCTTTTGATCGGAGATAGGCTTACCGGCAAGACCACCGTGGCCATTGATGCCATACTCAATCAAAAGGGAAAGGGCGTAATTTGTATTTATTGCTGTATTGGTAAGCCGTATTCCAGCCTGCTGAAGGTTCTGGATGTGTTGAAGGAAAGAGAGGCTTTTTCTTATACCATTGTGGTTAGCGGAGTCGCTTCTGTATCAACGGGAGAACAATATTTAGCGCCGTATACGGCTTGTCTTTTAGGGGAATATTTCATGTATCACGGTAAAGATGTTTTGGTGGTATTTGATGATTTGACCAAGCATGCCTGGGTCTATCGGCAGATTAGCCTGCTACTGGAGCGTGCGCCGGGTAGGGAAGCCTATCCGGGAGATATATTTTATATCCATTCCCAGCTGGTGGAGCGCGCGGGTTATTTAAAACCGGAACTGGGCGGCGGCTCCATGACCTTTTTACCCATCGTGGATATCCTGCAGGGCGATGTTACTGGTTATATTTCTACCAATCTGATTTCCATGACCGACGGACAACTGTATTTCTCCACCACCCTTTTTAACAAGGGCTTCAAACCGGCGATCGATTTTGGGCTTTCGGTGTCCCGTATCGGTAACAAGGCGCAATGGCCAGCGATGAAACAGTTAAGCAAGTCCCTGCGTCTGGACTATCTGCAGTATAAAGAGCTTTTGCAGATGACTCAGTTAAGGACGACCGGCCTGTCCAAAGATGCGGAGATCCGGCTCAAGCGCGGCGATGTGATAAACCAGTTGATAGTTCAGGATAAAAATCAACCTGTGCCCTTAGAGGAGCAGATCATTTATCTCTATGCCTTAAATAAAGGCATCCTGGATAATCTTTCGACTACGCAAGTAAAACAGTTCAAGCAGGATATTCTCAAATTTGTTAATCGACGCCACCCGCAGTTCTGCTCCAAGATTAAGGAGATCAGAGAACTAAGCGAGGAACTCCAGCAGAATCTTGAGGAAGCCTTAAAAATTTATTTTACCGAGACGTTCAGGTAGATTATGAAGACACTTTCCAACATTAAGAAGGATTTGGAGTTTAATAACGGCCTTTCCAACCTTATTGAAGTTTTGAAGAATATCGCCGTATCGCAATTTCACGCCCTGGAAGGCAGGATGAAAAATTACGATATTTTACTTAATACCATCAACGGTTTTTTTGAGTTGGTCGATCCCCATCAGGACAATCATCCCTTTTTAATCCCGGGGAATAAAATGCAGATAGTGGTGGCGGTTACTTCGGATAGCGGCCTTTTAGGCGGATTGAACATGCAAGTGGTTAACGCTGCCCTACACGAGCTGGAGCAGATGCCGGGCAGACTCGTGGTAGTTGGCGAGCGGGGTAAAACCTACGCCAGGGAAACCAAGATAGCTTTCGTTTCTTTTGGCGGTATTAAAGAAGAGGAGCAATACTACCAGGTCAAGCAGTTGAGGGATTATCTGGTAAGTAGTTTTTTAAAGGAATCCGCTGGTTATCTTAAAGTGGTTTTCCCGCGGCCGATTTCTTTTACCGTACAAAAGGCAGAGGTGGTAAATTTTTTGCCTTTCCGTCCAGAAAGCAAGGAAGGTTCATCTTCACAAGCGTCCCTGCCTGATGTCATTTTAGATTCCCGTCCGGAGGATATCATTGGGTATCTGGCTTATCTCTGGATGGGGCAGAAGCTTTCCCAGATTTTTGTTTTAAGCCGCTTGGCAGAGTTTGCCGCGCGTTTCGTGCATCTGGAAGGAAGCTCCCAGCGCTTAAAAGAAATGGACAAGACATTACGGTTGCAGTATTTTCGCATACGGCACGAACTTATTGACCGTAACATGCGTGAGCTATTTTCCGCGAGATTACTATATGCCGGTTAAAAATAATAATAATCAAATGACCGGACACATCGTTTCCGTCCAGGGTCCGGTAGTGGATGTCAAGTTTGCCAACGCCGAAGAGGTACCCGGTATCTTTAGCGTCCTTACGACCTACACGGTGGATAAGGAGGAGGTGATTCTGGAGGTGGCCGAACATCTGTCCGGTTATATTGCCCGTTGTATTGCCATCAACTCCACTATCAATCTGCAGCGTAATACTGAGGTAAAGGTTTCGGGCAACACCATTCAGATTCCTGTCGGAGAGGCGCTTTACGGAAGGATTATCAATATGCTGGGGCAGCCCATTGACCAGAAGGGAGAGATTGTCAGTCAGGAAAAATTTCCCATCCGAAAAAAGGATATGGGTAGTCAAATTAAGATCAGCAAGTCTCGCCAGAAAAGCTTTGAGGTGATGGAGACGGGGATCAAGATTATCGATGTCCTCTTCCCCGTGGTCAAGGGAGGTAAGACCGGCATCCTGGGCGGCGCGGCGCTGGGGAAAAGTATCCTCACTTTGGAAATCATTCAGCATATCGTTAAGAAATATCGTGGAAGCTGTGTATTTACTGGCGTGGGAGAGCGTATCCGCGAGGGAAATGAGCTTTATTATGAACTTTTGAAACATGAAGTCTTGGATAAGACCATGATGGTATTCGGCCAGATGAACGAACCACCCGGGGCACGTTTCGGGGTGGCTATGACCGGCATTACGCTGGCCGAATCCATCCAGCGCAAAAATCAGGATGTGTTGCTATTCGTTGATAATATCTTTCGTTTCGTGCAGGCTGGCGCCGAGATTTCTACGCTTTTAGGCCGTGTCCCATCGGAAACAGGATACCAGCCGACGCTTATTTCCGAGGTGTCCGAATTTCATGAGCGGATCCGTTCCTCGAAGGAGGCGGGTGGTTCCATTACCTCTTTTGAGGCTGTTTATGTTCCTGCCGACGACTTGACTGACCCGGCCGTCGTGGTGCTATTTAGTTTCTTAGATTCCATATTGGTGCTTTCCCGCGAGAAGATTCAGTTGGGTTTGTATCCAGCGGTAGATCCCTTACTTTCTTCCTGCGCCAATTTGGATATCGATATCGTCGGGCGAAAGCATCTCGATATCGCCCAGGAGATCATCCGCATATTGCAGAGATACGAGGAACTAAGAAGAATCGTTTTGGTGATTGGCATAGATGAATTGTCCGCGGCAGATCGAATTATTTATGAGCGGGCCAGGAAATTACAAAATTTTCTCACCCAGCCATTTTTCGTTGCCGAGGCCTATACGGGTAAAAAGGGAGAATATGTTTCCCTCGCCCAGACCCTTGCTGGATGCGAGATGATCATTTCGGGGAGGATGGATCGAAGGTCAGAGGAAGAATTCTACCTCATCGGGGCCTTATCATAATTTTTATGGACCGTCGACAGAAACGCTTACTTGTCTCCGAGGAGGTACCGGCATTATATTCAGAACAATATACCGGATTTTAGGTGAATATGGCGAAAAGAATAGATACCATTTTGTCCGAGGCTCTACTGGAAAAGGGGTTGATTTCCAGTAAGGAGATAGACTCCCTTCTGCCACAGGTTGAATCTTCCACAGAAAGCCTCCAGCAACTTTTGATCAAGCGCGGCATTATTGCCGAGAAGGATATCTTAAATGTCCTTGCCGAACGCTTGAGGATTTCCTTTGTGAGTCTTAAGAGTATAGATATCGACCGGGTGATCTTAGAAAAAGTACCTTTAAAGATTGCGATGCATTATCGGTTCGTACCCTTGGAGATCAAGAGAAGGATTATAACTATTGCCGTTGCTTCACCTTTTGATATAAAGACGCAAGATGAAATCCGGACGCAGTTGGGCTACGGGGTAGAACTGACCCTTGCCACCCAGCAGGACATTACTGAGGCCTTGAAAAGATATTATGGTCTTGGCGCGGAAACACTGGATAAGATTTCGATCACCACCCCTCAAGAAGAAGCCTCCCCGATGGAAGCCAGCAGGGCAGCGGTAGAGGATATCGAAAAGTTGGCTGGCGATGCCTCGGTCATAAAATTGGTTAATCAGATTATCTTAGAGGGCTGGAAAAAACGGGCTACCGATATTCATATTGAACCCCAAAGGGGAGTGGTAAGTTTACGTTATCGCATTGACGGTTTACTCTATGATACGCCGGTTCCGCTGGAGATCAAGAATTTCTTAAGCGCCATCATCTCGCGTATCAAGATCATGTCTAATCTGAATATCGTTGAGCGGCGTCTGCCGCAGGACGGCCGGGCCATCGTGAAAGTCCAGGAGCAAATACTGGATTTGCGTATTTCCACTATCCCCACTCCCTTCGGCGAAAGCGTGGTTATAAGAATCCTTCCCACCCAGATGCTCTTTAGTCTGGAGAAGCTGGGTCTGCTCAAAAGGGACTTGCAGGTATTTGAGCGTTTAATCCAGAAACCCCATGGCATCATTTTCGTTACCGGTCCAACGGGCAGCGGTAAAACCACCACCCTTTATACCTGTCTTTCTCGCATCAACACCCGGGAACGCAAAATAATTACCATTGAGGATCCCATTGAATACGAAATGTCTAACATAACCCAAATACAGGTGATGCCGGAGATTGATTTTGATTTTGCGAGGGGTCTACGCAGTATCCTCCGCCATGACCCTGATGTCATTATGGTGGGTGAGGTGCGTGATCTGGAGACCGCGCAGATCGCTATCCGCGTTGCCCTTACCGGTCATTTGGTATTTTCTACTTTGCATACTAACGATGCCGCCAGTGGTATTAGTCGTTTACTCGATATTGGAGTTGAGCCGTATCTTTTATCCTCCAGCGTGGAGGCATTTATTGCCCAGCGTCTTATCCGGACTATCTGTCCTGATTGTAAAACTGAGGATGAGAATGTTCCGGCAGAATTAAAGGTACAGATTGCCAGGGACTTGGGGTTAAAATCCAGCGGCGAAGTAAAAGTATTTCGAGGGAAAGGATGCCAGAGCTGTAATCAAACTGGTTTCTTTGGCAGGACGGCGATATACGAGATTCTCCCTGTTGACGATAAGATAAAGGATTTGATAGTTAAAAAAATACCGTCCAACCAGATCAAGAAGATGGCTGTTAGTAAAGGCATGCGCACGTTACGTCAGGATGGATGGCAGAAGGTGATTGCCAGTATAACCACTCCGGAAGAGGTAATGAAAAACACTTCTGCCGAAGATGAAGAGGCGGGGTTCGAAAGAAAAAGTCAAGTTCCCGTCACATTCAAAGAGAGCGAGCCCAGGGCTTATAATCGTCTGGACAAGAAGGTCAACATCAGTTTTAAGACCTTCAAGTCCCCGGATATACTTTTAAAACGCGGCTTCACCCCTGAGCAGTTGAGTGTTACCAAGAATATTTCGGCCGGTGGTTTACTTTTTGTATCCTCCGAGCCTTTAACCGTCGGTTCCATCCTGGAAATGAAGATGGAATTACCAGATTCCAACGAGTTCATTGAGTGTCTGATCAAAGTGTTAAGGATACAAGAGATTGAAGAGGGTAGAAATTACGATGTGGCAGGGCATTTTTTGGATATTACCAGCGCCCACAGAACCAGATTTAACAAATATATAGAAAGCGAAAGAAAATAACATGCCGATTTACAAGTATCGTGTTAAAAAAGGCATCGCGAGTATCTCCGATGGTAAGATCGAAGCCCTGACGGAGAAAGAGGCAATTGAGAAGCTCAATCAGATGGGGTTTATGCCGTTACGCCTTGAAAAGGAGGTCGTGTCGACCCAGACTAAGAGCGTAGCGCCTAAAGTAAGGGGAAGGATAAAGTCCCAAGAGATTACAGTGTTTAGCCGGGAATTGGCCAGTCTTTTTAAATCAGGGGTTCCCATCCTGAATGCGCTCGGTATTATTATGGAACAGTCAGAGAGCCCTGCTTTACGAGGTATCATTCAGGATATCCATGATGCCATCAAGGAAGGAACAACTTTTTCTTCGATATTGACGAGGTATCCTAAGGTATTTTCGCCTCTCTACGTAGCCATGGTTCGCACAGGAGAAAATAGCAGCGCATTACCGGAGGTACTTTTGGGCATAACGGAGCATCGGATCAAACAAGAAAAATTGACTTCCCGCTTGCGCATGGCAATGGCATATCCGATACTCATGGCATTGGTGGGGGTAGGTACGATCATTTTTATGTTCGCTTTTGTTATTCCCCGTCTTGCGCGGATATATGTGGACATGGGGCAGGTTCTTCCTTTGCCTACTAGAATCTTGTTGGCCATGAGTCATGGCTTAAGCAACTGGTGGCTAGCGGTTATTTTGGTTTTTACCGTTTTTGTTTTTATCCTGCGTCGCCAGGGCAAGACACAGGGGGGGAAGAGATTTTGGAGTTCGGTTTCTCTACGCGTGCCCATCCTTGGTAAATTTATACTGAAGGCAGAGCTTTCCCGTTTTTGCCGTACTCTCGGATTGCTGTTGAAAAACGGCGTGGCCATTTTGAGTGCTATCGATATCGCCATCCCGGTGCTGGATAATGAACTTATCAAGGATTGGATTGGTAAGAGCCATAGGGATCTGGAGCAGGGGGGCTCTTTCGGTAAGAGCCTGCGGGGGTCGAAACTGATTCCCTTGTTTATGAGCAATCTGATTAGCGTTGGCGAGGAGTCGGGCAAACTTCAGGATGCGCTGGAAGAAGTAGGCAACAGTTATGAACAGGATACCGAGGAGGCAATAATGATTATGAGTAGTCTCCTGGAGCCGTTAATGATTTTGATCATGGGCTTGATGGTGGGATTTATCGTGGTGGCTATGCTTTTGCCGATATTCGATATCAATACAATGGTAAGGTAGTTTGTAAATTTGTGTGCTATGTGCAAGCAAGGTTCGGTTAGTAAGATTACAGTGGTGTACTTATTGGGCATTGCCCTGTTTTTTATCTGGGAAGGCCAGTGTATAGCTGAGCAGTGGAAGGAACTTAATGGTACCCATTTTTCTGTCTATTATATGGGCGAAGAAAAATTTGCCCGCGACACGCTGGAGGAGGCCGAAGTGTATTACAATAGGATCGCCTCTGACTTAGGTTACCAGCGCTATCAAGAATTCTGGCTCTGGGAAAAGAGATGTAAAATCTATATCTATTCGGATCATCAATCGTTTTTGCGGGCCAGTGGTGGTCAACCGGAATGGTCGCATGGGATGGCCGTGTATAAAACCAGAAAAATATTAAGTTATGCCTGGCATCAAAACTTTTTAGATTCGCTCTTACCCCATGAAATCGCTCATCTTGTCTTTCGGGATTTTGTGGGGTCTCAGGGAGAGATCCCTCTCTGGCTGGATGAAGGGGTAGCCCAGTGGGAGGAACAGTCAGGGAAGGATCGCGTGAAACGTATGGCTAAAGAACTATATAATCAAAATGGTTTATTTACCATCAGTGACATGATGAGCTTGGATATCAGTACCATGAGAGATCAAAATCGGGTTTATATTCGTTCTGCTTTGACTAAAGACGGGGATAAAGGGGTAGTATTCTTAAGCACTAATAATCTGGTTAATACCTATTATATTCAATCGGTTTCTTTGATAGGATTCTTAATGGAGCGCTTTGGAGCTCAAGCCTTTGCCGCTTTTTGCCGTGAACTACGCGATGGTAAGAACGTGGAAGAGGCTTTGCGGTCTACGTATCCTAGCTTGCCTACCATGAAAGATTTTGAAAATCAATGGAAGACTTATTTAGATAATCAGTAATCATAAAAATAATTCTACGGAGGAAGCGATGGTAAAAAAGATACAGTTGGAACGTTTTTGGTTAAAGGAAGGCTTTACCTTGATTGAACTGATGATCGTTGTTATTATTATTGGGGCTTTGGTAGCGATGGTACTGCCCCGACTTGCGGGCAGGGGAGAGCAGGCCCGTATCGCTGCGGCAAAAGCCGATATCCAGACCAATGTCGCTACGGGGCTCAAATTGTACGAACTGGATAACGGAAGTTTCCCCAGTACCGAGGAAGGGCTCAATGCCCTATTGAGTAAGTCCTCTTCGGCTAGTAATTGGAACGGTCCGTATTTAGAAAGAAAACCCCTTGACCCCTGGGGTAGGGAGTATAAGTATAAAAGTCCGGGTGATCACCGTCCCGATTATGATCTGTATTCATTGGGCAAAGATGGCGTGGAAAGTGCCGACGATGTCAAAAATTGGGAATAGTGCGTGAAGAGAACCCGTTTTTTAAGGAAGGGGTTTACCCTCATAGAGGCAATGGTAACAACCGGGGTTTTGTCGTTGGGCACGGTTTTTATCTTTGGATCTTTTTTTATTTCTCTGGATACCTACCGCTATTGCGCTCATTATTTTAATGTAATGTCGTGGGCAGATAACAAACTTTGGGAGGTTCAAGATAGCCTCTCCTCCTTAGGTCCTTTTGCCCTCCTTCAGACTTCTGGCAGGTTTACTCAAAAAAATACGGATTACACATGGGGCGTAAGTTATGCTCCTGCTGATTCCATGGGAAGACTATATAAAATTGATCTGGTGCTCTCCTGGCAGGAAGCTATGCGTCAGGTGAGGTTAAAAAGAAGTGCCTATGCCCGTTATGAAAAATAGTAGACGCGCTTTTACGCTGATTGAATTGCTGGTCGTTACGGCCATTTTGGCCGTCATTTCTTTGGCCATATATTCATTAATCAATAACGGTCTGAAGATCTGGCAGAGGGTAAACCAACGGATTATTGAGGAGGACCTTGATATCTTTTTTGAGAAATTTGCGCATGACTTGAGAAACTGCGCGAAATTTTCTGGTGTTAAATTTATAGGCACGCCCGAACGGTTAGAGTTTGCCACCATCGTTAACAGCCCAACCTTGCACCGTAATACCATCGGACAAATCCTGTATGTTTACGATCAGGAGACAAAGCAACTGGAGCGTATCCAGCGAGACTACTCGCAGATTTACTCCGCAGAGGAAGGGCTAGCCCAGCCACCGCTCAGTAACCTGAAATTATTTAAGTTTTTTTACTATATTCAAAATGAAAATAGCAAGGAACGAGTCTGGGTTCAGGAGAGCCCCGTCGACAGGGTTCCTTTGGCCGTCAGGATAGAATTACAATTAACTTATGGAACTGAGACTTCAAAATTTACCAGGACCGTTTCAATTCCCGTTGGAGGTTAAGCGTCGTGGCAGTATTTTGATACTTGCCATGTGGGCTATCTGCTTCTTAAGCGTCCTTGCCGTTACCTTGGGGCTAGGGGTGCGCCAGAAGGTTAGTTTGGTACAGCGGCTTGATGAACGGGGCAGGTTGCGCTTTATTTCTGAGATGGGAATACAAAAGGCTATTGTCGAGGTCAGAAAGGCTGCTGCCAAGACCTACGATTCCTTCGGCGATACTTTTGCTAATAATTCTTTGGTTTTTAAGGATGTTGACATGGCCGATAGTAATCTCAGCGTAGGGTATTACTTTCAGGATGATTTATCGGGTAAGGTGAGTTTTCGTTATTCCCTGATAGATGAGGAAGGAAAGATCAATATAAATTTTGCCAAGCCCGCCACCCTGGAGAAGTTATTCCAGGTCGTCTTGGGGTTAGATGAAATCGAGGCACAGGAGCTTGCCGCTTCCATCGTCGATTGGCGTGATGCCGATAGTGAATTAACAATTCCCTTGGGGAGCGCCGAGGATTCCTATTACCGGAACCTTCAGTATCCATACAAGGCAAAGGATAGTCCCTTCGAATTGTTGGAAGAAACCCTTTTGGTCAAGGGCATGGATGAGGATTCTTTTAACCGAATCAAAGGGTATGTCACTATTTACGGCAATGGAAAGGTAAATATCAACACCGCCTCTAAATCGGTCCTTTTGGCATTAGGCTTAAATGTCGATGTGGTTGATAAGATTCTGTCCTATCGTTATGGCAAAGACGGCGTTTTAGATACTGCCGATGATAATATTTTTGATACGACTCCTAATATCGTACCAAAACTCAGCCAGTTTGTTTCATTAAGCGATAGTGAAGTTGCCCAGTTAAGCGGGGTCGTAGAGTCACTCGTTTGCAATTCAGGGTATTTCACGGTGGAAAGCACTGCTCATCTTCATAACCGTAAGAATATTGCGCGAACAGTCGGGGTGCTCAACCGCAAGGGCAAAATTCTGTATTGGAGAGAATATTAGTATGCCGCCCTTAGAATTAAAAATACCGCTACCCAAAATTCTTCCCATCATTGGGTTGGTTTCGGGGCTGACTCATCGAGATTTAGTGGGACTGGAGTTTTCCGGGAATGTCCTGAAGCTCGCCTGGCTGCGGTTATTTCCTAATAAAAGCGAGTTGGCCGCGTTAATCCACCGTGACATTGTCGGCTTGTCCGACGAGGATATTTCTAAGGCCATCCGCGACGTTTTAAGCGGTTTAAACCTCAAGAACCCCGAGATCATCAATCCTACCTCATCTCATTTAGTCATTACCAAAAATATCGAGATACCGTCCACCAACCCTTCGGAGATACGGGAGATCGTCAACCTTCAGGCCGCCCGACATACCCCCTATCCGCTGGAAGAGGTAATCGTCGATTATGTGGATATCGGTATTTATAAAAAAAGCTACACCAAAGTCCTTCTGGTGATCGTTGCTCGGAATGTCATAAAAAAGCAGTTGACGATACTGGAGCGGGCAGGGGTAGTGCCGACTAAGTTTATTTTTGCCCCGGAGGGGGTAGCGGCTTCCCTGACAAAAATATTTAGAATTGAGCATCAGGATGCCCCCTTGGTTGTTGTTCATATAGACGATAGTTTCAGTGATTTTATGATCATCTTAAAGGGAAAGGTAATCTTCCTTCGGCCCATACCCATAGGGGTGCAGCATCTTACTGAGGAAGGCGAACGGTATCAGCCTAAATTTACAGAAGAGGTAAAGGGTTCGTTTGAGGCGTACCAGGCAGAAGATATCGAACGCACTCCCACGACTTTGATTTTAACCGGGGCAGTAGATAATCTGGGTGCCATTGGGCCATTGCTGAGCGACACTTTGCAGTTACCGGTCAAAACACTGTCCTATTTCAGAGATTTGACGCTTACCGAGGAGGCTTCCAAGGCGGCATCCCTTATCAAACAGCAGTCATTTTTAAGCGTCATTGCTCCCCTAATGGTGTTACCGGAGATGAAGGTAAACCTTATCCCCGAAGAGATAAAACTCCGCAGGGCTGTTGAGGAAAGGGGCAAGGATTTAATTAAAATAGGGATACTTGTACTTACTATATTTTTACTTACCTCTATCATTTTAGTCACCAAGATTTATTTCAAAAGCGCATTTTTGCGGGGCCTTAAGACAAAATATGCCTCCTTACACCAAGAGGCAAAACAACTGGAGAACGATTTCTTACGGGTTAGCATGATCAACCTTTCCACCCGTGGCTACTCGCTGGAGGTTTTGAACGAATTATACGCGGTTACCCCAACGGATATCGCCTTTAGCAGTATTCTTTATGACGGGCAAGGAAAGTGCTCTCTTGTCGGTACCGCGCAATCCATGTCGACAATTTTTTCCTTTGTGGATAAAATGGAGAAATCAAAATATTTCAAGGACGTTAAGACGAAATATACCACCAGAAGAAAAGAAGGGAAAGAGGACGTCGTGGATTTTGAGATCGCCGCGCTCTGGAAAAGGAAAACACCTTAATGGTAAAATTTAATCTGCAACAACTTGATGCTACCATAAGCCATTTATCCAAACGGGAAAGGCTGGGCTTGAATCTGGCGGTATTTTTTGTTGCCTTGATTTTGCTGGATAGGGGGATCATCAACCCCATCGCTTCCAAAATGCGCTCTCTAAATAAAGAGATTCAAGAGGAGATGGCGGATATTAAAAAGGACATGCGTCTGGTAGCGCAGAAGGATAATATACGTCTCGAAGCCGGAAAATACGATTCGTATGTCGTCAGCTCCAAATCGGAAGAAGAAGAAATAACCTTCGTCCTAAAGGAGATCGAAGGGCTGGCCAATAAAAGTTCCGTATACCTTATCGATATGAAACCTGGCGGATTGAAAAAAACGGCGTCGGCAAAAAAATATTTTATCAATCTTAATTTAGAGGCTCAAATGGAACAGCTTACCGAATTTATGTATGGCGTCGAGAGCTCGAGCCGTTTTTTAATCATTGAAAAATACCAAATAGAGCCAAAGTCTAAAGATTCCAGCGTGGCAAAATGCAGTATGACTATATCCAAGATCATGCTACCCTAAAATTTTTCGAGGAATTTTTAAATAAAAGGGAAAAAGTAAGAGATGATTTTATAATCTTATAAGATAGTGTCAAAAGTTCTATGAAGAATATGTAGGGCAAAGGGTTGGATTTATGAAAGATTTTGTGAAGGGATAAAAGTTTTTTGGTGTCATTGCGAGGCCGTAGGCCGAAGCAATCTTTAAAAGATAATTGTTTTAG
>JACQCF010000024.1 GCA_016201795.1 Candidatus Omnitrophota bacterium | reverse complement strand
CGGCTGTGTCCGTGCCGCTACTATTGTCTAACGTCAGACTGTTGTAGGTCACCGAGTTGATGGTCTGACTTCCGGTTGTGACGGTGTATTCCACCGTACTGCCGGTACCGGTCGTTAAAGTCCCGAAGGTGGCAATGCTGTTGGCTGCAATCTTAAGCAGATGCGCTGCGTTACTGCCGCTCATATCAATGGTGCCGTTATTGACTAAGGTATTGCTGCCTGTGCCTGAGAGAGTGACAGTGAGAGCGGTGCTACCGAAGCTAAGTGTAATTCCGCTGTTGATGGTCAGTGTTCCGTTGACGATGGTGGCAGAGCTCAGTGTCTTTGTGCTGGTGGATCCGGCGAAGATCAGGTTGTTAAATGTGGTGGCTGTCGCGCTAAGGGTTTGAGCCACTCCGCCAAAGCTTACTGTTGAGGTGCTTGCGGTGAATAATGATCCGGTCCCATTCCAGGCCGTGGTGCTGGTGGCGTTTTCGTTTAGAGTGCTTGATCCGCCGTTTAATGTTCCGGCTGTAAGGGTAACTACACCGGTAAATGTATGCGTCAGGCTTGTGCCTAAGTTCAGCGTTCCACCCGAACCGTTGATGGTCAATCCAGCGGCGCTGACATTACCGGTGGTTGAGCCGGCGGCAGTAAATGTGGCTGTGCCTCCGGTCTTGGTCATGGATACCAAACCAGTTGTGGTGAAGCCGCCGATGGATTGTGTGGCTAATGCCCCGGCAATTGTATAAGGAGTTGCCGCGCTCGTTATGGTACCGTTGTTGATAAAATCTCCTTCCAGGGTGATGGTGTTTGTACCGGGTGTTAATGTGGCACCGGAATTAATTTGTAAGGGAACGTTTGCCGTACCATTTCCCATTTGCTTTGAAGCACCCATTGTAATGGCACCGGTACCTGCGATAATGACGCCACCGGTTGAAGTGAACGTAGCCGGCCATTCTGCTGTGACTACAGTACGCGCCGATGAACCGGCGCTATATTCAAGCGTGGCGCTAGCGCCCAAGGTGGGCGTTACTGTGTATGTATTAGCATTGGTCCCGTTTCCTATAATCCAAATTCCGTTGATTGTATCACCGGTAGAAAAAGTTACAGCACCCGTACCGGCAAGTGTCAAATTGTTGAATGTCGTAGAAGTTGCAGAAATAGTCTGAGCCACTCCGCCAAAGCTTACTGTTGAGGTGCTTGCGGTGAATAATGATCCGGTCCCATTCCAGGCCGTGGTGCTGGTGGCGTTTTCCTTGAGAGTGCTTGATCCGCCGTTTAATGTTCCGGCTGTAAGGGTAACTACACCGGTAAATGTATGCGTCAGGCTTGTGCCTAAGTTCAGCGTTCCACCCGAACCGTTGATGGTCAGGCCGGCGCCGCCCACGTTACCTTGAAGTGTTGCCGTGCCGGCAGTCTTTGTCATGGAAACTAATCCCGTGGTAGTAAAGCCGGCGATGGTCTGAGTCGTTGCCGTGCCCGCAATAACGATCGGTGAGGCGTTGGCGGTGAATGTACCGCTGTTTGTAAAGTCTCCATCCAAGGTCAATTGGAAATTGCTTGCGGTAGTAGTTAAGGCAGTGCTGCCGTTAATGGTCAGGGTGTTATTAATAATTACGGCGACTCCTAACGAAGTTGTCCCACCTGTAATAGTCAAATTCCCGAATGAAGTAAAAATGGTTGCAGGTAAAGTATTAGTAGCAGCCAGCTGGACAGTACCCGTACTTGGAGTCCAAGTTTTTGTGCCACTAGTAGCGCCAAGTGCAAAACCGTTACAAATTAAAATGCTTCCGCTTACCATGCTAAGAGTAGCGGCCGCAGACCCTGATGAAAATCCGATAGTTACAGTTCCCGAAACAGTTAACTGGTCACTAGTAGTGCTGAATGTCAGCACAGCCGTTCCGCTGCCTGTAGCCGTTCCTATGACAACTGAAGCAGCGACATCAGTAGATCCGGTATCGGCAACTGTAACGGTGATTCCTTGATTAATGGTAACAGCGGTACTGGCTGTTGGGACTGCTGACCCGCCCCATGTCGCGGTGTTACCCCAGTTTCCGGTTACACTCGCTACACCGGTCGTATCCGTAAAGGCCGCCTGTGCAGCAAGACCCGAAGACTGCCCCGTTCCTGTAAGACTAAACGCCACGCCGAAATCTTCCTGCTGAAGGGTGAATCCAGAAATAGAAAAATTGCCGTTTGCATCAGCAACAGCGGTAAGCGTTATGTTCTGTAAGTCAGGCTTACCTGGTTGAATGACAAGCGAAACCGTCTCACCTGGCTTCCAGCCAGAACCCATAATGGTAGCTGTTTCTCCTGGATTATAATCGATCAGGTCAGTTGCAAGGCTTGCCGCATAGCCGGTAGTGCCGTTAGGATTAAGAATGAATGTGCCGGGATTGCCGTTGGCGTCAAGCGCATCAACAAACCCGTTAAATAATAATGGTAGGGCGCTTGAAACCTGAACAAATCCGCCATCGCCTCCCTGGGGGCCGCCTCTGGCGCTGATATGCCCATAATAAGACGTGGTTGAGTCAGACCAAACAATCACCTTGCCGCCGTTGCCTTGGGCTATGGCATCAGCGTAAATATGGGCATTTCTGCTCACATAGACAATGGTGGAATTCGCCACTGTGCCCTTACCCTGGAAGTCTCCGCCAATTAAAACCGTGCCGCCGCCGTTAGGCCCTGAAGCGTTGATTTGGGTGCCGAGCAGCTCGACCTGGTTACCTAAAACCTCCACTGTACCGCCGATACCTCCGGCTTCATTGGTAGAAACATCGATTAAACTTCCATTTTCTAAAAGTGTAAGGCCGTTTAAACTATTGAGCGAAATGAAATTCCCCTGAAGAGTGCCTGAAATATCAATGTTTTTATTGGCAACTAGGGCAAGACTATCTGCAGAGATTAAAACGCCTTGTCCGATAGAAATGCCGCCATTCTGGGCTGTTATGGTAAATGCGCTAGGGGTTGCGGCAATTACTGTACCGCTATTGATAGTTATATCACCTGTAACGTTCAAATTGCCTGCTAAGGTGAGGGTGCCTGTATAGCCGTTGATAGTTAAAGAAGCGATGGTGAAATCTGTGTCGATGAAGGAGTTTTTATTGGGATTGGCGCCGCTGACGCCGTGGGCTGTGCCATCAAAGGTAACTGCGTCAAAGGAGGTGGGCGCTGTGCCGGTATCCCAGTTGGCGCCGGTAGACCAATTATTGTCTGACCCGGCCCCAACCCAATAGGGATCAATGTTCCAATTGGTGAGGTTTCCGAGCGAAGAGCTATGAATGGGGTTCAGAGGGGGCCCGCGAACACTAATGCTATCTGCTATCAACACGTATTCTATGTCGTAGTCTCCTACATTGATTTGCCACTGCGTACCGGGATTCAAAGACTTTAAAACTAACAAATTCCCATACCCTCCTTTGAGCTCAAGTCTGTTATTAACGGTAATCGCCCAAAGAGTATCGAAGTCCACCTCCTTTCCAGGGACATAAATAGTCAAATCATAAAAGGTGTTATCTCCGATAACTTTGGCCTTTTGACTTGAGGTCAAAGACACGCTGGAGATATCCGGGTTAAACGTCCCTAAATTAACCCAGTCCTTGCCTGTTTGATATATAGTATCCGACGCATCAAGCGTAACACCGCCACCGATGATGAGTGAACCTTGTGTGATCACGGTGGAACCGGGCTGCTGAATGAATGTGACCGGTGCACCTGCCTGTCTAAGGATTAAGTCACCTGCGGAATTAATATTTGCCAGCGTGCTTGCCCCTGAGGCCTGAATAGTGATATTGCCAATCGGATTACCCTCGGTATCGACTTCATTGTTAGGATTATTCGTCGCAATAACAGTCCCTGCTGCCTGCTGGAAAGAACCATTGCCATTGAAATCTGCGTCTGCTAAAAGGTTAAGGTTACCGGAGTCCGTTTTAATATCCGCATTGACCACCACATCATTAAAGGCGCTGATCGTCGTGTTTCCTGTGGAATCAAACTCGGCATTGACTGTTACAGAGCCAAACAAAGAGGAAATCTGGATTTGCTGGCCGGATGGGTTATTCTCTATCTCCATCTTTCCTGAAACCTGGATATCCCCATCAGCAACAACCCTGATGACGCCATTCTGCACATTAAATCCGGTCGCTTTAACAATGCCTTCCTGATTAACGGCATTCTTGAAGATATTCGAGGCGGTCTTTGCCTCCATGACCACCTGTGCCCCTTGGACCGTGCCGGAATTTTTTATCGCGTCTTTAACCTCAACTCCATTTTTATCAAATACTTTACCGCTTGTCTGGCTATTAACTTCCACCTGAATTAGGCCTTTCGTATCAAAGCTGACAGTAGACCTATCTCCGGATATAAAAAATACGTTACCTAAGCGGCCGATCACGGTGCCCTGGTTATCGACCGCGCTGGCGATAAAAGCGATATTATTGCCAGTGATGATCCCTTGATTAATAATTTGGCTGTAAGGATCGCCGTTCTTATGCTCAAAGATATATCTCTGCGCCAGGAAATTCTCCGTGGAAATATCCAGAGTCGAGGCAACGAAACTATTGACGTTGAGCCGCGCCGAAGGTCCGAAATTGATCCCGTTGGGGTTCACCAGATAAAAGATGCCGTTGGCCGCAAGGCCGCCATTGATATAACTCGCTGTTTGTCCGTTAACACGGGCCAGGAGTGAGGCGCTGGAGCTGGGTTGGATAAATTTTACGGTTTCATTCTGGGCAATCCCAAAAGAAGAAAAATTAATGACGGTATTGTTCGCGGCCGTGATGACTAAAGTGTAAGGGTCAGGCTCGCTGAAATCGGCACTGCCCGATTCCACTTGCCCATTTTGCGGCAAGGCAAAGACAAGCCCTACTTGCAGGAAAACAAACGCGGTTATAAATACAAAGTATTTTATTCTTTTCAATCTCATTTATTTTCTTCTTTCTGTTCACTCGGCAAACGCGTCATCCTTCTTTTTTCAACAGCGCCAGGGCTTTCTTCATGGGTCTTTAGTGCCGGCGCGTCCTTGATCACCTGCAGGATGGAACCGGGACGTTCCACCGCGCTTAAGATAAATACAGACAAAGCCAATATGATCGTCAGCGCGATCCCGATAAGAATCATCATAAAAATCAACTTATTTAAAGGCATAAATATTTCACTCAAATCCCGCTCTACGAACACAAACCAGTTAACTCCCAATGCCGGCAAAGAAGTGACGTTAATCTCCGCGTAGGCCGCCAACTTTTTGCCGTGATTAAGATAGGCGCTGTTGAGTATTCCCCATTTTTTGGCGTTCTGCAGGGTATTCTGCAGCTCTTCATATTCACAGTATTTATTGGCGAAAGGCGCGGCTTTGGGATGATACACCAGATACGCTTTATCATCGACCACAACAGCGTCTCCGGTCCTGCCTATTCTGAAATTCATCAACGGCTTGAAAAAGGTATTGATTCTGATGAGTTCTTTATAGATTCCAATAATGGCCCTTGTTTCATCCTCAATGGGAACGGCAAAGGGCATAGCCCATAAACTGCTTTGTTCATCATATTCCACGTTGCCGATAAAGGGCTTGCCGCGGCCATCCGCGTATGAACCCAGCCACCAATCCTTGTCAAAACTATAAAACCCCGATGTCCTTGATGTGAAGCCGACTAAACCGCCGAATTTATCGGTAACGAGAAGATTGACCGCCTCGTCATTCTCCACTTTGAATGCCTTTAATTGCGCGCTAAGTTTGTTTTCGGAATATTGTTTGATCAAGGGATGGTCATCAGGGGCCTCAATCCACCTTTGGTCCTCATCCATCAAGTAACGCCGTATCTCCTTCTCGCCCATGACGCGGTACTTTAAATTATTTTGTTTTACGGCATCGATGACAAATTGTGAGTTCGCGTTTAACTTTAACAGCTCTACCTGCTTCTCAATTGCCACGCTTACCGCGGAGGCCAGGGTCTGGGTCATTCCGCTCTGGCTTTCCACGGCCTTGTCCAGCAGTCCCGTTTTCCCCACGTAAAAAGTAACAACTATAAAAATACAAAAAAATATAACCGCGGCAAGAGATACAAATAGCGTGATCTTTAATTTAAGGCGTAGGGTTCTCTGGTTTATTTCTTGCTTGGCAAGTAATAAATTTTTTAGAAAATCCATTCCATGTCCTATATAATATAACTCTTATAAATCCAATGAGTTTGGTTCCAACAAAAAACCCCACTTCTGAAACCAGAAATGGGGTTTAAACTTAACCCGCGCATTGGGCCCAACAAAATAAGTGTTAAATTGCGCTTAATAAACATAGCTTAAATTAGCTCGGCAACTGGCAACCTTGTCCGCTACAATGTGTTAGCGTTCGAAGGCCCTCATAGCTTTGTGCCCCATTCTTTCGAATAGTTTACCTTTATCGTAACTTCTTGTCTTACAAAAAACCAATTAAAGTATAGCTGATATTGATAAGAAATCAAGGCTATAACAAAATATTTATATAATTATATTTCCGACCGGAAAGTGAAATAAAATGTGGAAGGGCCTGAACCTGAGGATTGTTTATCGCCGATAGATTTGGCCCAATCTAAACGTAGCGAAAACGACTTAAAATTCATACTTAAGCCACCTCCAATTCCAGCAAGAAACTTATCCTTTGTTTCCCCTGACTGAGTTTCCTTTAATTTGCCGCCGCCTAAATCAACAAAAAACACAGGTTGTATCTGGCGGCGTAAGGGTGCCTCCTGCCCCGGCAATTTCCAAGTTTCAGGAATGACATAGGACGGGAAAAACCAGTCAAAATTCATATATCCTCCGTTATCTGCCGAATAATCTCCTTCGGGATAACCACGGATAGAATCCGCCCCGCCAAGCTGAAGTTGTTCTGATGGCGCGAGGGTATGTGACGCAAGCTGTAATTGCGTGCGTATCGTCACATAGCTGTCGAAAAACATCTTTTGCGTCCGGTTTAATGACTGCTGATATTTGAAAAATGATCCCCCCGTATTCGCCCTGCTGGAAGGGCTATAATTCCGTCTGGAAGAGCCCCAAAATCCGGAAGTGCCAAAATCAAATTTTGGACTAAATGTCGTGACCCCCTCGGAGTCTGTCTTTATAAAATCAAAGGCAAAATACGGGATGCGCATTTGGCCATTGTCCGTAACAGTACCAGCCTGCTTTTTGTTTATGGATTTGATATTGATCCCAAGATCATAATAAGCTTCAAAATCTTCCGTTAACGCAAGCTCCCAGGAAAGGTGGGGCGTATAAATCTGCGAGACACCGGTAATATTAAAAGATTTGAATTCCTTGCCCACTTTCAACCGGAAATAAGTCACATCAAGTCCGAATTTTGTGCCATTGGTCCCCACCGGTACGCTATAGCTTACGGATTCACCCAAAGAGTCACCCGTGTAAAGGGAATTGATAAAAATCATATCCCCCCGTCCGGAAACGTTGGAAGAACGGGTAAAAAGCATGGGACGGACTTTTCCTGTCAGGCGTGTCCCACTGTTATCCACCTGCACACCCACGTGCCAGGGCCGCCGGCCCTCCACTTTCAATGAAATATCCGTGGTCTGCGCAACCCTGCCTTGGGAAAGCACCACCTTGACTTGTAAATCCGGGTTCTTGTTTAAACGCAAGATGTCCCTCGCCAGCTTTTTAATGTTCAGTATTTCGCCTCTGTTGACGTGAATGAATCTTTTTATGAAATCAGCGGAAAACCATCTGTTGCCTTCTATGCTCAAGTTCCCCATTTCCCCTTCGGCGACGCGGATTTCTATGACCCCATTCTGGATGTTCTGTTGAGGGATATAAACTGTCGTCGTATAGTACCCTTCCTGTTTATATTTTGACTCAATCTTGCCGGCGACCTCCTGCATATCCTGAAATGTGACTTGTCTTTTGAGGTAGAGCCCGTAAATTTTCCGGAAATCCTCCGGTTTAAAGACACTCGAGCCGGTCACATTGACTCCATTAAGTAGAAAAGACGGCCCCTTGCTTACAGGTTTGACTTTTTCTTTCTCGGGCCCTATCTTCAGCCCTTTTGGTTTTTTATATTCCAAAATTTTTTTCTGGTTCTCAACATTATACCTGTAGCGCTCTGCTTGAGCGGCGGCATCCTGCCCTGCCGGCAGATCCACAGCCCAGGTGCGAGAACAAAAACAAAAGAAGAATAAAAACAATACGATCAAATTTTTATTTTTCAATATGGGGAGGTTGCTCATCTTGCAAAAGAAACTGACGACAACAAAACCATAAATCCCACCCCAAATATTCCCAATTACCAGACCTTTAAATAACCTCATAAACAACTACCCCTCTTTTTAATTGATCCCACATTTTTTAACATCTTACTCTTTAAATAATAAACCTCAAGATAATTGATATCTAATCACTCTCTCCTATTGCAACGGTTAGTTCAAGACCCCTGTCTCCCTGCTTAACCTATGGTTGGGAGAGAGGGGTCTTGAACGATTTTGGGCCGCTTTCGCCCAAAAAACCGTTGCAAATAAGAGAGTTAAAGAGCCCTAAAATTACGAATGGCGTTACAAAATTGTAACGCCATTGGTAATGCCATTCGTAATGATTTTTAAAACCAAATTTTAAATGTTTAACGGATGCCGGCTTGCGTTTGCCCCGCTCCATGTCATTCTTTTCCATTCGATGGAATCATCATGGCGGCACACCACCTCATCCCACTGCCATTTTAAACCGTTGACATGAATTTTAACACCCATGAAAAAAGCTATGCTTCCTGTGATCACGGCCCCAATCTAACATAGGTAATCTTCCTTTTCGCTAAGCTACTTCAAGATGCGCGCCGTTACCCACATTTCTAGGAAAAGAGAGGCGTACTTTATGTCCTAAAGATGCGGCTATGCGGATAAGCGTATCCAAAGTCAGATTACGGCCTTCACCGGTCTCTATTTGTGAAACAAATTGCTGGGATACCCCAAGCTTAACGGCCAAGGCCTTTTGGTTAAGATGCTTGTCCTGCCGCATTTCTGCAATCTTTTGAGCTAAAGCCACCTTGGCCCGCTCAATTTCATAAAGACGGCGGAATTCTTTATCTTTAAGCTTTTCTTGAAGATGATCTTCAAATCTTTCTAACCGAATGTTTGCCATGTTACACCTCCCTGTTAAGAATCAAGTTTATTAATATCCCAAAGATGTTCAAATTCTTTTTTTCTTTTAAGGCATAAATCTAAATCATTCGATGGTATTTTGTCCGTTTTTTTCCTTATCGCATGGAGCAGAACAGCGCTCTCTCGATAAAAGAAAAAATAAAATACTCGATGATGACCCGGCCTTAATTCATATATTCCTTCCCTTATATAGTCAGCCATGGGTCTGCGCAAATTATGGCCTTGATTTTTAAGCTCCTCAATATAGGCATCAATTTTCGTTTGCTCTTTCAATGGCAGATTATTAATGAATTCCTTAACCGGATTATTCCCACGAATATCAACAAAATAATAGATAGACTTTAACATTGTTGCCTTTCCGTACACTAAAAGTGTACAACATATAACTTGTATAGTCAAGAGAACTTTTCATATTAAATTAAACTCAATTTTTCCACCGCCTTATCCACATGCTCATCGGCCAGGTGGGAATAGATCATGGTTGTTTCAATATCCGCATGGCCCATGAGCTTCTTGACTGTTGGTAAGTCCACCCCGCTCATGACCAGGTGGCTGGCAAAAGTATGGCGCAGGCTGTGGATTTTAGTTACATCCGGGAAGCCGCACTGTTTGGTTAAAGGCAGATATTTTTTCCTTAAATAATTGGCCTCTATCTTGTCCCCTTTTAAGTGAAAGACATACGGGCATGAGCGGATTTGGTTGGTTTCCTTCCGCTTCTTTAACAACTCAAAAAGGCCATTACTGATGGGGATTTCGCGCTCGGATGTTTTAGGACTCCAATCATCCTTGTAGCGGATTTTGATTTTTTTACGTTCGAAATCAACATCACTCCATGTCAAATTCTCCAATTCACTTTTACGCATGCCCGTGTGCAGAAAAGTATAAAGAATTGGATAAAACCATTCATCACAATTCTCAAGCAAAATCTTGCACTCCTCCTTGCTCAAAAATCGCGGCTTCTTGTTGTTTTCTTCTTTTAATGGCGTGACATTTTTGGTGGGACTGGCCCAAATGTAATTCCATTTGATGGCCAGATTAAACATGGCCTTCAAACAGATGAGTTCTATATTGACTGTTTTATTGCTAACGCCTTTGACTTTGCGGAAGGTTTGATAGTCTTCAAAAAATTTTGAATCCAATTGGGAAGCTTTTTTGATAAACGGAAACTTCTTGAGGAATTCTTTAAAATTATCGAGAATGCCTTTGTAGCGTTTTTGTGTTTTGGGTGCGTGGTGGGTGATGCCGTAGGCGAGGAATTCTTCGAAGAGCTTGTTTAACTCAACGTCTTTTTCTATGAACCCAAGGTCATTGCGTTCAATTTTTACTTCAATGTCTTTGAGTGCGAGTTCAGCGATCCGTTTCGATTTACCGGTGGCCTTGCGAAACCTTTGGCCATTGACCCGATAATCAATGTAGTACCGCCCGCTTCTGAATCTTAGACTTGCCATAACTCCCTCCTTGTTGATGGTTTTAACATGGGCGCATTTTGGGCACCACCATCTTAAAGGGGAGTTAAGATGTATCTAACTCATTTAATTACATTATGTTACAGAACACAACAAAAATCTGGCGGAGAGGCCGGGATTCGAACCCGGGGGCCAGTTGCCCGGCCAACTGCTTAGCAGGCAGTTGCATTCAGCCACTCTGCCACCTCTCCAAAATTTACGTAGTAAATTTTGGAGAAGTCTCACCAAAATCAAAGATTTTGGTGGACTCTCCACTAATAGTCTTCTTAAACATTCTTTCTATGTAAACGTGGTACATTCTTTCGCTTCTTCTTAAAAAACTCACTCAAAAGACTAGCACAGGGGGCAGCTAAAATATTCCCTTGAATATTCAGACGGTGATTTAATCCTTGGTGATTGGCAATATTTAAAACTGATCCGCAGGCACCGGCTTTGGGGTCTTCGGCGCCAAAACACACACACCCCAGACGAGCCAACACCATCGCTCCGGTGCACATCGAACAGGGCTCGATTGTAACATAGAGGGTACACTCCTGCAACCACTTCGATGACAAATAACTGGTGGCTGCCGTCAATGCAATCATTTCGGCATGCGCGGTGGGGTCTTTGAGCATCTCCACCTGATTATAGGCGCGGGCAATGATCTTGTTTTCGTGCACCACCACCGCCCCCACAGGTACCTCACCGGCCTCAGCTGCTTTTTTAGCCTCACGAATGGCCTCTTGCATCAACATTTCATCGAATTTGGTCATGACTTAATCGCAGGAAGTAAAATACGCACGAGGATTCCTTTTAGATTTACCAAGACCCTTCAGACGCTCACTAATCTCATAACAACGTTTGATCTGTTGATTGATCTGTTCTAACATCGTCAGCATCCGTTGAAAATCTTTGTAAGAAATATATTCAAAATCTTTACGCTTATAGGTATCTAAAAGTTTTTGAGAGCTTAATAGTAGCGATTGAAGAGGAGTGTTGATTTCTCGGGCAAAACCGGCTAATAAAGTAAAAGATTCGCTGGGATTAGACTTAGGATTTGTTCTCATAACGAAATCTGGCGCGCCTGGCAGGGCTCGAACCTGCAACCCTCAGTTCCGTAGACTGATGCTCTATCCAGTTGAGCTACAGGCGCCCGTCAAAATTTTCTCAAAAATAAAGTCTACTTTTATATCAAAACCGCCTTTTGCTGTCAAAGCCATATTATTTGTTGATTTCCTTCAACATGCGCTGGCGGTCCAAACCGATTTTATGCATGGCTTCCGCGGGATTGTGGGTGTAATAATGACAGAACATAGCGACTTCTTTCATGGTATTCACACCACGATCGGCTAAATTCTTAAGCACACTGGCACGGATCCAGGTTTCGGCAATAATCTCCCTGGGCGTCAGACCAGTCTCCCGGGCCAGGCGGTCGCGGTAAATTGTGCTCGGCGAGACCGCTACCACGCGTTTTTGCTCATAATTGTATTTAAAAACCTGCGACAATAAAATTTTTGTGTTTTCCATGCCGCTGGTCTCGGAAACCTCCTCCACCACGCGAAAGAGTTTTCCGTCCACATGATAGCGTTTAAGAATAATAAAAACATCAATAAGATTAATGAGCATATCCGGCACATTCATGGGTTCATTGCCCAAACGTAAAATGGCCTCCCTTGCGCTTAATGCGTGGATGGTACTCATACAGTATTTGCCGATATTAACGGCCGTGATCATATCCCGCGCTTCAGCCCCGCGCACCTCACCGACAATCACCCTCTCCGGGCGCATGCGCAGGCTGTTTTTGACCAAATCCGAAAGGTCTAAATCTTCATCCGTTTCCAGACGAGAACAGCTGTCTTCCAGAAATGTATTGAGTTCCAGCGTATCTTCAATAACCACCAAGCGGTCTTTAGGCGGAATAAAACTCAACATGGCATTTAACAGGGTCGTTTTGCCGGTTCCCGGGCCGCCAGCAATAATCACATTCGCCGGACGAATAGATAAACCTTCCATATAAAGCCACAACTGTCCTGCCACCTCATAACTCATGCTGCCGCATTTGATTAAATCGATAATACTTAACGGATCAATTTTGGCCTTACTAATGGTTAACTGCGGCCCCAGAGGAGTATCCACGATATTGACCCGCCCGGCTAAATTCGCTAATTCTAAATTGGCGATTTTGTTATAACCATGGCGGCCAGAAAAAACAACGAGCTTCAAAATAAAAACCTCCAATTCCCGATGGGAGGAGAATTTTTTGTCGGTGGCGATAAAGCCTTTTTGCGCGTGGTGAATATAAAGGGGCTTTAAAGCATTGATGATAATATCTTCGATGTCCGGATCACATAAAAGCTCTTCGATAACGCCATACGAAAGAAACCCTTTAATAAAACGTGTTTTCTCTGCGACGGAAGAAAGGTCTGGTTTAAACTCTTGGGAATGGTCCTCCTTTAACACTTGTTCCAGGGCAGAGGCCACCATCAGCTCACGATCTTCTTGGGAGGCCAGCAAAGCCATTCTCCCTTTTAATTTGGCTAAAACCAGGACTTCTAATTCCAGTGTTTTGATCCTATTCATGAGTGTTCGTGTCCGCTGTTTTAGGTTTTGTAATAACGACCGCCGCTTTGGAAATATCTAAATATTGATTGGCCATACGACGAACATCTTGGACCGTAATTTGATCCACATCCCCGTCGAATTGACGGTAAAAATTATAACCCAGACCGTAGAGCTCATCAAGACTGCTCATGGAAGCCAAGGCGCTGTTGGTCAATAATTCCCCTTTGAATGTACCCTTTAAATAATTCTTGGCGCTTTGCAACTCTTCGGCCGACACATCCCTCGTTCTTAAATCTTCCAACTCTTGGATTATAATGCCTTTAACGCTATCAATTTTATCCGGCTTCGTCAACACATAAAGCGTAAAAGTCCCCGTATCTAGATCAGGGCTATAACTGGAGCTTATGGTGTAGGCCTGGCCCAACTGGTCGCGGATTTTCACAAAAAGCCTTCCGCTTAAACTGGCTCCTAAAATCGTGTCCAGCACTTCCATCCCAAAACGGTCCGGGTCCCTGAAGGCTGGTGCCCGGAAAGCCATCATCAATAAAGCCTGCTCTTTGTCCATCCGCAAATCTTTGAATCTGGTCTTCTCGGGAGGCGGTTCAGAAAATAATTTAACCTGTACCTGTCCTTTCTTTAAAGAGCCAAACTTTTTCTTCAAATCCTGTAAAACTTTTGGTGAATCACAGTCCCCAAAAACAGCTATCACCATATTATTTCCATACATCAGACGATGATAAAAATCGATGATGTCCCCACGAGTCATTTTAGAAAGACTTTCTTTGGTACCTAAAGGATCAAGACGTAAAGGGTGTTTTAAGTAAAGCGTTTCAAGTAAAGCCCTGGAAGAAGCGTCCATAATATCATCGTCGCGCTCTTGCATGGCCGTCAACATCGCTTGACGCTGGCGGTCAATAGCCTCCGGTGGCATGGAAGGATTTTTGACCACATCCTCCAGCAGATCCAAAGCAAAAAGCAGGTCATCGGATAAAACATCCATACTAACCGTCATGGTATTGTGTCCTGAAGAACTGTCTAATGAACCGCCCCTTTGTTCCATGGCCTGGGCTATTTGTTCTTCGGACATACGCCCTGTGCCTTTAGTCCAGACATCAGCGGTTAAATGAGCAATACCGCCCCGGGCAGGGTCTTCTTGCCTTGTACCGCCATACATCAGCAGCTTGACCGCAACCACGGCCACACTGTGATCTTCGTGCAGAAGAATAGTTAAGCCATTATCCAAAACAACTTTTTTGATTTTCTCGGGCGCGGCGGCTGGTGGCTGCACTGACGGCGCAGGGGCCATGGCTTTAGGTTTTAACACGGTCACGCTTAAATGAGAATCCTGTAAATAACGGTTGGCTACTCTTTGAATATCTTGGTTGGTGACTTGCTTCACCTGCTCAACATAATGACGGGAAAAATTGGCATCTGCGGTCATTGCTTCATCAGTAGCGGCCCGATAGGCCAGGCTGGGGGCGGTTTGATTGCCAAAGATAAATTGGGCCGAAACCTGGCGTTTGGTTTTTTCTAACTCTACAGCTGACAGACCGCGTTTTTGAATATCGTCGATAGTCGCCTTTAAGGACGCTAGGACCTCTGGAAGATGATCCTTCGACATCACCCCTTCAATTTCAAAAAAACCTTGATCCTGCGGCGTAAAATTCGAAGCAGAAATACTCTCTACCCAATGTTTAGTTTTGTAGACGTCTTTGTAAAGCCGCGAGCTCTCCCCCTGGCCCAAGGCCATGGATAAAACATCCAGCGCGTACAAATCTGGATCCGAAACGCTGACTCCCTGGTAAGCCAAAGAAAAATGCATCAATGGTGTCGGGTAATAAACCTCCTCATAACGCCCAAATAATTGAGGTGGCTCCGCAGGCAGATGGCGCTGTACAAAAGGACGGGATTTAAAGTCTTTAAACGCTGCTTTAATCAACGGCAAAATTTCATCCGCTTTCAGCGGCCCGGCGACGGAAAGCACCATATTGTTAGGAATATAACGTTCTTGATAATAACCATAAAGCTCGTCGTGAGTAATGGAATCAAAAAGCATCGGATAACCGATCATCGGATGCTGGTAGGGATGGCGGATATAGACATGACGAAAGACCAAATCACTTAAAAACCGATGAGGACGGTCACGATAAAGACGCATTTCCCCGTGGATGACTTTGCGTTCTTTCTGCATTTGGTCGGCATCAAAGCTCGAGTTTGTGAGCATATCGCTGATAATATCCAGTCCCTGACTCAAGAAACCTTGGGGTAAGTCCAGTGTATAAATCGTATAATCGTGCGACGTAGAAGCATTGATGGTACCGCCCAAACTTTGGACCTCGCGGGCAATGGCCCCCACCGGTCGTTTGGAGGTCCCTTTAAAAAGCATATGTTCGATAAAATGCGAAATACCCGTGCCCAAATAGCGGTCTTCGACGGCAGAGCCGGTTTTCACACAGGCATCAATGGAAATAACTTCACTGGAGGGCACCTCCTGGATGAGTACGGTCAGGCCGTTGTCTAAAACTGTTTTAAAAATCTGGGGCTGATGAGCCAGGGCAAGGCCCGGACAGATCAACGATAAAAGGCTAAAAATAATGAATTTGAGTTTCATTTAATTATTTTTTCGATGCCATTGATCTAATAATTTACGGATGTCGGCAGAAGAATTTTTCGCGATTTGGCTACAGATAAAAATCATCAAAGAAAAAGGCCACACCTCCTGCGGGCCGATCAATAATCCGGTCGTGGTATTCTCATGAGCCTGCAGCTGATTGTTATAATGTTTAATGGCTTCATCCAGCCGGCCTTCAAAAATGTCCAGAGACGATGTTTTATTGTTGTATTTCATCGACGGCAAAGAGACCCCCCTGACTAAAAGAAAATTGATCATGGCATCCGTATCTAAAACCGGCTGATCCTCCATCTCAAAGCCTTCCAATTGCGGGATATTCGGCGGCAGGATCAAAGATGGTTTTTGCACCAGTACTTCTCCGCTGCGCACGACGGTATCACCCATATTAATGGAGGAGGCGGACAAAAGAATATACGGCACGTGCGTGTCCGCAAAGGTCTGCAGGGACAGCACGCGGCTGCGGATGATTTCGGTTTCTTTCAATGCTTTTTCGAAAGCTTCTTGAATGTCCATAATTTAATCTTAAATGAACTGCGGAGAAGGAAGGATTCGAACCTTCGATCCCGCAAAGCGGGATAACGGTTTTCGAGACCGCCGCTTTCAACCACTCAGCCACTTCTCCAAAAAATTACAAAGACTAGGGGGTCAATTATACACATCTTCCCTTTGCAAGGGAATGAAATTTGCCCAATACATGATCTGGGCTACATCTTTAAGTTTAAGAATTTGACAAACCTTTCCCAAACCCACCCCCCGCGCTAACAAATCTTTAGCCATATTCAAACGTTGACCTCTTCCGACAGGCTGCCTGGGCATTTCCAACAGGCACAGGTGCAGCGTGGGATTATCATTGATAAAACCAATGTTGATCCCATATTCTAAAACTTCCCGCAAAAGCAAAATCGTCAGGTTAACCACTTTGGGTCTAAAGGTTTTGACTAAAATGGTTTTATACGACTCCACCACCGATGGGGTTATTTGCGATAAGCTATTAAGATGAGGATGAGTCTCTTGAAGAAAAGCCTTCCAATGCTCCCACATTTGCACAAAACGCCCCATACTTTTGGCGGAAAACTGCTCTTTAGCATGAGCTAAAAACTGTTCAAAGAAAGCGCTCAAATCAATTTCTCGCACAACGGTCAAGGCCTCGCCGTGGGCAATTTTAGCTTCGATGTGCTCAAGCATCTTTTGGGCGGCTTGTTCGTCATGCCCGGCGGCCTGCGCATACAAAAGCCCACGGGCGTAAAATTCAATATAATAAAGTTCCCCTATTTTGCGAATTTGACCCATGAAGATTTGAATAACAACGGAGAGGGTGAGATTCGAACTCACGATGGACTATGCGCCCATAACGGTTTTCAAGACCGCCGCTTTCAACCGCTCAGCCACCTCTCCGGAAGAATTTCAGAGAAATTCTTCCGGAGAAGTCTCGCCCATCAAAATGACATAGTCATTTTGATGAGGCGGACTCTCCTTTAAGAACTCTTCTGATTATTTTTCCTCTTAATAACTTCCACCCCACCCATATAAGGACGCAGGGCTTCAGGGACCATCACATCGCCGTCTTTGGTTTGATAATTCTCCAGGATAGCAATCATGGTGCGCGGCAAGGCCACGCCGGAGGCGTTGAGGGTATGCACAAAACCTTTCTTCTTGCCGTCTTTGCCCCTGACGGCGATATTGGCCCGGCGGGCCTGAAAATCTTCAAAATTCGAACAGCTGGACGCTTCCAGCCATTTATCCAGACCTGCCGCGTACACTTCAATATCATAACATTTGGCGGCTGCAAAACTCAAATCGCCGCTGGCCAACATCAACACCCGATAAGGAATCCCCAGCAGTTCAAACACCCGACGGGCATCAGCCAGCAAACTTTCCAACTCTTGATAAGAATCTTGCCCTTTGACGAACTTGACCAACTCCACCTTATCAAATTGATGCACCCTCATCAGGCCGCGCGTATCTTTCCCGTAAGAGCCGGCTTCCCGACGGAAACAGGCCGTATACGCCGTATAATACAAAGGCAGGTCTTCTTCATTAAGAAGTTCATCGCGGTGAATATTGGTCAGAGGCACCTCGGCGGTGGGAATCAAATACAAATCATCCCCCTCGAGTTTATACATATCCTCTTTCATGTTAGGTAGCTGGCCGGTGCCTGTCATGGCGGCGCTGTTGACCACCACCGGCGGAAACATCTCGCGGTAGCCATGCTTGGCCGTATGCAAATCCAGCATGAAATTATACAAAGCCCTCACCAGGCGCGCGCCTGAATCTTTATAAAGAACAAAATTGGAGCCGCTGAGTTTAGCGGCGCGTTTAAAATCAATAATATCCAAACTTTCGGCGATTTCGATATGCGTCTTGGGTTTAAAATCGAAGACGGGAGTTTTTCCCCAACGGGCAACTTCTTGATTGGCTTCGGGACCTCCCACCGGCACCGACGGGTGCGGGATATTGGGGATCATCATTAAAATCTGGCCGAGCTCTTCTTCCACCTTTTTAATGGCCGGTTCCAGAGCATCAATGCCAGAGGCAATTGTCCTCATGAAGGCAATTTTAACTTTAGGGTCGCGCTTTTCCCTGACCATGCGGCCGATGTCTTCATTGGCCGTATTCTTCTTGGCTTTGAGCTCATCAAGTTCGACGATCAAACGCCTTCGGTCGGCATCCAGCTTCAAAAGACGGCTCAAGTCCACCTGAGCTCCTTTGGCCTCCAAGGCGGCTTTGACTTTGTCAACATTTTCGCGGATAAATTTTAAATCTAACATGGAAATCCCTCGTTCCTCGGCATGACGGCTTGGAAGTATTTAAAGCCGTCAACATAATGGCGTATGGTAGCGTAATCGACGAGGTGTGTCAAATCAAAACAGACCGTTAAAGGCTGTGCGCGGAGGGTGACACGCTTCCTGTTTTTGTGACAGAGGGATTAGAGGTGGTCCCACAGGTACTCTGGGTTGGGTCCATGCAATTGGTAATAGCTATCGAAAATAGACCATTTGTGAAACTGGGGGGGCCTACATTCAATGCTGTACCTAAAACGATACCGTTACCGGGAGGGCACTTGGCCGCACCTGAAGTATATGTACGGTCGCAATAAGTAAGCTGATGAGTAGTGGAATCAAGCGTATAACAGAGCCAGCGGTGATTTGCCGTAGTAAAAAGGTCGCCATTCACCGTCCCCGGATAATCGACTCCCGGCCCTAACGTCTTTTGAACATCCTGATGAATGCAGAAGGTATTAGCATCCCCGGTCTCTGCTAAACCAATCAGAATTCCTTTATCATTCGCTATACCGCTTCCAATGGCCATGGACGCGCTGGTGAGGATATGGTTAAGCATATTATCGGTCATGGCGCTGACAAAATAGTTGCTGCCGAAATAATTGCTGTTTCTCTGAAAAATAAGCTGTGAAGAGGCAATCCCGAGTAAAATAATAATAACGACAACGGAGGCGACAATAAGTTCCATGAGACTGAGGGCCAAATGACTAAGAATTTTCATATTTATGGTACGGCATCCGGCCAAGTAACCGTCAAGTTCACCTGCCTGGCGGAATTAGGATCCAAGGCATTGAGTAAAGTTACATTGTAATAGACGTTGTAAAGACCTGATGGGCCTTGACCGGTAAGTGTATGAGTACCACTACTTAAATTGCCAGTAGGGTAATCGAGGGCATCGACTTTAGAACGCAAATCTTCCAAAACATTTTTGGCCACCAGCGCGGCAGTGGTCATCTGATCATTATTCACCGCCGGCCGGCGTGTACCGATGAGGGTGGTAAAAACCGCGGCCACCGAGATCACAAAAATAACCGCGGCTAAAAATGCCTCGAGAAGACTCATGCCCTGGGTATTAATTTTTAACATAGGCTATGGACAAGTATCACCAGCATTCCCTCCCTGACAGCAGGGATTAGTAGGAGGAGGATTGGCTGGGCCACAATATACAGGAGCTGTACCGACATTAACAGGATTGCTCAGTACAAGCTGCATCGTAAAAGAACCTTGACCTGCTGCAATACAGCACTGCGTCCCCCCAGTACATATAACATTACAATTGTAACCCGTACCACCGCTGGTGACAATGCTTACTCCTAAGTTGCTATTAATTGACCCTGTGTTTGCACAGCTTGCCGTACAATAACTACCGCTATTTTGTTGATTACTGACCTGCGCCGCGTAAATGGCCATGAGATTACGCATCGCATCCTGGGCATAGGACTGGTTTATCATGTTGACAAAATTGGGAA
This sequence comes from Candidatus Omnitrophota bacterium, assembly GCA_016201795.1. Classification (GTDB taxonomy): domain Bacteria; phylum Omnitrophota; class Gorgyraeia; order Zapsychrales; family Fredricksoniimonadaceae; genus JACQCF01. Next base: position 46,673 of record JACQCF010000024.1, on the reverse strand, counting down.
CAGCTATCGTAGCCAACACTCCAACGATGACAAGAACTACTATAATTTCAATTAACGTAAAGCCTCTTTTAGCTCTCATATTTAAAATATAACATTCCCTCTGTACGATGTCAACTACGTGACCATATGTCCAATGTCGGTTTCATGCCTTATCCGCCAGCTGTTCGTTGATAGCCGATTGCAGAATTTTAAAATGAGAGGAGGCATAATACTTCCTTTGTGATGCCTCCAATAGGCTTCCCAGTTTCACGGTATAATCTTTCGCGGTAAACCCTTGAATGATGGTGAGCGCATTTTTGAGCACCCTGGGGGAGGCTTTAATGGCGATGGACTTTTTAAAAAGAAATTCGATATCAAAGGCGTCACGGATTTCCTTTCGCTCGACCAAGGCCTCTATTTTTGCCTTCATCATTTCCTCTAAAGTGATGGTTTTAAGTATGACCTGGATTGAGGTGTGCGGGCTATAGGCGATGGCCCCTTCGGTTTCGACGTTCTTTAATTCTTTACGGATTTCTATTTTTAAGGCCCGCGGATACCGGGGAGATTTAATTTCAAAAAGCAGGGTATGGAATTTCATAGCGGCGTCCCGGATAGCATAGGAGCGTTGTAAATGTTCTTTCAATCCTTTAAAGAGGCCCTTGGGATCGGCTTTTTTGATCAGCCAAAAGTCGAGGTCGACCGAAAAACGGTTGAGGCCCCAGCACAGCCGCAGCATGGTTCCGCCGCCAAAGACAAGGTTGCCCAGCAGTCTTTTACTGTTAAGGTATTGCAGAACTTCGATTTCAAATTGTTCCTGTTTGATTAAATCTTGCATAAACGCTCCACCAACATTTGGGTTTTTTTAGGATAAGGTTTAAGTCCCTGTTTAATTTTCTTTTTATCTAATTTATCAATATCAATGGAGGCAACATCAAAACGATACTTGCCGAAAGATGTCAAATAAGCACAGTCCAGGAAAGCTTTTTCTTTGGTGGCGATAAAAAATTCGTCTTGACGAACGAAATCTCCATAGAAAGCAGGAGCAATTTTATAAAATTTAAAATCCGTTTCTTTAATATGAAATGTGACCGACCTTTTCAAGGCGACGCTTTCGATATAATTTTGTTGCATTTGAGTGGTGACCTGAAAAAAAGAAAGAGCACTCATGAGGGAAATATAAGAAGGCACCTGAAGGATATTAGCCAGGCGAAAGATATCTTTGCCTTGCAACGAATTCCACCTTTGGCTTAAAGTGTAACAGTCTTTTTTAAGACGGATAAAGACGTTTTTGGCCGTATAGCGGCTGCATAACAGATGGGCGGATGCCGGTGCAAGCTCAAACAATGAGCCGACATCGGCGCTGCTAAAATACAGACGTTTGACCAGTTGTTCCAGTCGAGACAATTTCATACTAAGAAGGTGTCCTTATCATTTATGATAAGTATATATCCTTAGTAACTAAATGTCAAACGCGGTATTTAAAAAAAGGCAACATCAGACTTCGATGTTGCCTTTTGATTTGAACTATCAAAAACTAACAAATGCCTAGGAAATCCTGACCAGCGCCTGTACAAGTAACGGCCCCCACTGCAGGAGAAGCAGCTGCGGCACGCGTTATCGTTATAGTATCGGTGGCAGGAACCGCTGCTTGACCGGTTGCCAAAATAGCATAACCGGTATCCGTGGCGGCTGCAGGTGCAGTAAGAGTATAGGTAAAATTAGTCGTGGTCCAATTTCCATTATTCAAAATAGCATTAGTACAACTCGTACTAGTACTTGCAGGATGCGCCACAATACAGCCTTCCACAGCACTTCTATATGGGCTCATAGCCTGTAATGCTTCCTGGGCCCTGCTTTTAATCACGTTTCTAAAAAGGTTCGGCAAAGCAATAGCTGCCAGTACACCAACGATAATCAAAACAACGATGATTTCAATGAGCGTAAAACCGCTTCTTTTCCTGGTTAACCTAGTCATAATCTTTCTCCTTATTTTATTTATAACGGTTTAAGTATGATAACTATCCTTTCGCTTAAAGATTAACATCTTTACCCTGCCGTTGTCAAGTCTTGCCCCTAAAATTTTGTGCTCACAGACTAATGTGGCGCGCCGCCTTGTCCCAACTTAAATAAAGGCAAAAAGATAGATACAACTATAACCCCGATAACAGCAGCCATGAATACCAGCATAAACGGCTCGATAATGGTGCCGAAACGCTTCACAAAAGCCTCCACATTACTTTTATAATAGGCCGCCACATGATTGAGCATTTTAGCCAGTTCCCCGGTTTCTTCACCCACCTTGATCATCTGCACCGCCATCACCGGGAAAAAGCCTTCTTGGGCCATGGAATCCGCAATACCTTTACCCGCGCGCACTTCTTCCTGGATTCGCGCGATTAAAGAACCACAGATTTGATTCTCCACCAGACGTCCGGTAATCTCCAGCGCCAAAAGAATGGGCACACCGGAGTCCACTAAAATGGCCATCTGAGAACTGAAACGCTCCACGATAATTAACTTAACCACATCCCCCACCACGGGAAGTCTAAACATAAGTCGTTCTCCCATCAAACCGCCTTGGGGCGTAGATAAATAGGCTCTCAACACAAAGAATCCTCCCACGCCCCCGGCCAACAGAAGGATAAGATTTGTTTTAATAAATTTAAAGACTGCCAGCAGAACTTGTGTCATGACCGGAAGATGCGCGTGCATGGCTGTAAAAATTTCTTCAAAGCGAGGAGCCACCACCAGCGCAAAAAAAACCACCGCCCCGATGCATACGGTAAAAAGAATGGCCGGATAAATGGCCACCGAGATAATCGTTGAACGAAACTCCGCCTGTTCTTGAACGTGATTGGCCAGCTTATTTAAAACATGAGGCATGGTGCCGGAAGCCTCCCCCACCTCAGCCAAAGACACCCAGAACTGCCCGAATACTTTAGGATGTTTGCTCAAGCTTTGACTTAATGATTTACCGGCTTCCACGTCCGTGCGCACCTGCTTTAAAATGCTGGTTAACTGCCGGCTCTGCACCTGGGGAATAATGACATTCAAACTGCGCAAAAGCGCCACCCCCGCCTCAAGCATGGTGGCTAACTGTCGGGAAAAGGTCAACAAATCCTCCAGTTTAACTTTATCATGATGGAATTTAATGGCCTCCGCCGGCTTTTGCACGGATTTTTCCTGCATCATTTCCGCCATGGCCGCCACCTTGATGATAAATAACCCCTGTGCCTGAAGTTTATCCACCAGCCCCTGCTCGTTGGGCGCCTCAATCATATCAGTCTTTATCTTACCACTCATGTCTCTGGCTGTATAAGTAAACATCGCCATGCGTATTAACCCGTGGCTGTTACCCCTAAAATTTCCTCGATGCTAGTCAAGCCCTCTTCGACTTTCTTCATACCCGATTCAAACATCGTATCCATGCCGTTTTTGCGGGCGGCATCTTTAAGCTCGTCGTAACTGGCATTGTTCGATATTAAAGTGCGTATTTGTTCGTTAATCGCCATCGCCTCCGCCACTACCAGACGGCCTTTATAACCCGTTTGATTGCATTCGTCGCACCCCTTGGCCCGATAAATCAAATCACTTTTGATTTTATAATCAATGACTTGCTGACCGTTAGCCTCGTAAGGTTCTTTACATTTGGTGCATAGCCGTCTGGCCAGGCGCTGGCCAATAATCATCACCAGCGACGGCGTTAACAGATAATTGTGGATGCCGATATCCATCAAACGCGTGATGGCCGAGGGGGCGTCATTGGTGTGAAGGGTGCTTAACACCAAATGCCCGGTCAAAGCCGCGCGCACGCAAATCTGAGCGGTCTCAAGATCACGCACTTCCCCCACCATGACAATATCCGGGTCCTGGCGTAAAAAAGCCCGAAGCGCGGTAGCAAAGGTAAGCCCTATGTCGCTGCGAACCCCCACCTGATTGATCCCTTCAATTTTAAACTCTACGGGGTCTTCACAGGTCATAATGTTTTTAGAGGAATCCTTGATCTCCTGAAGGGCTGCATACAACGTCGTTGATTTACCGCTTCCCGTGGGGCCGGTGACAAAAAATAAACCGTAAGAGGAATCCAAAGCTTTGCGGATTAAAGTCAGTTGTTTGGAATCAAAACCCAAACTCGTCAGATCCAGCTTAACAGCGTTTTTATCCAAAAGACGCATAACGACTTTCTCCCCCCAGACCGTTGGAATCGTGGAAATACGCAAATCCACCACCCTGTCTTCAAGCCTGGCGGAAATAGCGCCGTCCTGAGGCAGACGTTTCTCAGCAATGTCCAGTTTGGCTAAAATTTTAATACGCGAAACAATAGGCAAATGCAGGTGCGCCGCCGGCGGCGGAACCTGATACAGCACACCGTCAATACGGTAACGGATTTCCAGTTTGTCTCTAAACGGTTCAATATGAATATCGCTGGCTCTCTCATCAATGGCCTGACGGATAATTAAATCCACCAGCTTGACCACCGGCGCTTCTTCCGCCCTGGCCACGAGACGCTCAATACTGAGTTCCGACCCTGCGCTTTCCCTGGCATACGCTGTCTCTGGCATGAGAGCCGATGGCTCAGAATCGGTATAGGATTTTTCCACCTCTTTACCCAGCATGGTTGTTTTTTCATCGCTACCCTGCGTCAAATAAAATTCATTGATGGCCTTGTTCAAATCTGTCTTGGTGGCAATCACCAAATTCAGATCACAACGGGTGAGTATTTTCAAATTATCCAGCATGATAAGATCCAGAGGATCAAACACCGCGCAGGTTAAGGAATTCATATTTTTCGACAGCGGAAGCACCAGGTTCTTCTGGGCAAATTCATAAGGCACGATTTTATCCAACCCCTGATCATAACGGGGTTTAAGCAGGCCGGTCATATGGGAAGCATAAGGGATCGCCAGCTGCGTGCCCAAAGTAGCAGCCAAATCACTTTCTGTCAGCATACCCAGTTTAAGAAAGACCTCACCGATACGTCCCTTTTGCAGCTTCTGCATATTAATGGCTTCGTGCAATTGGTTTTCGGTGATCAGGCCCTGTTTAATAAGAATTTCACCCAGTTTTTGATGCGCCATTATGGTTTGCTCTTTTCCATGGAATTCAGCTGCTGACTGACGGTATTAAGATCGACCGGTCGATTAACCTCGCGGTTAAAATGAAGAGCGGCCTTGCTGTCAAACTTCTCTTTAACCTTATCATTGAGAATATAGGGGGTAATAAAAATAATCAACTCGCGTTCCTCGGTACTTTTATCTTTATGACGAAAAGCTGCCCCCAGTAAAGGGATATCGCCTAAAATCGGCAGCTTATCAATCGTATTGCTGGTTTCCTCCCGCAGTAAACCACCCAGCGCAATAGTCTCACCGTTTTTCACTTTTAAAATGGATTGGGAGCCCCGCTCTTCGGTATCTTTGATCGGTGATGCTCCGGCAGGCAATTTAAGGGTCGAGGCCGACGCTTGAATGACCTTAGGGTACACAGCCATTAAAATTTCCCCTGTTAACAAATTCGCCTGCGGTGTGACCGTCAAAAAAACGCCGGTTTGCGCGCGTTCCGGGGTTACCGCGGTCTGGGATGAAGTGGAGCCAGTGGAAGCTTGAATACTCTGGATAGAAATAGCCTCATTAGTTGAAATCTTAATTTCCGCGGATTGATTGTTTAAGGTCAAAATCCGCGGCCTGGCCAAAGTGCGCGTATCCGTTTGCTGTCTTGAAAAATCCAAAACCGCCGTCATATCATAAGCGTTACTGAAATTATTAGTCATGACCTTCATGGTTTTGTCGTGGCTCCAGGTAGCTTTAGCAGCCTCGGTAATGGTTAAAGGAGCAAAGGAACCACCCAGTGAGGAAAAATTAATGCCCAGCTTATCTCCCGTAGACTTGGATACATCCAGCATCTCCACTTCAATGAGGATTTGTAAAACCGGCACATCTAATTTAGCAATGGTTTCTTCAATCAGGGGAAACTGTTCAGGAGCATCGGTAATCATCAAACTATTGGTTCTAGGGTCCTCTACCATTTTCCCGTCTTTAGATAATACCGTCTTTACCGCGGCCATAATGCCCCCCGAGGATAAAGACGAGGCGGAACTACCGCTGGAAGACGAACCGGCCGCAATTGTAATCGTGCTATTAAGTTTGGAAGAAAATACGGTCGCATACTTCAAAGGAAAAACTTTAGTCATCATCTGCCCCTTAGGTTTGGCTTTGACAATAAATACATCACTGCCGGGGGCCATTTCATAGGTTAAATCATTGGCCTCCAAAATTTTACCCAGAGCATCCTCCACAGGAATATTATCTAAAAACAGGGTCACTTTCTTGCCTGATACATCCTGCGCGGCGATGAAGTTCATCCCCGCCTGCCGGGAAAAAATTTTTAACACATCGGTTAAAGAGGCGTCTTTAAAATCCATCGACACTTTTTTGGAATACTCGGGATAAATAAAACGACTTTCAATGTCATTGTCCTGGGTTGCAGCCCGGCAGAATGACGCAGACACGACCAACGTCCATAACAGTAAACTCATACGATAAAAAACCATAATCTTCTCCCGTTAAAATGATAACTCATATTTTAGCGATCTACAGTTAAAGTAATTTTTCTACCTTTATACTGCAAGCCCACGCCCTGTTCACTAATCGCTACCACTTTCGCTTCTTGAACGGTCTCACCGAGACTAACCACTTGATCATTGATAATCGCCTGCGGTCTCTCACCGCCCCAAACGATACCGTTAACTTTTAAATTCGAAAATGTTTTCTCCTGGTCCTCCGAAGACAAAGTCGGCATCGCAGGGGCCACCAACAACGGCTGGGGCTTCGATGGAATGGGAACCGGTACCGGAGCTTGGGTCACAGGCTCTATTTTAGGTACAAGGGATACAAAAGGACTTTTAGAATTCGCTAAAGATTCAATCAGCGAGGCATCCTCTGCCTCGGCCGTCTCACCAGAGGCATTCTTCTCTGCCTGATCTGCTAAAACGGATGAAGACATTAAATATCCGACTGCTAACATCATCACCAGCCAAGGTATCATGTTTTAATCTCAATAGAGGCAATATCTATTTCACAGCTAACAGCGCCTGTACCCAAATCGCTCTCCTGCGATTTTCCCGACCAGGATTCTACTCTGAGCGCGTAAGGCGAAGTTTCCACCGCGCGCAGAAAAAGAAGTAAATTCTTGAAACTGCTGGCATTAACGCTCGAATGCACAACGGTGATCGTATAAAGATTCTCCCTCTTGGTCTCTTTGGGTGTGATGTCAAGAATATCCACCTGATTTTGAGTTGCGTAATCCGTTAATTGATTGATGAGCTTCTGTGTGCTCATCGGTTTAGGCAAGGAAGAGGTCAATTGATTCAACTGTTTAAGAGACTCCTCATGCCGGGCAATCATATCTATTTTTTGGTGCATTTGCTGCATCTGATTTTGATAATTAGCCGCCTTAGAGGAATAGTCCTTTAATAATGCCATGGCCACGACCGATACCAACACCAATACCGCAACCGCCGCCAGAAGACTTTTCTTCTCGAAAAGTTTCTCAAAGACTTTATTCAAGTCCATCTGTTGGATATCAAACTTAAAATGAGATAAATCAGGCATATTTTAAGAAGTTTTGATTTGAAAATAAACGACCTGCCGATTATGCAATTTTTGCCTTTGCATCGTCGTCACTTGTAAGTCTTGTGACGAAAAAGATTTCTGTGCCTTCAAATTCGACAACAGCTCATTGACGATCTTAAATTGCGCCTCAGTATCTGCGGAATAGACATAGCCGTCCAAGCTCAGAACAACCCGATCGCTTTGACCGTAATGAATATTCAGCTCTTTTAACCAAACACCGTCCGGTAATGCTTTGGTCACTTTCACCAACAGCGATGCCATATGGGTATGAAGCGGTATATTTTTATATCCGTTTAAGTCATCCTTATTGGCTTTAATCCTGGTTTGGATATCTTCCAGCGGTGTGTTGGCAAAAGACCCCTGCCGCAACACCACACGATCGAGCTGTTGGTGTATATCCCGCAGTTTCAGCTGACCAAAAACAAAAGCGCCTGCTAACACCAGCACGCCAATGACGGCCGTGTGCAGGGCTGGCCATAGTTCCTTGAGATCCCACGAGAGAACCGCCGTTGAGGACTGAGAAATTCCTTTTTTCTGTAAAAAATTAAACGAAGTAAGCGCTGATGGAACATTGGTCAGACAGACACCGCAAGCACACATGATCTCCAATCCCCTCAACGTCTGTTGGCCTGCAACCACGGAAGAATCAACCGTTCTGGCTTTAACGGATAATTCTTCCATTAAAATTCCCCCCAATTTTTCATCCGCAGCGTCTGAAAGCACCAGAGCTTCCTCTATCTTCTGCTGCGAAAATTGTCGGTTATAATATTGAAACGATTTTTTTATCTCACTGAAAAGGCTCGTACGCATCGAGTGAACCGCGGCCTGCGGGTCATTACCTTCAGGTACAGGTAAAAAAAATTCACGCACAAAATAAGAACTGCCTTTCTCATAGAAAATAATCTGGCCGTGACGCTGCTGTACATAAACAACCGCTATGTTCTGATCCGGCTTCAAATCATTTCTGGCGATTAGCTCTTTGATCAAACTCACCGGTGATGGTTCATAAACAAACGGTTTACAGCCAATCTGTTTTAAAATACGGTCGTATTTTTCCACTGTTTGTTTGCGTACGGCATATAAAATAATCCGCCAACGTCTTTGTTTATTTTCTGCAAACGCCACAGGCTGATAAACAAAATCTACATCCTTAAGATCAAACGGCACATATTTTTTGGCTTCATAATACACCCCGTTATTTAATTCATACGCTGGCATCCAGGGAATCACGAAGGAACGCAAAATCACTTCTTTGAGGGGAATAGAAACGCAGGCAGGGCCAAGGCTGATTTTATTCTCCCTGAACAGTTTTTGTAGCAAGGCGACTGTCTGAATTTCATCGGTAATATCAGAACGAAAAGGCGATTCTGTTGATGAAGCTAGAGGGGCAGAGATAATTTTCTGCGGCTTGTTGCGATCCGACTCCACCACCACCACTTTGTCATCGCTCAGAAAAATACCTATTCTTGAAGAATGAGACATGGGTTTCTTTTAGCTATTAAGAATTTTTTTATTAAGATTAAATTTTATTAGACTATAGTCGACAGGTGTTGTCAATATAATATAAAAAAACTTAATAGCTAATGTTAATGGTACAGTTGCTGATGTTGGGGGAAATTAATACGTTGGTAATCGTTGCAGTGTAAGTACGACTGTTTAAAGGTACGGTCAAGCTACCAAAGCATGATCCACTAGCATAAGAATTCCAGAAGAGACCCTTGGCCAATTGGTCCCCCACAATTTGATCCACCGCAGAACGGCTAGTTTTGCTCTGGCTCATACTTTGGGAGAGAATGGTCACAGCAAAAATCATCATCACCATGACGATGAGCAAAACAATCACCATCACAATACCTGATTCTTGGGCCGTTTTACGTAATTGAGGCCACATAAAAGTCCTTTAGTCATGATAACTTAAACACCGCGGGCACCGGCAGGGGTTGTTTCGAAAATAATCCAAATACACATATCCGCAATAGAGACAATGCCGGAAATACTCGATAATCGTTTCCTGCTTTTGCTGCCGGTCCCTATTTAAAGTATAGATGATCCATAGGGTCAAAACAAGACCCACCCCAAAAATCAAAGCAACGGCAAAAATGGCATTAAAATCCCAGATAAAGATAAATGACCCCTCATTTACCGCGGTTTATCCATCTGACGCATCTTCAGCCATGGCGTAAAGAAAGCTGACTCGGATTCTTCAAATCCCACGGCCTCGAAGCCCTTGACCTGCTGACGCTGGAGAGCATCGCTCTTGGTTTGCTCGGGGCTCAGCAATGTTCCCAGATAAGTAAACGAATTCTGATCCCGCCCCACCGGCACAGAAAGCCCTACCCAAAAAGAACTAATCACAAGAATATGGGTTAAAATAGAAATAAAAAAATAACGCATCACTTTTCTTCTTCGGAGGCCAAAATATGAACGCGGCTGCCGCCCAAAGCCCGGCATAAATCCCACACATCCATGACTCTGCCCATCGATGATCGCCGGTCAGCACGAATAAAAATATTCTGATCTTTAAAATTAACCTTGGCTAAATCTCTCTTGAGCTCATTAAGAATGATGACCTTGCCGTTTAGATACAACACGTTTTCAGCAGTGATGGTAATCGTTTGAGCCCCCTGCAAACCTTCGCTGACAACCGCACGCGGCATACGAATTTCAAAACCAGACGGTTTAGCCAGCGACGAGAAAAAAATCAAAACTAACAAAAATAACAAAAATAAATTCATCGCGGCCACCGCTAAAACCGGATGCAAAGGCACAAAAGCTGGGGTCAAATTATTGGTTTTCATAACTTAGGTAGATCCTCCCTCACCGCGTTGCTCAACCCTTTCATTTAATTCGGCCAACTGGACCAACATATGGGCGCTCTGGGCCATGGCAAGTTCCAGATCAGCCATGATATTATTGATTCTTGAAATGCAAAAACTATAAACCGTAAAAGTAAAAATACAAACCATCAATCCCGCGATGGTCGAAAACAGCGCCTGCCATATCCCCTGAGCCATGTCCCCCACACTTAAAGGATTGAGCACATTCGAGCGCACCTGCACGGCGTGAAACACCACCGTCAAGCCTACTGCCGTCCCTAATAAACCCATCAACACCGAGGCGTTGATGGCAAAAGATAAAATACTCATACGCTCTTTGAGTCTATGAGTCTCATAAATAAAAACTTCTTCCATGGCTGTCGTAATGACCTGAGCCGAGGTGCCGAATTTAAGAAGCGCCGCTTTGAAAATGCGGCTAAAAGGACTGTTGGTGGATTCACACAAACTCAATGTCTGTTGAATATGACCTTGCTGTAGGGAACGCAACAGATGGGCCTTGTGGGCTCTGACGATTTTCTCCATCGATGATAAATAGGCTATCCTCTCCATCCCTACCGCCAGCGCCACCAGCGATAAAAGAATAATCGGCCACATCATCGGGCCACCTTTAAGAATCAACTGCCATAGATTAAAGACAACCACAATCATTTTTTGGCTCCTGTGTTAGAGTTAACCCAATCCAAACGTTCCTGGGCGAATTTAGATTCCTCCGTATTTAATTGAATGATCTTTTGATACGTCACAGCGGCGCCGGCCCAATCTTGGCGATCTTCAAAAATTTTCGCCACCCGAAGATAAGCCTTGGCCACCCAGCTTAACTGGTTAGAATACTGCCCCGGTATTTTTAAATAGTCGCCTACCGCCTCATCCAAGCGTCCCATGACTTCATACGTATCAGCAATATCAAACAAGAGTTCCACATTACTGACCTGCCCCCTTTCTGGGAGGCTTAAAGCCTTTTGATAGCATTCCATCTCTTTGTCATAGGTTTGATTGTTGCGGTAGAGTTGAGCCATTTTCAAATAAGATTCACGGGCTAACTCCGGCGATGTGGCCGCAATATTTTCATAAGCCTTCACCGCCTTGTGAATATCAAATTCTTTGACAAATATACCGGCAATGGCTAACTTCACTTTTGAGTAAAGAGTGGTATCTTGCCGGGAAATTTGTTGGTATTGAACCAGGGCCTGATCATACATTCCCTGAATTTCATAAACCTGGCCCATTTCATAATGAATTTGATCAATCCCTATGTGATCCGCAAAACGATCCAAAATCTGCTGATAAAAATCTCCCGCCTGCGTGTAGTCCGAATCCTTCAAATAATACTGGGCCAGCCACAATAAAGATTCAAATTCCGCTTCCGTTTTAGGATATTTGTAAATAATCAATCTGAATCGTTTGACCGCTTCCTTGATCTGGCCTAACTCATACTGACATTTGGCAATCCCGATATCGGAATTTTTGGCCACCGCTACATCATCGGGATAAAGCCGCAAAATTTTCTGAAATATTTTTAAAGCCTCCTCCGACTGTTTCAAATTCAGGTAAGACAACGCCAGAATATAATTGGCCTCAGGGGTAAAACCGCTAGGATGAGAAAGACTTTTTAAGAACTCTTCCATCCGCCCAGAGGCGGTTTTCCAATTACCCTTCTTAAAAGCGGCTAGTCCCAAATAATAATTCACGTCGTCTAAATAATGGCTTTGAGGGAAACTGGCCTGAAGGTTTTCAAAAGCCACCACCGCCGCTTGAATATTGCCCATCTTCAAAAGCGCGATAGCCTGACGGTGCTGCACATAATCGGCTATGGTATTATCGGGATAATTTTTAATAACGTCATCGTAAAGGCGAACGGCCTCCTCCATCTTGTCGGCATCGGCTAAGGCATCGGCCATCTGTACTAGAGCATTGACCTTCACTTCCGCTTTGTCGGTATGCTCAACAATACTTTGAAAACGCGCCTGGGCTTGGGCCAGATTATTTAATTTTACATAGGTCCAGGCCATCCCCAAATTGGCCTTTAATAACAGCTCCTCCTGACCGCCACGATCAACCACAAAACGATAATCTCCCAATGCCTCATCAAATTTTTTTAAAATAAAATAAGCATTGGCCCGTCCTAAATGAGCCTCCGAATAATGCTGCCCTTGCGGAAAATTCTTAATCAGCTCATCATAAACCCCTACCGCCGTCTGCAAATCTCCTTTTTCGATAAACACATTGGCTTTCACTAATAGCAGGTCATCATCGACCAAATTTTTGTCTTTGCTAAAATCCTGCGCTTCTTTCAATGTTTTCTCAGCGCTATTAAAATCTTTTGCCTTTAAAGAGCTCCATATTTTACCAATATAAGCGGTGAAAACCAGTTTGGGATCGGGGGCTTTAAGGGATTTATGATAAAAATCTTTTGAGTTGGTATAATCTTCCATATAGTAATACGCATCGGCTATATTCAAATACACTTCCCATTGATGAGACGATTGAGGATAGCGCGTGAGATATTTCATAAATCTCGTCAAAGCTCCTCGATAATCTCCCGCGTCATAAAGACACTGACCGCTTTTAAGTAAAGCATCTTCGCTCAGTTGATGTTTGGGAAATTGAGCCACCAATTGATCAAAAATATCTTTAGCCTGGGTATATTTTTTCTGGTCGAAATAGGACCAGCCCAGAGAATAAATGGCCTGTGGAATATAAACGGAGTCTGGATAGGTATGAATAAGTTCTCGATATTCCTTTTGCGCATGCGCATAATCGGGAATTTTTAAATACACTTCCCCCAGCCAAAATAGTAGCAGTTCTTTATTGTCATAAGTGTCACTGAGGCTGTTGAATAAATCTAGTGCTTTGGGTAATTGATTCTTGAAAAAATAACATTGCCCCAAAAGAAATTTGACCTGGTTGACTTTGGGGTCCTGCGGAAAGTCTTGTAAAAACTGCTCTAAATAGCGAATGGCCACATCGTGAAAACCGTCGTCGAAGGCGCGCAGGGCCGTTGAATATAATTCCTCCTGCTGATTCTGGGCATAAGCCATCTGCGCTGGTGAAAAAAATCCTCCCGCCCATAAACATAAAAGAATCAATATCAGCTTTCGCATAAATCAATTCCGTGATTTTAAAAATGGTTTTAAATATCTGCCTGTATGCGAAGAAGGGTGTTGGATAATTTCCTGTACCGAACCGCTAAAAACAACCTCGCCCCCTTTGTCTCCGCCGTCGGGCCCTAAATCAATCAGGTAATCCGCGTTTTGGATCACATGCAAGTTGTGTTCGATGACAAGCACCGTATTGCCTCTGTCCACCAGTCTTTGCAGGACGTTCAGCAATTTATCCACATCGGCAAAATGCAGGCCGGTCGTGGGCTCATCAAGAATATAAAAAGTTTTGCCGGTGGCCGGTTTACACAATTCGCTGGCTAACTTCACCCGCTGGGCTTCACCCCCTGATAAGGTGGTGGCCGACTGTCCCAGACGTATATAACCTAGACCCACGTCATAGAGCGTCTGCAGGATCGTTCTAATCCGCGGGATATTATCGAATATCATCATGGATTCTTCAACCGATAAATTTAACACATCAGCAATATTTTTACCTTTAAATTCCACCTCTAGGGTCTGATCGGTAAACCGCCGGCCATGACAGACCTCGCATTGCACGTACACATCCGGCAAAAAATGCATTTCTATCTTTTTAATCCCGTCGCCGCTGCAGGCTTCACAACGGCCGCCTTTGACATTAAAACTAAAACGGCCGGGTTTGTAGCCGCGCATTTTGGATGCGGACAATTGACTAAACAGCGCACGGATATCGGAAAACATCCCCGTATAGGTGGCTGGATTCGACCGCGGCGTGCGACCGATGGGCGACTGATCCACCACAATGACTTTATCGATATACTGCAAACCTTCTATTTTTTTATACGTTCCCGCCTTTTGTTTAACCCCGTGTAATTTGTGACTTAAAGCCTTATGCAAAACATCTTCCACCAGCGTCGATTTCCCGGAGCCGGAGACGCCGGTGACGCACACAAAAGTCCCTAGAGGAATGACAACATCAATATTTTTTAAATTATGTTCTTTAGCCGCGATGATCTTCAAAAATTTAGTATTAACGATATCACGGCGCTGTTGCGGCGGGTGAATCTTTAAAGAACCGTTAAGGTATTTGCCTGTCAGCGAATCCTGACAGGCCATCAGACCCTGAACATCTCCTGCGTAAATGAGGTGGCCGCCGTGCTCGCCGGCGCCAGGGCCTAAATCAATCACATAATCCGCCCGGCGAATAGTGTCCTCATCATGTTCAACGACGATCAAGGTGTTGCCTAAATCCCGCAGCGCGTGCAAAGTCGACAGGAGCCGGTCATTGTCTTTTTGATGAAGGCCGATGCTGGGTTCATCGAGCACATAAATCACCCCCACCAGACCTGAGCCGACTTGAGTGGCCAGGCGAATGCGCTCCGCCTCCCCGCCGGAGAGGGTCGCGCTTCGTCTCTCCAAAGTTAAATATTCCAAACCGACATTGATACAAAAATCCAAACGGCGGCGGATTTCCTTAAGGATCTCGGAGCTGATGGTTTGTTGACCTTTCGAAAGCTTAAGGCCATTAAAGAATTCTTTGGCCTCTGTGATCGAAAGCGCTGTGACATCCGCGATATTGCAATCGGCAATTTTAACCGCCAGTGATTCTTTCTTGAGACGTTTACCTTCACAGGCCGGACAGGCGGAAACGGACATCAGAGAAGAAATTTCTTCTTTTAGCCAATCGCTATCGGTTTCTTGAAACAAACGTTCCAGGTATTTGACCACCCCCTCGAAAAGTCGATTCCAAATCTCATCGTCGGATCCATACAAAATAATATGTTTAAATTTTTTATCCAATTGGCTAAAAGGCAGCCGCGGATCGACCTTATAAATATGCGCGATCTCGCGCAGGACAGCCCGGTAATACATCATGTATCCGTGCCGGCCTCTTTTCCAGGGAACAATCGCCGTGGTCCAGGGTTTGGCGGGATCCGGCACCAAGACCTCCGGATCGATTTCCATCTTCGTTCCTAAACCATTGCATTGCGGACAAGCCCCATAGGGTGAGTTAAAAGAAAAAATGCGCGGTTCGATTTCGCTCAAAGAAGTACCGCAATCCACACACGCGTAACGCTCGCTAAAAGTCTGATCGGGCCTGGTTGCGTTAAAATCAACGATCATCATACCTTCGCCGACTTTCAGGGCTGTCTCGACGGAATCAAACAGGCGCTTGCGGATATCCGGCCGGATGCTTAAACGGTCCACCACCACTTCAATGTGATGCACCTTGTATTTATCCAGCTTCATTTTGTCCTGCACGTCGTAAATTTTTCCGTCGACGCGAAGGCGGGCAAAACCGCTTTTGACCACCTGAGTGTGGATGTTGCGGTATTCCCCTTTGCGGCCGCGGATCAGAGGCGCTAAAATATTAATCTTCGCACCTTGTGAAAAACCCAAAATTCGCTCGACGATTTGCTGAGCGCTTTGCTGTTCAATTTTTTTACCACAGACATAACAGTAAGGTTCGCCAATACGGGCAAATAAAAGGCGCAGGTAATCATAAATTTCCGTTTGAGTCGCCACCGTTGAGCGCGGATTGCGGCTGACGGTTTTCTGTTCGATGGAAATCGTCGGCGAAAGGCCATCGATATGCTCCACTTGCGGCTTTTGTATTTGATCCAAAAACTGGCGGGCGTAAGCGGACAGGCTTTCCACGTAACGGCGCTGGCCTTCCGCATAAATTGTATCAAACGCCAGCGACGATTTCCCCGAACCGCTTAAGCCCGTGACCACCACAAATTGATTGCGGGGGATCGTCAAATCAATGTTCTTAAGATTATGCTCCCTGGCTCCGCGGATGATGATAGCTTCGGATTTCATAGAGGCCTATTCTATATAAAGAATAACCCCTGTACCATAAAAAAGTACAGGGGTTATGGGATAATCACGCCATAGCGAGATTATTTACGTCTCTTGGTCCTTCTAGCGGACTTCTTTTTGCGTGTCCCACCGCGAACCATTTTGGCACAGGAAACGTCTCCTTGCTTATCGATGAAATAAAGATAACCTTCTTCTCTTCTCACACCGACCTTGGCGACTTTCTTAGATGCACCGCCTTTGCTGCCACCGCGGGCCATTTTGGCACAGGAGATATCCCCGTGCTTGTCCAAGAAGTACAGGTAACCTTTTGCCTTCTTGATACCGACTTTAGCAACTTTTTTTGAAGCCATACATTCACCCCCCTTTCTGTTTATTAACTTACATAATGACACAGATGATTAAGTACCAATTCTCACCTGTCCCAAATACTGCTTGAGCGTCACAATCGCCGATAAAACAGCCAGATAACTAGTCTTGGGGTTATCCGGGCAGACCACATTTTCCGTCCTGGTCAAAAGCCTGCCGAATTCGCCGACCATCTCAATCTCATGGGAATTAACTTTAAATTCCGGCGATGTCGTAATGCGAATACGCATTTTATCTTTCGCCGAAGAAGCCAGCGCAATGGTGGCCGCCACATTGATATTCTGCGGAAAACATCGCACGGCTTCCTTGACATTGCCGTTGAATAAAACCGTTTCTCTATTAATCCGCGAAAGGTTAATGCGTTTGTGCTGAATATAGGTATTATCGGCAAAACCATAAATGGGTTTGCGCGTGGTGAGCGTAAGCTGTTGAATTCTGCCGAGGCTGGCGGCTTTGATAGCATCAATGCCAGCAATAGCGCCTGAGGGGATTAACAGACGGCAGCCTTGGACCTGGGCTAATTTCAAAATAGCTTGCCCGTCAAGAAGTTTACCCACACTCATCACCAAAATATCTTTTTTGGCAAGCAGCGCACCGCGAATTAATTCGTAGGTATCCGGCGCATTGACCGCTTCCACCACCAAATTGCAATGGTCTAACAATTGCGCGTAGGAATGTTGAACAATATTTTTTTGAGGAAGATATTTTTGAAGATTGACAGATTTGGCGGGATTGATGTCGAACAGCGCCGTGACAGAAGCTAAATCTTTGCATTCTGTCTTGATGCTGCGGGCGATTCTCGAGCCGATGGCCCCGCAGCCCAATATACCGATTCTAACTTTTGTGTTGCTTGCGTGCATGAAGGCGAATAACCACATTATCAATGAGTCTGGTTTTACCGAAGAAGACCGCTAAAGCAATCAATATTTTTCCTTCAAGAGTTTTAAGCTCTTGAAGAGTATCCGTATGCACACATGCGACGTATTGAATTTTCCCCGATGATTGGTGCTTGATCATGGATTGAATCATCGCTTTAATTTTTGCCGATGAATGCTCGCCGGATTTAACCATCCTCCTGGCTTGTTGCAGCGCCCGGTAAAGCACGGGGGCTTGCCGGCGATGGTCAGACAAAAGATACTTGTTACGCGAGCTCATCGCCAGCCCGTCGGCTTCGCGCTTGGTTGCCACCACCTTAACTTTCAGGGGGAAATTCAAATCCCGCACCATCGCCTTAAGCACCGCCACCTGTTGGGCATCTTTTTGTCCCAGATACAGGACATCCGGCCAAACGATGTTCAAAAGTTTAGCGACAATCGTCGCTACCCCTTTAAAATGCCCAGGGCGAAAACGACCGCACAGCCATTGGGAAATTTTTTCTACGTCGATGTATGTCAAATAGCCTTCAGAGTAGATGACATTATCCGACGGAACAAAAAGAATGTCAACATTTTCTTTTCGTGCCATCGACGAGTCACGCTTAAGGTCTCGAGGGTATTTCTTAAAATCTTCCTGGGGGCCAAATTGGGCAGGATTCACATAAATACTCACTACGCACAGATCAGTATCCCTTTTGGCCTGACGCATCAAAGACAAATGGCCTTCGTGGAAATACCCCATCGTCGGAACAAAGCCGATGGTTTTGCCTTTACGACGGACTTGATTCAAAACTTTTCGCAGTTGTGTTATCGAAGTAATGATGCGCATAAATTTATAGTGTCATTACGAGGAGCGGAGCGACGAAGTAATCTTTTAAAAGATTGCTTCACTTCGTTCGCA
The DNA here is from genome assembly GCA_016201795.1 of Candidatus Omnitrophota bacterium. GTDB lineage: Bacteria > Omnitrophota > Gorgyraeia > Zapsychrales > Fredricksoniimonadaceae > JACQCF01. The sequence continues at coordinate 28,184 of JACQCF010000024.1, read as the reverse complement.
ATGACACAACTATATTAGGATCAATTTCTTCCAAAGGTTTCATCACAAATTCGCGCTCGATCATATACGGATGCGGAATGACCAGACGACGGCTGACCAATTTCAAATCTCCGTAAAGCAGAATGTCGATATCAATAACCCGTGGGCCGTTTTTGATCTCGCGCACGCGTCCGAGTTTATGCTCGATGGATCGAGTGGTGACATATAATTCTTCGGGCGACAAGAATGTGTACGCTTTTAAGACGGCGTTGAGGTATTTGTCTTGCGGCGGGCCGCCCACCGGAAAAGTCTCAATGATAGTAGAAACTTTACGCACCACCACGCCGTTGCTTTTTAGTTCCTCAATAGCTCTTTGAAGATATCGACGACGATCACCAAGATTGGAACCAAGGGCAAGATAAACAGTGGCCATCATAAAATTTTCTTGATCCGCTCAACAGCTTGATGAATGCGTTGTGTTGATACGGTCAGGGCCATACGCACATAACCCTCACCGGCCTTTCCGAAACCAATGCCAGGCGTGACCACGATATCGGCTTGATCCAGAAATACTTTAGCGCATTCCATGGAATCGTTGAATTTCGACGGAATTTTGGCCCAGACGTAAAAGGTTGCTTGAGGCGCAGCTATTTTCCAGCCAATAGAGCGTAAACCATTGATGAGCGCTTCACGGCGGGTTTGGTATTCGGCACGCATATCGTCGATATCACGCCCATCCATATGCAAAGCCGCGATACCGGCGTATTGAACGGCATTAAAAACTCCTGAATCGCAGTTGGACTTGACTTTCGCCAAAGCCGCCACCAGCATCGAATTGCCGCAGGCCCAGCCCAGGCGCCAGCCGGTCATGTAATAAGTCTTGGAGAACGAATGGAATTCGATGGCAATATCCTTGGCCCCGTCTACCTCTAATATACTGGGCGGCTTAATACCATCGTAATAGACTTCAGAATAAGCCAAATCAGAAACAATGATCATGCCTTTGGCGCGGCAAACCGCCACCAAATCCTCATAAAACTTTTTATCTACGGTCGCCGACGTAGGATTATTCGGATAGCAGACAAAAATCGCTTTGGCATTTTTGGCCTTCTCAATATCTTCCATCTTAGGCAACCACCCGTTGCCGGCTTTTAAGGACAAATATTGAATTTTACCGCCGGCAAAGGTCACAGCCGCCTGGTACGCCGGATAAGCCGGTTGAGTCAAAAGCACTTTGTCGCCGCCATTGATAACCCCCAACGGCAAATGGGCAATGCCTTCTTTGGAGCCGATTAAGGGATAAAGCTCCGTCGCTGGATCCAAATCCACCCCAAAACGTTTCTTAAACCATTGAGCAATCTCAACTCTTAGCTGCGGCACGCCGGCGTCAAAAGGATAGTGATGATTGTTAGCATCCTCAAGGGCCTTTTTCATCGCGTCAATAATGGGCTGATGGGTACGCTGGTCGGGGTCCCCCACGCCTAAATTGATCACATCACGGCCCTGCGCTATGGCCTCACGCTTGGCTTTGTCAATCTCAACGAATAAATACGGCGGCAATGCTTTTAAACGATCGGAAAATTCAATCATATAACCCCTAACACATCTTGCATGTTATATAACCCCTTCTTTTTCTTAGAAAGGAATTTCGCAGCAACCAATGACCCTTCGGCAAAAATGTCGCGGGTTTTAGCATGGTGATGAATGGAAATCAAATCCACCGGGCTTTCAAAAGAAATCGTATGATCACCGATGACCTCGCCCTCGCGGATAGATTCGATATCTTTGACCTTGGCTTTGGAAAACTGCCCGGCGATTCCCGCCATGGTCTTGGCTGTCCCGGAAGGCGCATCTTTCTTATGAACGTGATGGGTTTCCGTCAAACGGATTTCATAATTCTTGCCCGTCACCTGCGCCGTACGTCGGATGAGAGCAAACACCAGATTCACGCCGACAGACATATTGGAAGAAAACACAATAGCAATCTTACTGGCCGCTTTTTTAACCTGAGTTATTTGAGCTGGAGTCAAACCCGTGGTGCCGATAACCATGTTGACGCCGTACTTCTGGCAAGCCTTCAAATGCTCCAGAGTGGCTTCAGGTGAGGTAAATTCAATCAACACATCAGAGCCTTTGAGTTTGTCTGAATCAAAACTAACAGGGATATGGCAGACCATCTCAGGCACATCAGGGCGATCCTTATTCTCTAACAGGGTCGATATTTTAAACATTTTATCGTTGAGAGCCAAAGCAGTGATTCTTTGGCCCATACGGCCCTGGCAACCGGAAACAGCGAGTCTAATCATTTGAATTCCTTACCTTTTTCCTTCCCCTTAATGGGGGAGGCTAGGTGGGGGTGATAAGCTTTTTAATCACCCTCCCTTAATCCCTCCCATCAAGGGAGGGAAATACATCTATTTTTTCAACAAACCGTAATTGATTAACGCAGCTTTCAATTTAACAAGATTCTCCTCTTCCATATCACACATCGGCAAACGCATCGTCCCAGAACATAAGCCCATCAGCGCTGTTGCTGTCTTGACCGGAATAGGATTGGTTTCAATAAATAAAACCTCTATCAAGGGAAGCAGTTTTGTATTGATAGCTTCAGCTTTAGGCCTATCACCTTTGTTAAAAGCATTAACCAGCCCTGCCACATCTTTAGGCACAATGTTGGAGGCCACCGAGATAACTCCTACTCCACCCATGGACATAATGGGCAAAGTCAAGCCATCGTCTCCTGAAATCAATAGAAAATCCTTAGGACACAACTCACGGATGCGCTTGATCTGTTCCAGATTCCCCGAAGCTTCTTTAACGCCGATAATATTTTTTATACCGGCAAGCCTGGCCATCAACTCCGGATCTATATTCTTGCCTGTGCGTCCGGCGATATTATAGAGAATGATAGGAATATTGGTGCATTCGCCGATGGCCTTATAATGCAAATAAATACCCTTACTGGTGGGTTTATTGTAATACGGAGTAACTACCAAGACTGCATCCGCACCAACCTTAGCTGCATGTTTGGTCATATGCACGGCTTCTGCCGTCGAGTTAGAACCTGTACCGGCAATCACAGGCACTCTTTTACCGGCAGCTTGCACACAAATTTCAATCACCCGCTCATGCTCCTTCTCGGAAAGTGTGGGAGATTCGCCTGTTGTACCGCAAGGCACCAAACCATGAATGCCTTGCGATATCTGCCACTCAATGAGCTTTTTGTAAGCAGCCTCATCAATACCGTTGCTCATAAATGGTGTTACCAGAGCCGTGATTGCACCGTGAAATTTCGTTCTATCCATGGTAATAATATTCTCCTCTGGCGATGACCTTCGCCGTGCCTTTAAGCCACACATTATCAATCTTGTTTCCTTCATGCAAATCAAAGGTGATTTCCAAAATTTCCTTGCCGGTGGTCGACACCTTCATCACTGCACCTTTTTGTTCTTTAACTTTCGGGTGCGTGTGCAGATAGGACACAATCGCCGCGGCCACTGCCCCTGTGCCACAAGCTAAAGTTTCCCCCTCCACTCCACGCTCGTAGGTACGCACCGCCACCATGCTATTGGAAGACTTCCCGCCTGCCGGAGAAGCAACCTCGACAAAATTCACGTTAGTACCGCGCGGCGCAAACCGCGGATGATTGCGAATCAAGCGGCCTAAAGTGTTAACGTCCACTTCCTGCAATCCATCGACAAAAACAATCGTGTGCGGAACACCGGTATCAATGTGGTCCACCGTCATTTTTCTGCCAGCCACCGTAATATTTAAACCTGCCATATAATCTTTGGGATTAGATAGACGTACTCTGGCCAGCTCGCCTTGAGCTTCTCCTAAAACTTCCCCGGCCAACGTTTCCATGCCAAACAAAACTTTGGTCGGCTTATCATTGGCCACAATATAGGCTGCCATGCAACGGGCCCCGTTGCCGCACATCTCGGCCTCAGAGCCGTCGGCATTGATGATGCGCATGCGATAATCCGAAGTCTTGGATTTCTCAAAAATCAAAACTCCGTCGGCACCAATGCCGGTTTGACGGGCACAGGCCTCTTTAGCTAACTTGGTATAATCTAACTTAGGCTGAGCTTCGATAACAATAAAATCATTGCCCGCCCCGACCATCTTTACAAAAGGTATTTTGATCATAGCGCCTATCTTACGGGTCCTGTCCTCGGGCTTCCCCATCGTCCTCGTCCCTGTGGTCGATGGGGATCCCCTCCCTCGGCCACCCGTTCGTACGTATAGCCTCTCCGAACCTACGAGGTTCGTAAAAATCGAGGGAGTCTTTCCCCTCGCATTAAATCTTTAAACGTCTCACGCTCTTTGACAATTTCAAATTTGTTACCGCGAACCATCACTTCCGGCACGCGGCCTCTGATATTATAATTGCTGGCCATCACATAACCGTAAGCCCCGGCGCTCATGACCGCCAGCAAATCACCCTTGTTGACCTTCGCCAGCAAGCGATCATGCGCAAAAAAATCCCCACTTTCGCAGATGGGCCCGACCACATCCACCTTAATCTTAGACGCCCTGGTTTGCTTAACCGGTACAATTTCGTGATAAGCATCGTAAAGCGACGGACGGATTAAATCATTCATACCCCCGTCAACGATAAAAAATTTCTTATACCCATTGTCTTTCAAATAAAGCACCTTGGTCACAAAGATGCCGGCATTACCGACAATGAAACGGCCCGGCTCCATAATAATCTTCAAGCCCGTCTTCTCCAGGATAGGGAGTACTTTATTGGCATATTCCTGGGCGGTTTGCGGCGTTTCATCCTTATAAATAATCCCCAGGCCCCCACCAATATCCAAATACTCGATATCAATTCCTTCCTCACGTAAGTCATCAATAAACGCTGCCACCTTCTTGATAGCGCCGACAAACGGCCCCCCTGAAGTAATCTGTGAACCGATGTGAATATGCACGCCGCTCATCTTAACGTTGGAATATTTCTTCTGGGACCTAAAAATCTGCCTCGTTGTCCTTAAATCAATTCCAAACTTCTTTTTTAAAGATCCAGTGTTGGTATATTCATGCGTCGGCGCCGGCACATCGGGATTGATACGCAAGGCCGCCTGCACTTGTCTTTTCATTCTCCTGGCAATGCGGTTGATTTCTAAAAGCTCAGGCTCGCTTTCCACGTTAAAAAGCAAAATGCCTGCTTTGATGGCAAAGGCAATTTCTTCCTCGGTTTTTCCGACGGATGCGAAAACAATCTTTTTAGAATCAGCCCCTACCCGCAATGCTTTCTTAAGCTCACCAACGGAAACAATATCAATGCCTGCGCCTAAATCCACCAAACTTTTAATGACGGCCAAATTGCCATTGGATTTCATGGCAAAGCAGATCATTGGATTTATCCTTGCAAAAGCCCTCTGCATCTTTAAGAAATGATCCGTTAAAGTCTTGTAACTATACAAATAAAACGGCGTACCGACGGATTTGGCGACCGCCGACACCTTCACGTTCTCACAAAATAATTCATTATTTTTAAAATGAAAATCATGCATGTAATTTCTTACTCCACTGTTGTAATTGTTGAGCAACTAAATTAGGATTCGTCGATCCCAACGAAATTTTAATTTTAACAGACGTTTGAGGATTGAAAAGTTTTTTTACATCCTCGGCAAAATACGGGTGATAACTTTTTAAACGAACAGTACTTAACGATGATAAGGCAATGCCTTTGTCCAAACACTCCTTAACCATTTTGCCTAAAACATCGTGGGCGTCCCGATGAGACGCGCCCTTTTTGATTAAATACTCCATCACATCCACCGTAAAGAAACTCTCATCATGGATGCGCTTGGCTACCTTGTCCTTTTTGACTTTCAAATTAGCAAATAATTCCGCCATAACGCTAAGCATATTTTGTGTGGTTTCCGCCGTATCAAATAACGGCGGCTTATCCAACTGTAAATCCCGATTATAGGCCAATGGCAAACCCTTTAATAAAACCAAGATTTCAGTCAAATGGCCGAAAATTTTACCGGATGTCCCCCGCATCAATTCCAATACGTCCGGATTTTTCTTATGCGGCATGATGGATGAGCCGGTGCAAAATGAAGCATCAATATCAATAAAATCGAATTCTTTCGTCGCCCACAGAATCAAATCCTCACTCATCCGCGATAAATGCATAGCTACCATAGAACAATCGGCAATTAACTCAACAATAAAGTCTCGGTCGCTGACCGCATCCATGCTATTAACCGCGGTTTGAGCGAAACCCAAAAGCTTAGTGATATAATCGCGATCCGTTTTCAGTGACGTACCAGATAGAGCACAACTACCTAAAGGTGTCACGTCCGTCCGCATAAAACACCCTTGCAGCCGGGTTTTGTCGCGTTCAAGCATTTCAACGTAAGCGAGCATATGATGCGCCAACAACACCACTTGCGCGGCTTGCAAATGCGTATAGCCCGGGATAATCACCTCCTGATTTTTCTTGCCAAAACCCACTATGGCTTTTTGCAAACCAGTGATGGCGACTAGCAGCCCATTGATTTCATCCAAACAATATAACTTCACATCCAAGACAACCTGGTCATTGCGTGAACGCGCCGTGTGCAACTTATCCGCGGGTTTACCAATAAGGCCTTTAAGCCGATTTTGAATATCCGTATGAATATCTTCAGCTTTAGGGTCATATTTAAACTTACCCGACTTAATCTGCGCCAACAGCTTCTTTAACCCAGCGACGATTTTGGTCGCATCGCTTTTGGGAATAATCCCCTGCTTACCCAGCATTTGCGCATGGGCGATGGAGCCAATCACGTCGTACTTGGCCAAACGATAGTCATAGCTAATGCTGAAGGTAAATTGATCAGCCAGCGGATGAGACTTCTTATCAAACCGTGCACCCCAAAGTTTACTCATAGCTTCTCCTTAATACGGCATTCCCCAAATCCGAATAAAGCCTTCGGATAATTTCGGATCAAAGATGTCTTTGTCACCGTAGGTCGCCAACTCTTCCTTGTAACGGGAATACGGCGATTTGCGGCCGACCACATGACAGCTTCCCTTATATAATTTCAAACGCACCACACCGCTGACATGCTCTTGCGTCTTATTGATAAACGCATCCAACTGCTGTTTGAGCGGTGTTTCCCATAATCCGTAATAGGTCAATTCCGCATAGCGCGGAGAAATTAACTCTTTGTAATGCAATGTCTCACGATCCAAGACCATGGCTTCTAATTCCTTATGGGCCGTCATCAAAATTGTGCCTGCGGGATTTTCATAAATCTCCCGGGACTTGATCCCGACCAGACGGTTTTCCACCATGTCGACACGCCCGATCCCATTGCGCCCGCCGATTTCATTCAATTTAATAACTAAATCCACCGGCTTATAGGCCTTGCCATTGACTTTCACCGGCACGCCTTTGGCAAATTCTACCTCGACGTATTCCGGTTTATTCGGACACTTGAGCGGATTTTTGGTCATCGCATAAATTTCTTCCGGCGGCTCAACCCAAGGATTTTCCAAACAACCGCATTCAATGGAACGGCCATAAAGGTTAGTGTCCGTCGAATACGGGCTCTTTTTGCTGACATCAATGGGAATCTTGTGCTTGTGCGCGTATTCGATTTCTTGCCCGCGTGTTTTTAATTCCCATGTGCGCAAAGGCGCTAACAATTCCAGATGAGGCGCCAAAATTTTGGCCGTCACTTCAAAACGTACCTGGTCATTACCCTTACCCGTGCTGCCATGGGCTATCGCCGTTGCCTTTTCTTTTTTAGCCACTGCTACTTGATGCTTGGCAATCAACGGACGTGACAAGGCGGTCGCCAAAAAATATTTGCCTTCATACACCGCATTGGCTTTAATCGCCGGGAACACGTAATTTCTGACGAACTCTTGCTTCAAATCCAAAATATAAACTTTGGACGCACCAGTGGCTAAAGCACGTTTTTCGATGGATTTAAAATCGCTGCCCTGACCCACATCCGCCATGAACGCAATGACCTCATAGCCCTTATTCTTTAACCATCGAATAAGGCATGATGTGTCCAAACCGCCTGAATACGCCAGAACCACCTTTTTCATTTTGCCTTTCCCGTCATTTTTCCTTATTCCCTTTAAGAAGGAATAACGAGGCTCGTCCCATCAGGAACGGCCTTTCAATAAATATAACAACACTGACTTCTGTACGTGCAGACGATTTTCCGCCTGGTCAAAAATCACCGAATGTTTACCGTCGATGACATCCGCCGTGACTTCCAAATCTCGATGCGCGGGCAAACAATGCATAAAAATATAATCCTTATGCGCAAGCTTTACTAAATCACCGTTGATTTGATAACCCTCAAAGTCTTTAATACGCTTAGCTGTTTCTTTTTCCTGGCCCATACTCACCCACACGTCGGAATAAATCACATGCGCGCCCTTCACCGCTTCCTTGGAATCCCGCCCCGGCTCAATCACACATTGATTAGCTTTTGCCACTTCTTGCGCACGTTTGACAATCACAGGATTAGGGTCATACCCTTGAGGCCCGGCAAAACGTACGTTAATCCCCACCTTGACGCAGGCAACCATCAGCGAATGAAATACATTGTTGCCGTCGCCCACATACGCCAAAGTCAAGCCCTTAAACTTGCCAAACTGCTCGCGAATAGTTTGAATATCCGCCAGCGCCTGGCAAGGGTGATACAAATCACAAAGAGCATTAATCACCGGCACATCCGCATGCCGGGCTAACTCGACAATATCTTTATTGTCAAACACCCGGGCTACGATGCACTGCACATAACGGGACAAAGTTTTAGCTACATCGTGCGTGCTTTCCCGTTTGCCTAAATTAATTTCATCCGGACCCAAGTAAAGGCAATGGCCTCCCAGTTGATGAATACCGACTTCAAAAGACACGCGGGTGCGGTTCGAAGGCTTTTGAAAAACCAACGCCACGCTCTTGCCTTTTAAATCCGTACGCAGTTTATCTTTTTGTTTTTTAAGTTTATCTGCCGAATCAATCAGGCTTAAGACTTCAACGCTTGAATAATCCAACAGGGTAATTAAATCGCGTTTCATACACTTACCTTATTTTCTTGTCCTACCACGGCAGCCATGGCTTCATCCAAAATATAAATGGCCTTATTAATTTGTCGACGGGTGACGTTTAAGGCCGGCATAATCCGAAGCACATTATCCTGCGTGCAGTTGATAATTAAGCCGCGATTAAAACACTCCTTGAATATATCCTCCCCATTAATAGTCAACTCAACGCCAATCATCAGCCCAAGCCCCCGTACTTCTTTGATGATGGGATATTTGGCTTTCAGATCCTCGAGTTTACCCACCAAATACGGCCCCATTTTCTTGACATTGGCCAAAATCTTCTCGGCGTAAATGGCTTTAATAACACCTAACGCCGCTTTGCAAACCAAAGGGCTGCCCGCAAACGTTGAACCGTGCATGCCGGGCTTAAATACATCGGCCAATTCTTTTTTGACGATCATAGCGCCGATAGGCAAGCCGCCACCTAAAGCTTTAGCCAAACACATGACATCCGGCGTAATGCCGTAATGCTTGTAGCCAAAAATTTCGCCGGTGCGCGCCATGCCGGTCTGGACTTCATCAAGGATTAAAAGAATTTTCTTCTCATCGCAAATCTGGCGGATGGTCTGTACATATTCTTTTGAGGCCACGTTAATGCCACCCTCGCCCTGCACAAGCTCGAGCATAATGGCCACGGTTTTGTCGGTCATGGCCGCCTTCAGAGCCCCCATATCATTAAAAGCTACCGTCTTAAATCCTGGTAGAAACGGAGCAAAACCTTTTTGATGTTTCGCTTGGCCGGTGGCCGCCAAAGCCCCCGAAGTCCGTCCATGGAAAGAATTGATCGTCGTAATAATCTCAAATTTTTGACCTTGCCCGTAGGCGCGAGTGAATTTAATCGCCGCTTCAATAGCCTCAGCCCCGCTGTTGCAAAAGAAAATCTTGCCACCAAAAGAAATCCTCATCAATGCCTTAGCTAACTTTGCCTGAAAGGGGTGATACAAATTATTAGGTATATGGATCAATTTACCAATCTGATCCCGTACCGCGCCCATGACCTTAGGATGACAATGGCCTAAATTGCTCACCCCCCAGCCGGGGAAAAAGTCCAAATATTTTTTACCATGGATATCCGTCAACACAGACCCCTTACCTTTGACGAAGATCGCCGGTAGACGGGCGTAGGTATTTAAAATGCCGTCGTTATATGTGTCAAAAATTTCTTCTTGTGTCATATGTTTGTGTCATTGCGAGCGTTTTTTGCGAAGCAATCTTTTAAAGGATTGCTTCGTCGCTTCGCTCCTCGCAAAGACACCCTTTATTTTATTATTTGTGTTCCCACCCCTTGATCGGTAAAGAACTCCAATAATAACGCATGCGGCATACGGGCATCGACGATGTGGGTCTTATGCACTCCGCCGCCTTGCAACGCTTCCACACAGGAAGTCACTTTAGGAATCATGCCACCGACAATCAGCCCGCTTTTAATCAGCTCATCCACCTCAGCCAACGTTAAGGTTGAAAACAATGTACTCATGTCTTTCAAATCACGCATGACCCCTGGCACATCAGTTAAAAGCACCAGTTTCTCCGCTTTCATGGAATTGGCAATGGCAGCGGCTACTTCATCCGCATTGACATTATGCGGCTGCTTCTCAACCGCCATACCCATCGGCGAGACCACCGTAATACACCCTTGGGCTAAATGCGATTCCAAATGCTCTTTATTGACGGAGGTAATGGTGCCCACAAACCCTAAATCTTTCTCCGCTTTCTTTTTCTTAACAAAAATAATATTCTCCTGACCCTTAAGACCGGTGACATCACCTTTGAAGGCTTTGATTTCCTTCACAATCTGCGCATTGAGTTTTTCTAATTCTTCTCCCACAATTTGTAAAGTGGCTTTGTCGGTGACACGGATGCCGTTGACGAATTCCGACTTTAAACCCTGTTCTTTCATACGCGCGGAAATATGCGGGCCGCCACCGTGGACAATAATGATGCGAATACCCACATAACTTAAAAACACAATGTCCTGCAAAACATTGTGGCGAATTTTGGGATCATCCAAAATGCTGCCGCCGTATTTGATGACAAAAATCTTGCGACGAAACGCGTGAATGTACGGAATCGCCTCAATCAGCACTGACGCTTTTTTAATAATCTGATCCATTAATTATATTCTCCATTAATTTTTACGTATTCATATGAAAGATCACAAGTATAAACCGTTGCTTTAGCCTTGCCCAAATTAAGTTCAACGTTAATCGCAATATCTTTCTTATCGAAAGAGCTGAAAGAAATCTTCATATCCTTCTCGGTGATCTTATGAATTCCCAAAGAACCGACCGCCGCACCCACCCGCCCCCAATTGGGGTTGCTGCCGAATGCCGCAGTTTTCACTAACGCCGAGTTGGCAATGGTCTTAGCGATTTTCTTCGCCTGAGTCTGACTGGCAGCGCCTGAAACATTGATGGTGATAAACTTGGTGGCCCCTTCTCCGTCGAGCACAATCTTCTTGGCCAGATCAACGCACACCAACTCCAAAGCCTTATAAAACTTCCCAAAATCCGCACCGCTGTGAACAATCTTCTTATGACCGGCTAAAGCATTGGCCTGAATAGTAACCATATCATTGGTGCTCATACAGCCGTCAACGGTAATACTATTAAACGACTGATCTGTGGCGCGCTTTAAGGCCAGCTTTAACATTTTCAAAGAAATCGCCGCGTCGGTGGTGATAAAGGCAAGCATGGTGGCCATATTTGGCTCAATCATGCCCGAGCCTTTGGCACAGGCACCGATAGTCACTGTCTTGCCCCCTAAGATGAAACGAACCGCTATTTCTTTAAGTTTTAAATCCGTCGTCATAATCGCCCGCGCGAATTTTCCGCCGCCCTTGGCTGATAAACCCTTCACTAAATTCGGTACTGCGTGAACAATTTTATTGTATGGTAATTGTTTGCCGATAATACCCGTTGAGGTCACCATGACATCCGTCGGCTTAATATTTAAAAACTTGGCAACCAACTGCGTTGATCCTTGCGCATATTTCAAACCAAATTCACCGGTATAGCAGTTGGCATTACCGCTATTGACCAGCACCGCCTGGCCAATACCTTTTTGGATATGCTTCATGCTGACAATGAGCGGCGCGGCTTTAATGGAATTTTTCGTAAAAACACCGGCAGTGACAGCAGGGACTGGTGAAAAAATCAACCCTAAATCAGGTTTACCGGAACGTTTAATTCCTGCGGATAGGCCGTTGGCCTTAAACCCTTGAGGCGTTGTGACCCCTCCTTTAATCACCTTCATAACAAGCCCTCAATCTCATGAAATCCGCACATGATGTTCATATTCTGTATCGCCTGTCCTGCCGCCCCTTTAACCAAATTATCAAGGACGCTGGTAATAACCACCATCTTCTGATCGTTGCTGAGGGCTAAACCAATATCGCAAAAATTGGTGTGAGCCACATTCTTAACTTCCGGCTGCGCCCCCATCGGATGCACGCGCACAAAGGGTTCAATTTTATAAAATTTCGTATACAGTGTGTGCACTTGCTTAAGCGTGAGCGGACCTTTAAGCTGCACATACATGGTCTCTAAAATACCCCGATCCATCGGCAACAAATGCGCCACAAAATGTACCGATACACCATGGCCGGCCAATTGCGAAAGGCATTGGTCAATTTCAGGCGTATGCTGATGGCTTAAAACCTTGTAGGCCATGAAATTGTCAGCTACCTCGCTAAAAAGAAGGTTCACCGACGCTTTTCGCCCTGCCCCGGAAACCCCCGACTTGGCATCTACAATAATAGAGGCAATGGACTTTGAACGTGTGGCCACCAGAGGCGCCAGCCCCAAAATCGCGGCCGTTGGATAGCAGCCAGGATTGGCAATAAAACCAGCCTTCTTAATCTTTTGCCGATAAAGCTCTGGTAAACCATAAACCGCCTTATGAATATTTTTAGCATCCACATGTTTATGGCCGTACCAACTCTCATAGGTCTGGGTGTTTTTAAGCCGGTAATCCGCGCTTAAATCAATCACCTTAAGGCCGTTTTTGAGCAAAGCCCCCGCGATCTTCATGGATTCGGTATGGGGCAAGGCTAAAAAGACAATGTCAGAGTGTTTAACTGTTTCTTTGACGCTAAATTTTTGGCAAACGAGGCTTGTACGGTTGAGAAACTCCGGCCAAATCCCAGAGACCGGCCCCGTGGTGTTTTGGGCTGCCACATAACTTACCCGCACCTGAGGATGATTAAGCAAAAGAGAAAAAACTTCTTTTCCCGTATAACCACTTAAGCCAACAATGGCGCATCGCATCATATCTGTTTTCATATAATATATTCTCCGTCGGAAGTAAGTACTATAAATAAAAAAGCCTATCTCGTCAACGCATTTGTGAAGGGAGATAGGCTGTAATTATATTTATGTTTATTTGGATCCTGACGCTTCGGTCGGGATTAATTCGGCCTTACAACTTATGTTCCATAAGTTGTGGCCTCATTAACGTTTAACCCATTGAAACTTACGGCGCGCTCCCTTCTGACCCGGCTTCTTTCTTTCTTTCATTCTGCTGTCTCTAGTTAAGCAGCCGGCTTTTTTCAGCACAGCTCTTGTCTGAGGATCGCAGGAGAGCAGCGCCCGTGAAAGACCCAATTTAAAAGCCCCCGCCTGACCGGTGGATCCGCCGCCGGTTACACGAACAGCAATATCAAATTTCTTTTCTAAATTCACTAATTTTAAAGGAGTTAAAATGGAAAGCCGGTCCGTTTCCCGAGGAAAATAATTCGCGAAATCACGCTGATTGACAAAAATACTCCCCTCTCCCGGGGTTAACACCACCCGGGCCACGGAACTTTTACGACGACCTGTACCTGCGTACTTGACGACCTCAACCATTTGAATATTTCTCCTTAGTTGTACGGGCTTGATTAATCAAGCCCCTACGCTAGATTTCCAATACTATTGGCTTCTGGGCGGCGTGCGGATGTTTATCGCCCGCGTAAACCCTTAATTTTCCTTTTTGTTTATAACCTAACGGGCCGCTGGGAATCATACGGCTAACCGCCAACTCCAATACCGCAGCCGGACGTTTGGCCAGCATATTGCCTAAAGTCACTTGCCTGCGGCCACCTGGATAACCCGTATAGCGGCTATAAATTTTATCGGTTAACTTTTTGCCGGTCACACGCACCTTATCAGCATTGATGATCACCACCGTATCGCCACAATCAAAAAACGGCGTATAAATACGTTTATGCTTGCCACGCAAAATAGAAGCAGCACGAGCTGCCACGCGGCCTAAAATCTTATCTTTGGCATCGATAAGATAACACTTCTGTTGGATTTCATTAACTTTAGGTAAATACGTTTTCATCGCTAACTGCCTTACTTAAGCATTTTTAAAGAACCTGCCTACCCTGTCTGCCGACAAGCAGGTGTTAAAATATAACATTTTTCGAGCAATTGTCAAATTTTTTCGGGTAGAAGGCCTCAGGCCTCTGTACGGGGCTGGCGGGTCATTAAATCCGCCATGGCTTTACGGGGATTCTTGCCTTCAAAAATAATCTTATAGACCTGTTCCCCAATAGGCATGGGAATACGCATTTTGCGACTTAGACGATAAACCGCCTTGGAAGTGACTATTCCTTCAGCGACCATTGACATAGGACCCAAAATACTTTTAATTTTACGCCCCTTGCCTAAAGCCTCCCCCACGCTGCGGTTACGGCTTTGAGGGCTGATGCAGGTGGTCACCAAATCCCCCAATCCGGTCAATCCATAAAAAGTTTCTTTCTTACCGCCTAAGGCTATGCCTAACCGTGTGATTTCCGCCAAACCTCGGGTTAATAAAGCCGCCTTGGCATTGCTCCCTAATCCTAATCCGTCGCAAACACCGCAGGCAATGGCAATCACATTTTTGATGCTGCCGCCGATTTCTGTACCGATAACATCATTGTTGGTGTAAATACGAAAAGACGAGGTGTGAAAAATTTTTTGAATTTGGCCAGCCAAAGAGCTCTGAAGGCAGGCTACGACCGCGGTGGTGGCCAGTCCTGCCGCCACCTCCCCGGCAATCGTAGGTCCGGATAGCACCGCCAAATCAACAGCACCTAACTCTTCTCTAATAATCTGCGACATGCGCTTGAAGGAAACCGGATGAATACCTTTAATCACACTTAGAAAAACTTTGCCTTGATAGGGGGTGGTTTTGATCTTACCAAGCACGTTCATTAAATATTGTGACGGACAGGCTAAAACAATCAAATCCCCCCCTTGAAGAGCGCGATGAATATCAGCGGTTAAGGCGACGGATAAGGGAATACGATAACCAGGGAGGAATTTTTTATTCTCGTGGGCTTTGGCCACCTGGGCTATATAATCAGGGAAAGCTCCCCAGAGAAGGACAGGATACTTTTTCTTGGCCAAATGAATAGCCAGCGTTGTTCCCCAGCCGCCGTCGCCGATAATAGAAATGGTTTTAATTTTGATCATGGGTGCACCATTACCTTAAATAAAGAAAAAGCTTCATTGGCGTACATTTTCTTTAAAACCGAAATATTTCCTGGAGGCTCATAATACTTCATAAACACAATATAATCCACCTTATATTTGAGGATCGCCGTCAATACCGCCGGAACCACCGAATGATTAGTTATAACGACAAAATCTTTCATGTCCCGCATACGTTGATCCCACTCCACAAGAGCCCCGTAATCAAAACCGCCAACCCCGCAATCACGAATACAGACGACGACTTTGCGTTCGCTATGAATCCGAAAGCCCCCCATGTCCATATTAATCGGAGCTAAAATCATCGCATCCTTGGGGGTATGCTCGCGCACATAGCGCTGCATATCTTCCCAATTGCGCTGCAATTGCCAGAAACCAGTCCCATGATTTTTGACCTGAAGATAATCGTAATGAAATTTACAAAATGAGATAAAGGCGCCAAGAAGAGGAATGATAATCAAAGCCCGTCGTAAATAAAGCTCCAGCCTTGGCCATCGTCTCAAACTTAAAAAACCGAACACCACCGCCATGGCCATAATGACCCACCCGTTGTTCTGAAGCTTAATAACAAAGAAACTCCACCCCGCGAATCCTATCAAAAGAAATAACAAAGCCCCCGCAAAAGCCCGCCGGGGATTGGCTTGCTTAACCGTCTGGACAGCCCAAATGGTTGCATAGCCCATTAGAAGAAGACGGACAAATTGTTGATTGCGCAACAAACACAAATCCAAAACAAAACGGCTGGGAATCAAATAGGTAAAAACACAGGAAATAACAATGAGTGCATATGCTGTCATCACCACGACATGAGTCTTTCGATCCCCTCGAAAAGGGGGATAAACAACTAAAAGAAAAACATACACCATGATTAAAAAAAGATAGGGCTCCAATCTCTGGAGTATGAAAGACGGATGGCCCAGAGCTTCAGGCCAAGGTATGTTCCAAAATAAGAAATTCTCTGGACACTGTTTCCGATACAACGCAAGCCATTCACTGACCGGCACCGGCGCACCGATTAACTTATCATGCCAAGAGTTCGGGATCTGCCAGAGTAAGAACGGTAAACAAGAAATAATAAAAATCAATCCCGTCTTTAAAACCATACTCCATCGCCGGGGATGAAAAAACAACAAAAAGACCAGCATATAAAGCATGGGAAACAAATTGTAAAGACCGTGGATATTGGCCCCCAAACCGAAAATAAGCGCCGCCAGCATGAAGCGTTCTTTATAAAAAAAATAAATTCCGGCAAACATCAGGCACTCCCCCGCGATTTGATGCGAAAAGGTACGGTAAAGAAACTCCTCGGTACGGCCCAGCACCATAAACATCAAAATGGCGCAGGCAGAGGTAAATTTATCTTTGGAAATCAGCTGCCAGAGTTTATACAACCAAAAAAATATGAAGAAACGCGCTGTTAAAAACAAAATAAAATAAGCGGCCGGAACCTGCGCAACGGTTATAAATTTAGCTAAAACAGGATAAAGATAAGAGGAAAAATGCCTGGCCAAACTCTCAACGTAATAATCCCCTTTATAAAGGGAAGGATCAATGAGGTGTTTTAGAAGTGGCACTTCCAGGTGCTGATCGTCCCAACCGTAAATGTAACTATGGGTACACAGGTAGGCAATTAAAAACAGAAAAGCGGCAAAGAAGTCATTGGCTAAAAGACGTTTGAGGCGTTCTGCGAAAGATACCATCATAAAAATCTTGGAGCGGGAGAACGGAATCGAACCGTCGCTACTAGCTTGGAAGGCTAGAGTTCTACCACTGAACTACTCCCGCGTCAACAGCTTGTCCCGCCATTCTATTATTTTTTGTGGTAGGCGGGATCCCGCCTACAATAAAAATGATCTCAGAAAGGCGGGAGAAGGCTAGAGTTCTACCACTGAACTACTCCCGCAGTAAACAATGCAATGGGCAGTGAAGGATTCGAACCTCCGAAGCGCAAGCGCAGCAGATTTACAGTCTGCCCCCTTTGACCACTTGGGTAACTGCCCGAAAACTTAAAAAATCAACAAAAATGAGCTGGCGAGAGGCTTTGAACCCCCGACCTGCTGATTACAAATCAGCTGCTCTACCAACTGAGCTACGCCAGCAATAAATCGAGGAACCAAATATATCATAGCCCATTTTTAACTTCAATCGATTTGTCTAACGCTCACCTTCATGAGTTGGTTTATAAATCTGCTTCCAGTAGTTTTCTAAAAACTTAACCTTCCTCTCAAGCCACGTAAAGTTCTCTTGATACCATTGCACTGTTTGAAAAATTCCCTCTTCAAAATCAACATGAGGTTTCCAAAAAAGATTATTTTGTATTTTATGAGAATCTAAAGCATAACGAAAATCATGTCCCGGCCGATCTTTTACAAAAGTAATAAGATGTTGAGATCGAGCGAGGATTTTAAGAATCATCTTAACCAGGGTAATATTCTTACACTCCAAAGCAGAACCAATGTTATAGATTTCACCCTCTTGCCCCAACTCAAGGGTGGCTAACACGGCCCGTGCACAATCAGAAATATGTAACCATTCCCGTACATTAAGGCCTTTGGCGTAAACCGGAATCTTTTGATTTTTAATAGCTTTGTAAATAATAACCGGAATAAATTTCTCCGGGAACTGCCAAGGCCCATAATTATTCGAAGGCCTAACAATGATGGCTGGAAACCCAAAGGTATGGATATAGGCTTTCACCAGAAAATCGGCAGAGGCCTTGCTTGCCGAATAAGGTGAGTTGGGATTAAGAGGAAAATGTTCCTTAAACTTACCCCGGCTGATTTCACCGTAGACTTCATCGGTGGAGACGTGAATAAACCTTTTTATCCCCATTTCCCGACTAGCGGTCAAGAGCTGTTGGGTCCCTCCAATATTAGTATAAACAAATTCCGAAGCATCAAGAATGCTGCGATCCACATGACTCTCGGCGGCGAAATGTACAATAGCCCGTGGTCGTTCTTTTTTCAAGATAATCATTACCTTCTGTAAATCAGCGATATCCGTTTTATAAAATACAAATTTTCCTTGAACTGATTTTAATCTAGCCAAATCCCCCGCATAGGTAAGTTTATCCACCACTACCATCTGATGGCCCTGCTTCACGGCCTGACGTACAAATTCGCTACCGATAAAACCTGCTCCACCGGTAACTAAAATTTTATATATTTTTTTACGCATTCTTCTAAAACCTCTGTGATCTTGGAAACTTCGAATCCTGTTTTTTCTAATTTTTTCGTCGATAATATCAGATTGGTTCTGTTAAGTTTTAAATCTTTCAGAGGAATGACTTCATACTCAAAACCCGGAGAATACTTCTTATAAACATCCAGGAGTTGAGGGTATCTTAGTCCACCTTTACAAACGACGTTGAAAGTCCCCCTGGCATCCCTATCAATCAAATATCTCAATGCTTTAAGAAAATGCGGTATATAGGTAATTGAGTTGGGCACATCAATAATTCGTTTGTAGTTAATTAATTTAGTTAAAATGTTGCGTGGATGGGGGTAAATATCCAATGGAACTCTGATTCTAACGATCAAAATATTGCATCTTTGAGACAACGAGTTTAAGACAGAATCCGCGTATATTTTTGTTCTACTATAGAATAATGTATAGTAATCGGGGGTTTCTTCCTCTGCAATTGGCTTCTGCCATTTATAATTATAATGATAGATACATCCGCTACTGATGTGCACCAGCTTGATGACATTTCTAAAAGCTATCTCGCCAAGCCAAATGGGCAGAAAAGTATTGGCTAACAAACTTTTATTCATATCACGTTCGCAATCATCAACATTATTCCTACCGACATGACCCACGCAATTAATAAGTACACGTGGTTGATACCTTTTCACTTCTGCCAGGATATCTTCATAACATAAAATTTTTTTAGTAGAGACCGGGCACCCGAGCTCTTGCACCAGCCTGGAGCCAATATATCCTCCACCTAAAATAAGTATCTTACTTTTCATAACCAGCAATCCTTTTCAAATAAAAACCATAAGTGGTATTCACTGAAGAAGAAAGTTTGAGAAGATTCTGTCTTGTGATAAAACCCATCCGGAATGCAATCTCTTCAATGCAACCGATTTTTAAACCTTGCCTCTCCTCGATAATCTTTATAAATAATGAGGCGTCCATGAGTGAATCATGAGTTCCTGTGTCTAACCAAGCAAACCCTCTACTTAATAACTTGACCTTTAACTTTTTCTCCTTGAGATAATATTGGTTGAGATCCGTTATTTCTAACTCCCCACGAGTCGACGGTTTTAATTTCTTTGCAATGTGAACCGCCCGGCAATCATAAAAATAAAGACCTGTCACAGCCCAGTCTGAGGGCGGATTGCTAGGCTTCTCAATGATGGCGACTGGCTGACCACGTTTATTAAAACTAATAACACCGTAGCGTTGCGGGTCCGTGACTTTATACCCAAAAATAGTGGCGCCATCTTTATAAGTCATGGCCTGCCGCAGCACTTCGCCAAGTTTATCTCCGTAGAAGATATTATCTCCCAAAATAAGAGCAACCTGATCGGTGCCAATAAATTCCTCCCCAATTAATAAAGCTTGTGCTATGCCTTTGGGTTCAGGTTGGATTCTGTATGAAATGTGTAAACCCAATTGCCTCCCGTGATCAAAAAGATACTGGAAATTCGAAATATCTTTAGGAGTAGAAATGATAAGAATGTCACGAATACCCGCCAGCATAAGAACCGATAACGGATAATAAATGAGTGGTTTATCATACACTGGAAGAAGCTGTTTGCACACCCCCTTGGTGACCGGATAAAGTCTAGTTGCTTTTCCGCCCGCCAGTATAATTCCTTTCATACAATATCCTTTCTAAATTTATAAATAGACAGTCTCTCGAATGAACCACTTTATTTATATAGTCTATTCTATAACCTCTTTCCTGGCCAACGAAATGAAAAAAATCACCCTGATTGATTTATCCCTATGTTTATGCTAATTTATTACCTTCTAAGCGCTTTTCAAACCTTATTGTTACCAGGAGTTCTCTATGAAACGCATTGGTATTATCACCTCCGGCGGTGATTGCGGGGGCCTTAACGGCGTCATCAAAGGAGCAGCTTCGATGGCCCGCTCCATGGGCGCTTGCTGCTTTATTATTCCCCACGGCTATGCCGGCCTTTATAACCTCATTGACTTCGATAAACTCACGGAACTAACCGATGAGTATATTGACAAAATCGATGCTAATCTGGCAGGATCGCAAGCCGGTCATTCGCGTGTCAAAGTTAAAAAAATTGAAGATCCCCATAAATACCAGCGCATCAAGCAGGGCATGGATAAATTTAAGCTCGAGGGGCTGATCATCAGCGGCGGCGATGATTCCGGCAGCGTCATGGTGGATTTAACCGAACACGGCATTAAATGCGTGCACGCACCTAAAACGATGGATTTGGATTTGCAAACTTATTCCGTCGGGGCGGATTCCACCATCAACCGCATTGCCGCTTTCCTGGAAGATTTAAAAACAACGGCCTATACGCATAACCGTATCCTTGTCCTGGAAGTCTTCGGCCGTTATGCGGGACATACGGCCTTTCGCGGCGGAGTTGCCGCAGATGCGGATGCCATTATCATCCCCGAAATTCCCTGCGATTTCGATGTGCTGTATCAACACATGAAAACGCGTTATTTCAAACGCATCATGAACTCCGATGTACGCGCGGGCGCTTATTTGATGGTTGTTGCCGAAGGAATTAAAGATGCCAGCGGCGCCGACATTGTCGATGAAAATTCGCCGGAGGATGCTTTCGGTCATAAGCGTTTGGCGGGTGCCGGCAATTATGTCTGCCAGCAATTGACCAAACGTTTAAAAGCCGATAGCGCCATTGCGGATTTAATGAAAAAAACCGGCATGTATGTCAAAGGTATCAATGAAATCCCCGAGGTACGCGCGGTCACCCCCGGCCATTTGGTGCGCTGCGGACATTCTAGTGCTTATGACGTCAATTTCGGCAAAGAAATCGGCGCCGGCGCTTTTATCCTCTTAAACCAAGGTATCACCGGCGTCACTGTTGCCGGTATCAGCGGTGGTCAAGTCCGTTACATGGAAACTAAAGAAGCGATTAAACAGCGTTATGTAAATACCCATCAAGTGGCCATGTATGAAGCGCAAGGAATTTGCTTTGGTCGTCAGCCAGGTAAGCTCAACTCTCAAATAGAGAAACTGACTGGAATGATTGAGCGGCATTTATAAGTTTTATTATTTGAATTGTTTAAACTCAATGCCGTGGGTATGAAGAAAATACTTCGCCAGTGTTTTTAAAATCCCCATACCATATAGGATAGAAGGCCATAGTTTAATGGAAGAGGCCTCATCAAAATATCTAGTTCGGATAGGAGTTTCCTCAAAACGCATATATTGGGCCACCCCTTGAACAATAATTTCTGTATCAAATACAAAACCATCCGAATTAGCCTCAAAATTAACCTGACTTAAATATTTGGCACTGTAGGCCCTGAAGCCTGAGTGGTATTCGGTCAAATAAATTCCCAAAACGACATTCTCCAAAGCTGTTAATAAAATATTAGCATTATGTTTCCATAAAGGCATCCCCCCTTCCAAAGCTCCCCCCTTCATCATCCGGGAACCGAAAACGGCATCTGCTTTTCCTTTTAAAATTGGCTCTATCAGTTGAGGAATAGCTGTGGGGTCATATTGATAATCCGGATGAAGCATGACCACTACATCCGCACCCGATTCCAAGGCATTCTTATAACAAGTTTTTTGATTGCCCCCATACCCTTTATTTTTCTCATGAACAAAAACTTTTAAGCCTAGCTGACGTGCCACCTCAACGGTATTATCACAGCTGGCATCATCCACTAAAATAATTTCATGGACCAAATCCCGTGGGATGTCTTTAAGGGTCTGCGGCAATGTTTTGGCCGCATTATAAGCGGGAAGAACAACACACACTTTCATGGGCTGCTTTTGAACATTTCCTTCTTCGGGCCGCTCCAGCTCGTGCAAATATTTCAATTGACGGCTTTTGCGAGCAAAAATTTCCACCTGATCCCCCAAATCAACACGGATCAATTTATTGGCCCAAGGTGGCCTTTGATCCAAAAAAGATTGAATGAATCTCAATGTGGGCCTATAAGAAAGCAAATTAGAGATCCAATAGCCCAGAGTAAATGTCCTGGCATGGGAACGTATTTTCAACGGAACAAAACCCGTGACTTCAAACAATTTATTCAGGCTAGACTTGTTAAAATAAAACAAGTGGGATTGTTTAATCCCCCACCATTTTGCCCCTAATATTTTGCTGACCAAGCTATCAATATCCGGAGTGTTGCAACAAATAATCCCCGTAGGTTTTAAGATACGCCTTATCTCTTCCAGGGTGGCTTTCGGGTCTATAAGATGCTCGATGACATCTTTTAAAACAACTACATCAAAAAAGTTATCGGGATAATTTACCTCTTTCAATAGCCCCTGAGTAATGTTAGGCAACTGTAATTTATTGTGTGCATAATCAACAGCCCAGCTTGAAAGCTCAACCCCGTAAACTTCCCACCCTTGTTTACAGGCTTCATCCAATAAAAAGCCGGTGGCGCATCCTATATCCAGAATTCGCCCTGTTTTTTTTATTTTCCTAAGGTACTTCAAAATAGAACGCGCAGATTCCCGCCGACCAGCTTCCTCTTGTAGATAAAAATCATCCACCATGTGAGTATAATTAGAGAGGACTTTCTCGCGAGCGGGCCTGGGGTTCATATAAACTAAGCCACATTTACAGCACTTAACTATCTTTACCGCTAAATTAACGGAGTGATCCGTAATTTTATAGGAATCGCTAAAATTATTCTCCTGCCCTTTGACCAGCGTATCGTAAACAACGCTGTAATGATCCGATCCGCACAAATTACATAATACTTTACTGGACATACGCCTCCATCGCCTTGTTAATCGGCCCTATCTCAATTCTGCCTAAAAAATCTTTAGAAGTTGTTTTAAGTCTTTGCCCTGTATTGTAATCATAAAAACCAACCATCAGACGCTTGATGTGTCCCTGCAAATGGGGAGGAATAGATATGTATTGATATTCTTGAATATTTTGGGCCTTTTTCCATGCTTGAGTCGGCCATATTCTATAACACAAAGGACGGTATTGCCTATAAACAACTTCCCCCTCTTGATCCATAAAATCTATGAATATATTAATATCTTTATTTACTGATTTTAGTGGCCTCCAATAGAAAACAAGACGAATATGTTGCGGCTGTTCATAAAAATCATAACCGTACCATTGGAATCGGTCATCAATAATAAAAGAAACTTGTTGTGAAGGTTTAACGAAATCTTCTATAAAAGTAAATAAGGGATGCTGATCTGCGATGCCCTTTTTAAATAACACCATGGTATCTGTCACATCCAATACGCCCCATCGTCCTTGCTTAAGAAACTCGTCAATTTTCTGATAATTATAAAGATCATAAAATCCTCTGAACGTGAGGAAATCATCGAAATCGATCAGAGCATATTGAACATCACCTGGTAGATGATACGGCTTCATGGATAAGGTAAAAAATCCTGAATAAACATGATGAAAAGAATATAAATCGGTTCGATGGGATAAATGAGACAAAAATTCAAAAGTGGAAACGGCAGAGGCGTCCTGAGGAATCTTGTTGATCAACATAACCTTTTGTGCATCTCGATAATCCGGTATAAGAGTCTTGTATTGTTTAAAGAAAGCAAAATGAGGACCTAATATAATATTACTTATTAAAGCCATCAGTAACAGGATTCCGGTTAGAAACCATTCCCTACTTTTAAAAAAAACAATATTCCGAGCTCTGGCTATACCTCCAATAAAAGCTAAAAATAACGGTGAAATCAATTCCGCCGTATAATGATAATATAAAGTAATTTCACTGCCACGTTGGGATAAAAGGTGTTGAGCCAATAAAGGTAAAGAAGGTAGTAAAGTCAAGGGGCTCAATAAAGGGACAAAAGACAAAGGCAAAAAAATATCTTTCAGGTACAGTATCTTCTTGGGTTGAACAATAATGTGAAATACTTCCCAAGGGCGCGTAAATATGGTTTTAAGAATTTCTGTGAAAGAGTTTCCTAATTTTCCATAGATCCTTATAAATTGGATGGTGTCTCGATTGAAATAA
The DNA here is from genome assembly GCA_016201795.1 of Candidatus Omnitrophota bacterium. Taxonomy (GTDB): domain Bacteria; phylum Omnitrophota; class Gorgyraeia; order Zapsychrales; family Fredricksoniimonadaceae; genus JACQCF01. The sequence goes on along the minus strand of JACQCF010000024.1, from coordinate 3,513 downwards.
GGTAAAAGAATTTTTATACAAACGATAAAATAGACTAACCCTGATGCTAGTGCAATCAACGCGCAAAGCCTATTTCTTTTTGAGCATAGCCCATAAATTCCTAAAGCGATAATAATCAACGCGATATTTTCTTGACACAGCATGGACAACAGCATAAACAAGACAAACAATCCCGTTTCGCATCGATAGAAATAGTAAAACATCCATGCAAGAAAAAAAGTGGCAAATACTGTCGGGTGGAATTCAAATAAATTGGTATACCCTAATCCCGGATAGAGCAAATAAATGATGCCCACAACCAAGGCCAAACGGTATCCCAAAAATATTTTTGCTGTCTTATACAGAGGGAAAACAGCCAACACTAAAACAATGGTTTGTAAAAATAATAAAGCCAGGGGGTGATTAAAAACTTTATAAATAGGAGCAATCAGGAAAGAAATGAAATGAATATGGTTGCCAAGAAAATTGATTCCCAAAATAGAGCTATACGCGCTACCCCGTCCGATATTCCAAATAACCTGATCATGAATCGCCAAATCAAAATCATAATAGGCAAAGCTAATATATTTTAGATAACACCACAAAGAAAATAACAGAGCATAGATAGCAGCGCTTAAAGATAAAACCCTTAAAGCGGTGTCTTCAGTAAGGGATTGATAAAATTTATCCAACATAGAAGGAACTTGTTGTATCAGACGACACATAAAAAAATAATAAAAAATAACAAGAGTATCAAAGATACAAAAGCCTGTCCAAAAAAATTATTCACTTTTCCTAATACTTATTGCACTATCAAAAGCGTGAAATAAATGAAACATGATAAATACTGCAAGAGGCGATACTTGAAATAATATTCGATCCCAAGTTGTAGATAAACACCAATTTACATCAAACTGACTGATAACATATCCCAATAATATTAGTCCTAAAAAAATAATCATACATACAAAAGGAATTATAAATTCTCTCAAAAAATATTTTCTATAGGCCAGCAGGGCTACGACAAAAATAGTCCAAATTCCTCCCCAATAAAAATTAAAAAGTAAATCTTTTAAAACATATTTCAATATAAAAGACCATCGATTAAGAATGAGAATATTAAATAGATTAAATTTATAAACAAGGTCATGTTTATTAGAAGACATCAATATTTTTACAAAGACCACTGAAGGCATCGCCACTAAAATACCTAAAAATAAAAATGACCCTAAACGAAAAAAAAGACGATTATTGATAAGATATATCAGAAATAGCATCAGCAATAAAAATGCCAATAAAATACCATGGTCTTTGGAGAAACCTAATAATCCTAAAAAAATTCCTGTTAAAAATGCTTCTGATCTTAGAGTAGTCCTCATAGTTCTTAACAAACAAATAATAGACGCAAGTAGGTAGTAAGTAACAACTATATCCGCATATTGGCTCGTTGAGTATTGAATAAAGAATGGAATTGATAATAAGAAAAAACCAGCCAATATTGATTTTTTAGAATCTATATATTGATTTAAACCATAAATCAATATCCCTACCGTGGATATCGTCAATATTATCGAAAACATAATAGGTATCATAAAATGCTCATAGCCGATAAAACTCCATCCCCAAACAATACTAAATGGCAATAACCAAGGGTGATTCCCTTGAAGTCCGTAATAGAAAAGCTCTCTCCAATGCTCTTGAGCTCGAAAAAGAAAATTAGCCCGAAAATTCCATAACGACCATGCATCCCAATCTCCATAAGGACGGCTAAATGCATTAAATATTAATAGAAGAATGAATGGTGAGAAAAGAATACAGAAACGGACAATAGTTATTTTATTCAAAGACGCCTGGGGAATAATCGTCCGCTTGCGACGAAACATCCTAAGAGCAAAGAGAAAAAATAACAATATAAAATGAACACTTATCACCACAAATACATTAAGACCATTGCATAAAACCAATACATAAAAAATAATTTGTGAAGATACTCCTATTCCTAAGCCCATCCCTAAAAAAACAGATAACGGGTCATTAAAACTGGTTTCCTTTCTAAGGAGCGTAATTATTAAATATCCTATAAAAAAAGAAAGAAGAAACGGTATTAAATAAATCATTGATTTTTTCTCTTAACAAGTGCTATCCCATTCTTTAAATCAAGTATCGGAATAGCCTGAATTTCCTGTATTTTTTCTAGTAAAACTTTGGCAGAGGTGACATTAAAAACAATGAATTGATGATTTAAATTATTAAAATCCAACAAAACTGGAGAAAGAGCGTACTGCGCCTGCTGGTATGCCCACATGGCATTGACATCCGTCCATGGATTTGAAGAAATCGTATTGGTGTAATATCCTACGATACTAAATTCCTTTAAATATTTCTTCAATGGCAAAAAAACAATACCGGGATAGGACTCAGCAATATCCTCACGGTCCATAAAATTACGTATTACCATACGGAAAGTTAAAATAAAGTTACAAAATAAAATTACGGTAATAACCCATATAAACACATAGGGGGATCGATAATAAAAAATTTTATGGATTCTCAATTTATACGTTTTTAACATATTTTAACCAAATATCATTACCTAATAAAAGCTTGATCGGGGACAATTTTTTTAAAACATTCACAATAAAAATCAAAACCTTCTGTTTTTTGTTCAATTTTTTGAGATGGCGAAATGTTCCCGCGCGAGTTATATCATCATCAATCCAAACCTTGGCATTCATACCAGAGATTTTAGCCAATCTTTTTAATGAAAAAAAATGGTATTCGTACAAATGGACTTTGTTTTGTATTGTGACATGATTAATGATTTCCCTCTTTATATTATTATGTAAACAATGAATTAATACAGGATATACTAACTTCATAAACAAAGCATTGGGGGTGGTGTGCAAAATAAATATGCCTTGTGGGGCTAATACTCGACGAATCTCTTTCATCAACTGAACGCCCTTATCAAAAGAAAGGTGTTCGATAACGTCACCCAAAAGAATACGGTCAAAGGTATTATCTTTAAAGGGAAGCGGAGAGCAATCCGATTGAATAAGCGTTACATGACAACCCATTAACAGTTCCTGGGCGATAGATAATGCATCGTTCGAATAATCGAGACCGTAACACATGGCTCCTAATTTAGCACAATGAAATAATATTTCTCCCCTTCCAAAACCAATATCCAAAAACTTTATTTCTTTATTTATTTCTAAAAGAGACAACGCACGATTTTTAACAAAAGAAAGCTGTGCTCCTCTTTTAAATTCTTCGAAACCATCATTACAATGAAAATAAAAATCTTTATCGTATAAACTCGAATCTAGCTCTTCTACAATTTTCTTGTTTGACATAAATCCTTACCCTTGATACATCCTTTTTAGCATTTTAGGTATGCAATCAATAATATCTGTTGACCTTCCCCAATCCAGTGGACGTTTTGTTAAAGTAGACTTTTTGAATATTCCGTCTGCCTTATTTCCGCTAAAAGTTTTCTAGGTATCAACTTCATAGCGATAAAAACTAACGCTG
>JACQCF010000022.1 GCA_016201795.1 Candidatus Omnitrophota bacterium | reverse complement strand
GGTCAGAGAATCAACGTTTGAACCAACGGTCTGTACATGAGTATCAACAGTATTAAGAGCCCCTATCGTCTGATTTTGGTTGGCAGATGCTTGATCGGAGATGGTAGCGACTTTAGTGTTTATTTGATCAACGGCGCTGCCGAGATTTCCCACTTGGGTCCAGTTGACGCCTGCAACCCCCTGGACGGAATTCAATATACTAGGGCCAGCCAGGTCATAGCTTGTATTGCTATAAAAGGAAGTACTATTGTGAGTAATTCTAGTTAGGGCATAGTAAGTGGAGTTTTTATTAACGTTACTTAAATCCCAATTGATTGTAAATACGCCATCACTGTTAGGACTACTGGACGTAAGAATCTGATCGCTACTTGAATTAATAGCATTTTTAATTGTTACCGTACATGCATCTCCTGCAATATAATCCGTTACCTTGTTCAACCCCGTTGAACTCTGAAGCCAGCAATTAATCGTAGCTGCCCCGCTATTATTGTTGGCTGAAGAATCGTAAGTAAAATTAGAATAAGGAATAAAGGTAGCAGATTTGGGATATAAGGTTACCGTGTTTGTCTTATTATCAGAATCCGCATTCCAAGTGCCGCTGGTAGGATATGTGTTTCCATTATATTGACTTGAAGTTGTGGTTCTCCACGTTGTTTGATACCCTAAAGAATATGGATAATAACGAACAAATCCTGAACTCAAACCATTGTTAGGAATTTCGGGGTCAACAATCCAACTTCCTGGAGATTCTAAAACCCCCAATCCAGAAGTAATGCCAGAACCTGTGGGATCCAAAACCTTCCATGTGATAGGATAGTATTTGACAATAAAACCACTGGAAGCTTGGGAGACCAATGGGTTAAATGATGTGTGCTGACCATCAGCGATTTGGATCTTGACTTTAATATTATTATATTTCTGTTCATTGCCCGAAAATACGGCATGAATAATATCTGGAACATTCGACCAGTTCAAAGTACAACTGTTAGAAGAGCACGTCGGTGATGCCGAAGGAGTAAATGTGGTGAATACACTCCAGGTGTTTCCCCCGTTTGTCGATGTTGCATACGCCAATTGCCAGCTATTAACGGTTCCCGTATATGTCCAGGTAATGTTTTGAGCCGGATCAAGAGCAACCCACGATGTACTGCTTGTAGGTGATGACATGGTTATCTTAGGAAGAATTTTAAAAGTGTTTGACTGGACGCACTGTGTATCATCTGATTGACAAACCTGTATATAGGCCGTGGAAGCAATATTATCTGTCGCCGTCCATGAATAGGTGGAGGAAGACGTAGAGGTTATGCCTGTTGCGATGGGGGAATTAATAAGGGTTCCATTCGTAAAAAGTTTCAACTTTGTACCAGACACCGTTGCATCGCTTTTCCAAGTAATGGTCGCAGAATCCCCTACATAAATAGTGCTTGGCACTGACACGTTTGAAAAATGCGAAATCACTGTTAGTGGAGAAGTACAAGCGGCGGCAATACTGGTATTGCCGTCTGCGGCACATATCTTAAAAGAACCTGGGTTAGTAATAGACAAACCGGTAAATGAGGCCACTCCTGCCGAAGCGTTCATTGCTATTGGTGTTGTTGGCCCAGAAAAACTCGTGCTGCCGCAGTTTTGGCCTTTAGAGTCACATAATTGCAAGGTAATGCTGTCTTGCGCCCCTGTTGCTGTAGGAAGCGGATTGCTGCCATTATTATACTTGACAGTAACGTTAAGGCTGAAGGTTGAGCCGGCATTAAAAGTGGTTGGGCTTGGATCAGAAATGTTAAGCGACGGCGTATATACGGGAATAGAATTCGATGTCGCTTGATAAGTGCTCTGATCTCCAGAGCCTGTATCAGCTACTTTAAGTGTTATGTTATAGGTACTTGCTGCATAGGGCGGTGCCCACGCATAGAACGGTGTCCCTCCGGTAACGCCTGCTGCATTCACATTATTAGAAGAACCCTGGGAAGAAACAACATAGGTATAAGGATGTGCTTGGACAGAACAAGTTGAACCACCCACACCGCAAGGCATCGTATTAGGACACGTACTGGCATCGTTTCTGCAGTCAGACCAGGTAATTCCTTGGGTTGGATCATTGATCCCTGACACGAAAAACCCAGCAGGAGGAGGAGTAATTGCAATTGGATTTTGTATAGTAAAATTCAGTTGTGTTGCCGAAGCAAGATAGTGATTGCCAGAGGTCTCTGTAGCAGACAATGTAAAACTCCCCTGTTTCTCAATATAAATATTAGTGTAATTTACAGCCCCATTGCTGTATGTGACAGACGCACTTGAGGTACTTGTGTCAGCAGGTAAAGAAAGGTTATTTGTATCAAAAATAGTAACTGCACCGCTATCAGTAGCGCTTAAGGCTATAGGTAAATTATAAGCCTGCGTGCTGGAATTGGCGCTTCCATTGATGTCTTCTACAGTTGTTGTTATGTTAAATTGAGTTCCCGGATATAAAGTTCCGCTGGGAAAAGTAGTAAAAGCAAGCTTATTGGGAGGCGTTGAGCTCTGAATAGATCCATTGTCTCCATCCCAGCCGCTGCCGCTGCCGCCACCAAAAATTGCCGCCCATGCCTGCACACAGCACATCAGGCTAAACCCTAGTATTAAAATTGACGTTTTTTTATACATACCCTCACCTATTATGGAGCAGTTCTCACAGCGCGACCGCCATAACCTGCCGCTCGAGGAGACATATCACTAGCGTTGCTTACCCCTGTACGAGATGAAGTCCGCAAAAAATAATTATAGGTAGTGGCGGTGTCTGAAGTAACTTGTGGGTTTCCATCCCAAGCACCACCCCGCCAGCCGTTACTAGCGATGTTGTTTGTCGCTGGCCAGAAATACGTCATCGCTTCTGAATCGCTTGATATAAATGCCCCGTTTCCATTCACATCTTTAAAACCTCGTCCGAAACCAGGGTTGATGCCTCCCTGTTGAACTGGCACAACTCTTTCCGCGACATTACCGGAAAGATCCATAACTCCCCAATAGGACCCTCCTGAAGGAACCCTAGAACCAACAGCAGCGAAACCTGAACGCATGGGACCATTTACGGTAGTGTCGTAGTTACTCACCCCCACCAGCGACGTTCCAGCCGCATCTGATATTTCGTCTTTAGTCCCAGCTAGACCGGCATTCAAAGTAGCCTGAACAATCTGTATTGTACCCCAAGCGTACTCAAGTTTAACTGGAGTACTAGGGCCTCTAGCTGCCTTTTCATATTCAAATTCACTCATGGGTCTTAAGCCAGCCCAGGACGTATAGGATTCAAGATCTAACCAACTTAAAAAATTAGCCGCAATCCACCGGCCATTTTTGGTATTATCCCCATCAGTATGCAAGTCACAAATAAAAACATATGGGTTCGGAGAACCATTTGGATCTGTGGTACGGATACCGTTTCTGTTTGATGGTGTAGTGGTGCTACAGGCTTGTAAAGTCATAGAAAATTGATTGTCCCCCACACAAGCCACCCTGGATGCCTGCTGGGTTCTGGTCAATGTATTGAGAAAATCTTTGTATTGTCCTTGGGTGATTTCATATTTCATCATGTAAAAAGCTTTATATCCTATTGGAAATCCTTGAACCAGGGTGCCATTAGCTGCCGATGTTCCTGATGCTATTGGACCACCAGCATTTAGCTTACTACTAAAAAAATTGTTTGGGCTAGTAAAGACTAAGCTATCTGCGGCAGTGCTTGAGGTCACTGAATAAGGAGTAGTGGAAACGGAGGGGGAAATGGAAGCGGAAGCGACAGTATCGTAAAACGATCTATCCTCCGTAGGATTAGTGGTAGTGGAAGCGGTATTAGAACTTCCACTAGCAGCGCCAGAACCCAATTTAAAATCGCCTGCAGGTATATAAACCATTTCAATGGCCATCACTTGTATGTTAGCGTTAGCTGCATATGTATCGGGGTCTCCAACTAATAAATCATGGCCATAATCCCAAACCAGCTTCACTTTTGTGGTCGAAAGGGTTCCTCCTGTAGATGCAGAGTGCCTCTGCAAAAATGCCCCCACCCCGTTATTATCCGAGGGAATATTAATATCTATAACCGTCCCTGTCCCTGGTGAAAAACCGCATGAACTAGAGGTAAGAGAAGAATTAGAATTACTGGCTGACGAATCAGTGGAGCCTGTGCATTTAAGGGTGGCATGGTTCCATGTTTTAGCCATGTAATTATAATATTTAAGAAACACCCATGCCGCATCGTAATTAGTAGCGTCTCGCCAGGAATTTTCCCAGGAAATATTAAATTGAACCGCTACAGTATGTGTAGTGGGATCCTGGAAAAGACTAATATTGCTAACAGAGATATTATTGGCCAGCGCCGGAACAGAGAGGCCCGCAACTAGGGCTAGCGCCAGAACGAACGTCCTGAAGACTTGAGGCGTGGGTATAATGGACATATAATTTAAATCCCCTTGCCTTTTAAACTGCCGGTTGTCAGCCTCACACTCCCGCCTGGGTCTATATTATGGTATAGCGGAGGCTTCATTAATGAGTATACACGTTTTTCACGGTTTTGCCAGTTCTTGTAGTTCTTCAATCTTCCCAGCCTAACGGGTAATATCTAATTATGAGTCAATGGTATTAATTTCGCCTGGACATATAAAGTACCCTAAGTAAAACGCTGCTATTATCACGTTTATTATCACGTTTTACGGCTATTATCACGTTTACGCCAGCGGGCACTGCGGCCAATGCCTAAAACCTCTACTTTCCCTTTGGCCCTTAAATCCTCCAGTACCACACGGATCATAGGACGGCTTACATTCGGGCATTCTTTTTCAATGTCGGACATACTAAATTCACTAAATTGTCTATTAATCGCCGACTCCACAATTTCCGTTTTTATGCCCCGGGTTGGCTTAAGGTTGCCAGCGCGTTCTTCAAATTCTTTATATGCACTCAAAACTGTCCCTAAAAAATAATTAAACCACGCCATCCCATTATGTTCGGCTTCATGCCATCTTTGAGAACTTTTATTGAGTGTTTCATAGTAGCTTTCCTTTGACTGTTCAATAATTCGCTCAAGACTGATATATTTGCCAACCACAAAGCCCTGTTGGTACAAAGCAAGCAACGTCAACAGGCGTGATACCCTGCCGTTACCATCCCTAAAGGGGTGAATGCTTAAAAAATCAAGAACCAGACAGGCAACCGCATAAAGAGGCGGATATTTTAACTGAGCCAAACCGTTTTCATATGTCAAACATAACTGTTCGATCATCTCTGGAGTTTTTTGCGCGCTGACCGGTTTAAAAACGACTTCAACGCGGCCGTCTGGATGTTTACGGATAATATCATTGTCTTTTTCTTTGAACTTGCCCGCGTCCCAAGATTCTCCGCGGCAAAACCGATGAAGCTGTTTAATAGTATCAGGTGTGATCCGCAAGCTTTCATACTTCTTGTGAATCCAATCGAGAGCTTTACGATAGCCGGCCACTTCCTCCTCAGAACGATCACGCGGCTTGGTATTGCCAATGATCAAAGGTTTCAGACGATCCTTATCGACCGTAACACCTTCAATACGGTTAGATGATTCTACGCTTTCTATAAGGGCGATTTCTAGCAAATTTTTTAAAATCTGTGGTGATTGCCGCGCATATAGATCCTGTTTGCCCTTGTATTCTGAAATAGCATTCATTAACCATACCGTGCCAAGCGGCAAGTCAATACTGTCTCGTATAAACGAATTCACACTTGCCTCATTTCTGAGCGCCAAAGCCAGTCAGTCTTGCGATAGACTGTCTTACCCCCTGGGCTTCAGCGGCCCGCGGGTTTATTTCATGCAGATAAAATATGCACCTGCGCGGGGATGTGGCTTAAAAACAAATCCTTCAGATCCATTTTACGGCTAGCATTGTCAATATCAATCCCCACTATTTCCCCATTGCTATCATAATCCAAGTTTACCCCTGAAGATATTTCTCGGGTTTCAACGCTTGGACGGGAAGAAAGGTCAATGTAAATTGAATCTGTATCTGAATAATAATTTATTTTCATGGTTTAAACCCCCTGTCTAAAAAAGCATTGTGAATTGTTACTTTATCATCAAGAGTCACAACACGAAGAAATCGATCTGCGCTCCCTTCAACTTTGCCCCAAAAACGATATCGGTTATTATCCTGCCTTTCAATACGAATAGGGTTTTCAATAACCAGAACACACCATTCTTTTTTTAAATACGGCCTTTTTCGTAAAACTTCATTTTCAAAATAAGCTGTATACTTATATTTTTCCATTCTACTTGCTCAGCCTTGCGATAGACTGTCTTACCCCCTGGGCTTCAGCGGCCCGCGGGTTTATTTCCAGGTATTTTTCATAGTGGTACAGGGCCATGTTCCGGTCATTTTTGGCCGTATCGAAAATCAAAGCCAGATTGTAATGCGCATCCGCGTCATCCGGGCGCAGTTCCAGCACTTTCTCATACTCTTTCTGGGCTTCATCAAACTTATACTGCTCCTGTAAAATGACGCCCAGATTATAGTGCGTGTCGGCAAGCTCTTTGAGTCTGCTTTGCAGGCCGTTGCGCTCGCGGCCAAGCTGGTTAATGGTGTCTTTTAACTGGGCGTTTTCGGTCGTCAGCAGTTGACAGGAAACTATTTCAGACTTGTCATCAGAATTTTGCTCATCTTGGGCCAAAGCCGCGCCTGCCCCCAGTGCTGCCCAGCCAACAAAAAATACTAAAAAAAATAATAGTTTGGTGTCATTGCGAGAAGGAGTGTTTTTCAGCGACGACGAAGCAATCTTTTCAGGTCTAAAAGATTGCTTCGCTCTCCCGCCTTGGCGGGATCGCTCGCAATGACATAAGGAGAACTTACTCATAGGATCTCATGCCTCTAGGCTTAAGCTGACTCGCATCGACCGTTGCACCACTGTCATCACCACCGCTGATGATATGCGGCGTGATAAAAACCACCACTTCCGTTTTTTCCATGGTATTGACCGTATTTCTAAACGCCACGCCCAAAAAAGGAATATCTCCCAACACAGGTACTTTATTGACCGTCTTTACTTTGTCATCTTTTCTTAAACCGCCGATAATAACGGTCCTGCCGTCTTTAATCATGACGGTCGTCTCCGCCGTGGTTTTCGACACTATAGGAACCGTGTTGTTTACCCCTGGGGCGAGTGAATAGGTAAAAGGTTGGTCAACAGTGGAAATCTCCGGCTTGATTTTTATGGTCACATAACCGTCATTATTGATAAACGGCGTCAAGGTCAACTGCACACCCACATCCACAAAAGACACCTGGGCGGCGGTGGTGGCGGTTACGGTGCCGGCGGCGACCGTGGTCGTCACGTAGGGCTGGGTGGTACCCACCAGCATCTTGGCCTCCTGGCCGTTGATAACCGCAATGCTCGGCGAGGAAAGGTTGTGTGTCTCGCCGAATTCTTTCAGTATCTGGACAACAGCAGAGTAATTGAAGCCGGTGGCCGCGTCATTGCCCGCGCCGATTCTAAGAAAATTGGTGGGCGCAGGTGCCAGCGGGAAAACTCCCGTAAAATTCAGGCCTTTGAGCTTGGCTTCGGTCCAGACCCTGTTCCAATCCACTCCCATGCTGAAATTATCATTGAGGATAACCTTGAGAATGCGGGCTTCGATCAAGACCTGTTTGGTCTTTTTGTCCATGCTTCTGATGAGATCTTCGATTTCCTGCATGCGGTCGGGGAACGCGGTCACGATTAACTGGTCGCTGCGCTCATCCACCGCCACGGTTCCGGTTTTCTTGGCATCCAGCCTTTTGGCCAGAATAGGTTCCAGGTCTTTGGCCTTGGCGTACTGCAGAATAAATGTCTTGGTCAGGGTTACCTGGTCTAAATCAGCAACGGCTTTTTCCATTTCGCTTATTCTCTCGGGGGTGTCCATTAAAATCACGGCGCCGGATTCTTCATCCACCATCACTTTGCCGATGTCGCTTTTGAGCGTATCCACCGCCTTAAACACCGCTTCGGGTTTGGCATATTTTAAATTTAAAATCTTCACTTTGCGCGTGTCGCTGAAATTACTGCCATGAATCGCTTTGTATTCTTTCTCGGTCATCACGTAAAGCACATCCCGGCGGATTTCATAGGCCAGGCTGTTGGCCTGAAGGATGATGGTCAGGGCATCCTGTGTGGTCACCCCTTTTAAGAAAAGCGACACCCGCCCGGACACGTCTTTGGCGGCGATGATATTAATCCCGGCCTTCATAGCCAAAAATTTTAACGCGTCGATAATATCCATGTCGCGCAAATCCAAAGCGATGCGCTGAGTGAGGCCTTCCTGAATGGGTATCGGCTGCGGTTTCTGTTGGGCAAAACCAAACGAAAGACCACTTAAGAAAAACAGACAAAAAATAAGCGTCATCGCGAGTCCCCGAAGGGGACGTGGCGATCTTTTAAAAGATTGCTTCACTGCGTTCGCAATGACACATGATTTATTTGACACGCTTTTCATAAAAGCTCGATTTCCTGTGTGCCTAACTGCAGGATGACTCTGTCTTTGAGGATGGCCTTGACTTTCATTCCCTTGACTTCATCCCCCTGTTTTAAAAAATATGTTTTCTTGGTGGTTTTATCCTCAACCATCACCTCAACATCCTGACCCTGATAGATACCGGACAAAGTTAAATTTTTGATGAGCGCGCGAAGGTCAACCGCAGTCGCCGCCGGCTTGACTTTCTCCTTAAGGGACACCACCGGCGTAGGCGGTGCAGGAGGCGGAATCGGATGAAAGAGATCTCTTTTTTTTGCCTCGTCTAAATAAACGGTCACCGGATTAAACTCCTCGATGGGTTTAGGGCCGGGCAACTGAGCGCCACCCGTAGAAACGCCAGCAGTTAATTTTGATAAACTCGGCCTCTGTCTGGTAACATTATAAAATACCAGCATTATAAGCGCGACCAAAATAATAAAAAGAATTTTAGTGACGGCTGCCAGATTGATCCTCTGCCCGCCCGCGGCCAAATCACTTGGCCGCCACTTGAAGGTCAAGCCCTCTAAAAAACTCTTTAAGCCCTGCGCAGGATTTATTTTTTTCCCCGCAGGGTATTTCTTGCCTTCCTGAATGGCATCAAATAACCTTTCTTCGGGGGAAATCATATCAAAACCGTCGGTTGAATTTCCTTCTGAATTAACGCCTGTATCACCTCTTTGTCCACCATTTGTCTTTTATACATCACCAGATATTCCAGAGCATCGTGGCAGAGCATGGCGATTTTTCTGGGATACCCCTGCGTGCGGTTATAAATGGTGCGTATCGCGCTGTCGCTAAACAAAGGGCTGCGAGACACATACCCGGCCTGGGTGAGGCGGAAGGTGATCAAATCTTTCACTTCATTTTCTTCCAGGGGATTGAGGACATATTTCAAAGCGATTCTATCCCAAAGATTTTTAATCTGGCTGATACGCGGAAGCAGTTCTTTCTGGGCCATCAAAATCAACTGTAAGATTTTGTATTCATTGGTTTCATAATTCAACAAAGAGCGCAGCACCTCCAGGCAGCCGACAGTCATTTTTTGGGATTCGTCTATCAAAAGCACGATGGTTTTATTTTCCTCCACCCCTTTTTCGAAAAGAAATTTCTCAATGACTTTCATATAATCCAAAACGCTCGCCGCTGCTGTGCCTTCGCCGTGAAAAGGAATGTGGAATCTCTCCATTAAATCCGCCAAAAATTGCGCCTCGGATTCATACACCGGGTTGAGTATCACCGCCATGATCAAATCCTGCTCCTGCATCAACAATTGGGATAATTTGCGGCTTAAGGTTGTTTTGCCTGTGCCCACATCCCCTAAAACAAGGCTTAAGCCCCGTTTTAAATCAACGGCGACTCTCAGGCGGTAAAGGGCGGCTCGATGTTCTTTGGATTGATAAAAAAATTCCGGATCCGGACTGGTCGAGAACGGTTCTTTGTCTAATCCCAAAAGCTTGTAATAACCCATGGATCGAACCCTGATAGTTATACTGGTTTTCCAATTAAAATTATTAAACTGTTCTTTATATAAATCAAGCTTTAACTTTTATCTTAAAAATAGCAGAAATGAACGTTTAATCAAGGGGAATTGGAAGTAAATTAATGAGACTGGCTATTGACCACAACATTTTTTGAACTTCTTGCCGCTGCCGCAGGGGCAGGGATCGTTGCGGCCGACTTTGGGACCGCTGCGCACCGACGCTAAAGGTACCACCTTAGATGCCTGAACGCTTGGCTGCAATGGCTCCCTCGACGCAAACACGGGGCTTTGTTCTGGGCTTCCCAAAGGGGTTTGAATGCCTGCCTGTCCGGCAGGTAGGCCTGCACCGCCAAAGACGGGGCCGGAAAACTCCTGATGCACTTCCTGCTGAGGAATACTGCTAAAGACCGAACGGGGCCTCTGGGGCTGCGTCATAGGCTCAAGCTTAAACATCAGGGAAGCCATCTCCTGATTGATACTGGTGTACATAATTTTAAAAAGAGCAAACCCTTCCTTTTTGTATTCCACCAGAGGGTCTCTCTGTCCCAGCGCGCGCAGGCCGATACCGTCTTTGACCTGATCCATGACATACAAATGATCTTTCCATTTGCTGTCTATAGTATGCAGCAGCACCATGCGCTCCATGCGGCGCAAAAGCTCCGGCGTCATCCGGACTTCCTTGATCTCATAAGCTTTCATCAACTGGTCAGCGACGATGGATTTAACCTCCGCGGCCGTTAAATCTTTCAGTTGCTCTTTGACGGGATTTAAGTCCAAACTGAATTTAGATAAAAACTCCACGGCCAGAGTATCGAAAGAAGCGTTGCCCTCCTTAGCCAAGGCAAAATGCGCGTCAATGATTTCATCCCCATACGCTAAAACCGCATCCTGCACGATATCTTTAAGGTTTTCTCCCTCGAGGATGGAACGGCGCAGGCTGTAAATGACCTCGCGCTGTTTGTTCATCACGTTGTCATAGTCGAGCAATTGTTTGCGGATTTCAAAGTTGTAATTTTCCACGCGCTTCTGCGCCACCTCCAGCGCCCCCGTGACCATGCGCGATTCAATGACCTGGCCTTCTTCCATGCCGAGTTTGTTCATGACAAACATGATGCGGTCCGAGGCAAAAAGCCGCATGAGATCGTCCTGTAAAGAGACATAGAAGCGCGACTCACCGGGATCTCCCTGACGGCCGCAGCGTCCGCGCAACTGATTATCGATACGCCGCGATTCATGCCGCTCGGTACCGATGACCCGCAAACCGCCGACCGCAATGACCTGATCGTGTTCCTTTTTGGTCTGCTGGCGAAACTGATCGATAAAGGTTTTAACCAATTCCTCGCGTTCTTCGACCGTAGCGTCTTTGTTTCTCTCCAAAACCAAAGCTCTGGCTAAATACTGGGCGTTGCCCCCTAAAACAATGTCCGTACCGCGCCCCGCCATGTTGGTAGCAATGGTCACCGCTTTAAAACGGCCGGCCTGGGTAATGATATGTGCTTCCATTTCATGGAATTTGGCGTTCAGGACCTGATGCGGGATACCTTTTTGCTTTAACAGCGACGATATAAGTTCGGATTTTTCAATAGAGATAGTACCGACCAAAACCGGCTGACCGCGTGTATGGCAATCGGTAATTTCAGCCACCACGGCATTGTATTTCTCCCCTGCGGTTTTATAAATGCAGTCGGGATAATTTTTGCGAATCAGCGGCTGGTTGGTGGGAACCACCGCGCAGTCGAGATTATAAATTTGTTTGAATTCATTAGCCTCGGTGTAGGCGGTACCGGTCATCCCGGCGAGCTTGTTGTACATGCGAAAATAATTCTGGAAAGTGATGGTGGCCAGTGTCTGGTTCTCACGCTCGATTTTAAT
This sequence comes from Candidatus Omnitrophota bacterium, assembly GCA_016201795.1. Taxonomy (GTDB): domain Bacteria; phylum Omnitrophota; class Gorgyraeia; order Zapsychrales; family Fredricksoniimonadaceae; genus JACQCF01. Next base: position 45,241 of record JACQCF010000022.1, on the reverse strand, counting down.
GCCTTCTTTGGCCTCCACCGCCTGATGCAAACCGTCCGACCAGCGCCGGCCGGGCATCATGCGTCCGGTGAATTCATCTACGATAATAACCTTGCCGTCTTTGACCACGTAGTCCACATCCCTCTTGAAAAATTCTTTGGCGCGCAAAGCGCACAGGACATGATGACGGTATTCAGCCGTTTCGATATCATGCAAATGCGCCACTCCGAACATGCCCGACGCTTTTTCCTCGCCGGATTCCGTCAGAGAAATGGACTTGGCCTTTTCATCCGCCAGATAATCATAACCTTCGCCTAAATTTTCTTGGCGATGTTTGGCTTCGATTTCCTGGGCCTCGGTGACCCGTCGTCCTTTGAGTTCTCTAGAAATTTGATAGGCTTTGTAATATTTGTCCGTCGATTCTTCCGCCGGACCTGAAATAATCAAAGGGGTACGGGCTTCGTCAACGAGAATACTGTCAACTTCGTCAACGATGGCAAAATGATGGCCGCGCTGCACCATCTCTTCTTTTAAAGAGACCATGTTATCGCGCAGATAATCGAACCCGAATTCATTGTTGGTGCCGTACGTGATGTCAGCCCCATACGCCGCCTGGCGTTCACGAGGACCTACGTCGTGCTGGATGCATCCGACGGTAAGTCCTAAGAATTCATAAATCGGCCCCATCCAGTGACGATCGCGGTTGGCCAAATAATCGTTGACGGTAATGACATGCACACCGTCGCCCGTTAAGGCATTCAGATACGCCGGCAGGGTGGCGACCAAAGTTTTGCCTTCACCGGTGGTCATTTCCGCGATACCGCCCTGATGCAAAATCATACCGCCGACCAACTGTCCATCGAAATGGCGCATGTTAAGAGTTCTTTTGCCCGTCTCGCGCACAACCCCAAAGGCTTCGTTTAAAATTTCATCGAGAGCTTTTCGTTTAGCCTCAAAAAGCTCTTTGCCCAAACGTTTAATTTCCAGAGCGCTGTTTTCGCGTTCCTGGGCAGAGGATGCCGAGCGATAGTTACCCAGCTCTTTTTCATACTCACTTTTTTTAAAGGCAATGGCTTTATCGATGACGGCTTTAAACTGCGCGGTTTTGGCTTTGAGCTGATCGTCGGAAAGACTGCTGATCTGTCCTTCTAAAGCGCAAATTGCCGCAGCGCGAAGAGCCAATTTTTTGACCAGCCCGATGGAAGGAAGCGGCGCCTCCGGATGAATGTTAATCTGCACTTTGGGCTTCAGCCGGTCAATAAAACTTTGCGCTGAGCTTACGGCGGAATTACGCAAAAGAAAGTCAAACATCGTCCTGACCTCGATTTTTTAAACGCTTATCCCGCTCTTGGGGTTTAGTTTTGAGGTATCCTTGAATAAACATATCAATATCGCCGTCTAAGACTTTTTGGGCATTGCCGGTTTCCACTCCCGTACGGTGATCTTTAACCATCAAATACGGATGCAGCACGTAGGAACGGATTTGACTGCCCCATTCGATTTTTTGTTTATCCCCGGCTTCTTTGTTTAATTTTTCTTCCTGCTGTCTTGCTTTGAGTTCATATAGTTTAGCACGTAACACACGCATGGCCTGCGCTTTATTTTGCAATTGCGAGCGCTGGTTCTGGCATTGTACCACGATACCCGTCGGTAAATGCGTGATGCGCACGGCGGAATCCGTGGTGTTGACTCCCTGCCCGCCGGGGCCGGAGGCGCGGTAAACATCAATGCGCAGCCCGCCGGGGTCAATGTCCAGTGGTGTATCGTCTTCGATCTCGGGGATAAGCTCGACGGAGGCAAAGGACGTATGACGGCGCTTATTGGCATCAAAAGGAGAAATGCGCACCAGCCGGTGCACCCCTTTTTCGGATTTTAAATAACCGTAAGCCTTATCGCCGGCAATACGCAGGGTGACATTTTTGATACCGGCCTCATCGCCGGGCAAGATATCGATGATCTCGCAGGCATAACCTTTTTCATCCGCAAAACGAGCGTACATACGCATGAGCATATTGGCCCAGTCGCAGCTTTCGGTGCCGCCGGCGCCGGCATTGATACTTAAAAGCGCGTTATTCTTATCAAAGGGGCCGGATAACATCGCCTGCAATTCCAGCTGATCGATGGTACCCGTTAACGCTTTGATCTCTTCTTCCAGTTGCGCCTGTATGCTTTCATCCCCTTCGGCTAAAGAGACAAACTCTTTTGATTCCGCGATGCGCCTGGTGCAATCACGGCAAGGCTCGACGATATTTTTTAAACCTTTAAGCTCCTGCATAAGTTTATGGGAGAGTTCCTGACCATCCCAGAACCCTGGCTGGGCCATTTGCGCTTGAATGTCGGCAATGGCCTTTTCCCTGGCAGAAAGGTCAAGGTAACCTTTAAGGGTATTTAGTCTCTCTTCGAGATCATTGAGTTGTTTGAGTAGTAGATCTATCATAGTATATTTGTGTCATTGCGAGCGTCGCTGTTCGTTTTAAGCGAAGCAATCTTTTGATATGTTAAAAAGATTACTTCGTCACTTCGTTCCTCGTAATGACACTATGTCTGTGTTCGCAATGACACCAACTACACGCTGAATCTGAAATACGCCACATCTCCGTCTTTAATCACGTATTCTTTTCCTTCCAGGGTGACGAGGTTTTTTCCTTGGACGGCCTTATAGCTGCCTAATTTTTCTAAATCAACAAAACGATAAATTTCCGCACGGATAAACCCGCGTTCAATGTCCGTATGAATTTTACCGGCGGCTTTTAACGCCGGGGTGCCTTGAGGAATAAGCCACGCGCGCGTCTCCTGCGGCCCTGCGGTAAAAAAACAAACTAACTGCAATAATGCTTTGCCTGCCTGCGCCAAACGGCTCAACCCCGGCAAGGCAATACCCGCCGCTTCATAATAGGCCGCGCGCTCCTGGGCTGGTAATTGCACAATTTCCGCCTCAAGTTTAGTGCACAAACTCACCAGCGCCGCGCCTTCTTTGGCCGCCCGCTCCCGCAAAGGGTTTAACAGGGCCTCGTCTACATTACTCTCGTCGGTATTAGCCACATACAATAACGGTTTGGCGGTTAAAAACTGAAATTCATTGAGCCAAGCTGTGTCCACGTCTTTGAAACGGCGGGCCGCCATCCCCTCATTAAATGCTTTCATCGCATCATTGAGGATATTGCATTTGGCCATCGCTTCTTTATCTCCGCCTTTGGCAGGCTTGGACCAACGATCCAACGCCTTTTGGCATTGCTGAATATCGGCGAGCAAAAGCTCGGTTTCAATAATATCAACCGCCGACTGAGGATTCAAGTCATTCATCACATTGACGACATTATCATCCTTAAAACAGCGCACCACATGCGCAATGGCATCCACCGAACGGATATGCGAAAGGAATTTATTGCCCAGCCCCTGGCCTTCGCTGGCACCTTTGACAATACCGGCAATATCCACAAAACGAATGCCTGCCGGCGTCATCTTGGCGGAATCCCATTCCTTCGCCAGACGGTTTAAACGCTCATCGGGCAAAGGAACAACACCAATATTGGGCTCAATGGTGGTGAAGGGAAAATTTTCCGCCGCGACCCCCGCGCCTGTTAAGGCGTTAAACAGCGATGATTTACCCACATTGGGCAGTCCCACAATGCCTATTTCCATGGTTTATCCTTTAACCTCCCACCATGACGAGGTCCATCTTATCTTGAGTTCTGCCTTTGGCGGGATTGACTTTGTAAGCATCCAGCACCACGCGGATGTGCGCCTCTGGGGTGGCGGTAATCAAGGAGCGTTCAATTTTGACAGAGGCTTTGTTAAGCAATTTACCGACGATCGGACACCCGTTAAGACTTACTTGCTGTATGCTGTACTGGCCGGCATCAAGTTTTTTGGGATTATGATATTCCACCGTCACGCGCCGCCCGGCAAACGGACAGATGACACTGGCAAGGGCTTTGCTATTGAATTCTTCTTTGACTAACTGCGGGGCTAACAGCAAATCACCGTCTAGACCGCGTACGCCAAAGGCTTGAGTCAGTCCGGTTAACACCAGCCAGCTGGCGGAGCCGGTCAAATAATGATACATCCCGCGCCCATCGGAGTCGAAATATTCCGGAATCCCGGGATAAATTTTACTGCGCCAAGTATCGAGGGCCATGCGGTAAATCGACTGTAAAACTTCATAACCCTGACGGCCAAAGCCGCGCGTGTAGAGCGCGTAAGCGTACATAACCGTCATGTGATTAAAAAACGCACCGTTTTCCTTGGTACCGAAAGCAAAACTAAACGCGCGGCCTAAATCCAAATAATGCTTGAGCCCAAAATCCGTATTGAGCCGATAGCCGCCGAGCTTCTTGTCTTTTAAAAAATGATCGACGCTTATAATCACGGTTTCGATTTCTTTGGAATCGGCCATGCCGCTCATGAGGGCAAAGACCTGGCCGGTCAAGGTCATGCGCACCACATTGTCCTTGATACCATCGACGCGTTCGCCTTTATTGTCATAGTAGCCGTTAAACCATTGATATTTTTGGCCGTCATGCTCGACGGTGATTTTTTCCTGATGGCGGATTTGACCGAACATCCAGTGGCCTTTCTGGCGCAAATCGCGAGCCACCTCGCTGATAGCCGCCTCCACCACCTCCCCGCTTAAAACCGGCTGGACGCTATGAAAATATTTACCGAAAAGATGATCACGTTTGTCTTTGGCGTGATCGTAATTGACTGGCCCAGCGTTTAAGGTATCCAGCAAAATCAAAAGCTCTTTGGCCAAACGGATGGTGGTTTGCCCTTTCAGTTTGCCTAAAGTCTCCATCAAATCCGCCAGCTTCAAAAGATTGCCGCCGTAAAAGGACATAAACGCCACGCTCTCGCCGCGGGCAAAAGCCATATCCAGCCCGTCATTCCAGTCGGCGCTTTCCAGACGGGTGATATTATGCTCGCCCACATTAAAAAATTGCACCAGATTCTGCACCAGAAGATGCTCGAGGAGTGTGCCTTCATAGACTTGGCCTTTTTTATCCAACAGATGATTGCCGTACTGACTGATCCATCCCAGGTCCTTATCCATGGTGCGGGAGAGCTGCGGGTCTTTAAAATAAGTCTGCTTCTGTAGTAGAAGATCGAAATCGCCGGTCTGGTCGATGTAAAGCAAAACCGTTAACAGAGGCCAGGCGCCGTGATCCATCCATACGCGGGTGATAGCATTGCGATCCGCCATAAATTCTGTGGGCCTGGTGCCGATAATGGTGGCGTTGCTACCGTCGATGCGAATGCCGGCGCAATTGTTGAGCAGATGTTCCTGCACCAGATGCGGTTCAATGAGAATTAAAGAAAGCAAATCCTGCCAGAGATCCCGCCAGCCTTTGCCGCCTTTGCCGTAATCATGATCCGGCAAAAACGAACAGCCAAAAATCCGACGAAGAATAGGCTGCAGCGTCACCCAGCGCATCCAGCAGTTGAAATCCTCATCGTGGCTTCTAAATTGGATCGATGATATTTTATCCAGCCAGAACTTCTTGTTGGCCGAAAGGGCGCGCTCAAAAGCCTCAAGGCTGTCAAAACGGCTGAAGATATCTTTAGCCTGCTGATGGTGGGAAGCCATACCAACGGCGATGATATAATCCGCGCTTGTATGCGGCTTTAAGGTGATTTCTTTAAAACGCAAAGCCCCGATGGCTTCTTTGCCCTGGAGCTCTGATGGGGGCAAGATCGCAGGCTCAAGATTTTTCATAACCGCCTCAGGACTCATCAGAGAGCCACCCTCGCCATAGAAACTTTCTGTCGTCGGAAAAGTCCCCGCCAAAGCCGTGGTCTTGTCCTGACGGCCAAAAACAAAATAAACCGTGCTGGCGTCCTTATGCCCTTCTTCGTTAAAGGCCATCGTGGGTTTGAGGAGCACGCCGTCCTTGACCTGTTCCAGGCGATTTAATAAAGCCGTGACATGTTCATGGTCATGCTTGTTGGCCAAAGAGCGCCCAAAAATAGGAATGGCTGCCGTCGGAGTAAATCTGATGGAACGCCGGGAAATATTTTTGACACTCACCTTCATGAGCTCAACGGTTTCATTGCTGCAAGGCACAAAATTCACTGCGCCCAGTTCAATGCCAGCGTCCTTGTGCGTGCGTTCCAGCTTATGCCACAAAGGCCCGATGGTCACCTTGCTTGAATCCGGCGTACTTTCTTGAGCCAATGAAAAAACCCCCTTTACCTTTAATAAAGACAAAAAATTCCCGTACAGGATAACGCAAATCTTCCCTCGAGACGGGTTTGGTGAGGTAATGGTATTTGTCAATTTTGATATCCCCGCTTAAAGAGGGGCTGATGGCGGATTTAATGCCGTTGGCATCCGCGCCGCATAGGGGCGCGTAAATAATTTTAATGCCTGCGGCCTGCGGGGAACTGAAAGTCACTCCGTCGCTGTGATATTGATAAAAGGTCTTAGAATTCATTGTCGCCTAAGATAACAGAAGATGAGGGATAAGTAAATAGACAAGCGTTAGTTCAGGAAGCGAGGGTAAATTTAAAAAGGCGCTGAATTCTCATAAAATTGATCTGGTCAAATCGTAAACCAATATCCCACCCGGCGTTATGGGCCGGTCTGCTCCAGACCACCCGGCCGCTAAGAAGCATCGGTAAACCGCCATCGGGTACTTCCACTTCCAAAGCCACACGGTCATCCAACAACATTCGATCGCGGGTGACGATATGTGCCCCCGAGGCCGACGCATTCCTTAAAAACACGTCACGGCCAAAATCCCCGCGGGTGTCCTTAAATTTGGCTGGAAAACGTGCCCAAAAACGCTCGAAGATGCGGCGTTCAGTGTCCATAGACTTTTTATAAGGTAGTCCTTCGACTCGGCCTCGCTCAGGATGAAACAGGCAAACATTACACGCGGGTTTCAAAATACCGATCCAGCCGTGTGGGAGAGCCCGACAACACTTCACTAAAAGTAAGCCCCACCCGGTACTGTTCGGAATCAGAAAGTTTACGCACCCATTTGACAATACCGATGACCAACACCGGATCGGTATCGGCTTTGAGCTGAATTTCAATGGCGATTTTTTCATTCATACTGTGCGGATAAGAAGAGAGAAAACCTATGCCGTGACGGCTAATGTCCACGGTCTGGGTTTGGTCGAACGATGAGTCCGTTTTACCTTCAATAGGAACAAAACAATTGCGGCGGGGTTCCGCACGTTTGTCAGCTATGGTTGACATAGGCTGTTCCTTTGTATAATAACGATTAATGACCAATTCTTTAATTACTTTTATTATAGAAACATTGCTATAAAAATCAACAAAAAACAAAAAATTTTTAAATTACTTAACCTTCTGAGAATCATATAGTTATGCTCTTTGTGAAATAATAATATAACCTGAGATTAATAATCTTTGATAGCCGTTGATAAAATTTGACGCCATGTTATACTGCCTCTATGTCTCCACCAACAACGCAAACCAAAAAAGCCCGCCAGCTAAGCTTGGAAGAATACAATAAAATCAAAGAAAAACGGGCTAAAAGCAAACTCAAACTGCATTTTCCCTGGCCAATTAAACTCGTGATTGCCGTTCCCTTTTTTTACTGTCTGTTTTTGATCGTTTATTATCTTACCTACATAAGATGGGCGGCAGAACGCTAATTTTTATGAACTGGACAGACATCATCGTACTTATCTGCAGCGGGTTTCTTATCTGGCGCGGTGCCAGCCGTGGATTCCTGGGATCGATGCTGGGGCCTCTGGCTCTAATCATCGCCACCGTCGTCAGTGTCGTCTATTATATTCTCACCAAAGGTATTCTTATCAGCCTGTTGATCGGCCTTTTAGGTCCTTTTATTCTGGCGTGGATATTTCGATGGCTGCTGCGTTCCTGGAAGCAGATGACCAACCCTGAAGGAAAATTAAGCCCGGCCAGCCGTATTGGCGGGGCTTTGTTGACCTTGGCCTGGGGCCTGATTATGATCATTATTACCCTGCTGCTTTTAGCCCTGATACCGTCGATCAACGGCCCCCTGCAAGCGATGTACAAAGACATCCATCAATCAAAAATCTACCATTTGATTAAACCTTGGGATATGGCCGGGCTGGATAAACCTTCCCCCCAGGACGATCTTCGAGCCCTCGCTAAGGACAAACGCGTTCAAGACATTATCCATGACCCGCAGATCACCCAAGCCATACGCCAAAAGGACTTCACGGCCCTGATGTCCAATCCCAAAATCATGGCTTTAACCCAAGACCCTCAAATGATTAAAAAGATAGTGATGGTTTATAAACAGCTCATGCAACAGCAGATGAATTCCCGCTAGGCTTAGCGGGGGATGTCTGGCTGGTGGGGGTTGTGCTTTTTGAATGTTTTCGCTGGCGTAAATAATTCAGAAGATAAAACACATAAAACAAAAACCCTAACCCTATCGCCATCAAAACACTTTGACGAAAATACGTGCTCTGCTGCCAGTCGGCCGGATCCCAGATCATATGCCCACCTTTATTGACATAGCCCCGTCGGATATCGTTTTTCTCAAACCCCACGCGCGCCAGGCCGCCGTTAAATTCCCAGGCCCAATCGAATTGCGGGGCAATGACAAAACGGCCTTGGGTGTCCATATAACCCCATCGGCCGACAGAGCGCCTTTTGACTTTAGAGCTTACCTTAACCGCCGCCAAACCGTCATAGAAATCCCTGGCTTCAAACCAATCCGCTCTGTGAAAAACAATCTCCCCTTTCTTATCCACAAATCCAATTTGATTGTAGCCTTTGACCAGGCCCAGGCCCTCGGACAAAGCGTGAGCTTCTCTATAGGAAGGTAGTACAACAAAGCGCCCATCAAGGCCGATATATCCCCAAAGGCCGTTGTGTTTGACAGGGGCAATCCCGTCGGAGAAATCACCTGCCTCATCAAACTGCAGTGAAATCATCATGCGGCCGGCAAAATTGATATAGCCCCATTTCCCATTTTGTTTAACGGCGGCCATGTTTTGATGGAAATCACCGGTCTCTTCATAAACAGGGGTAATCAACAAATCGCCGTGAGTATTAATATAACCCCACCGTAAATCCTTTTTAACCGCCGCCAGACCGTCCGAGGTGAAACTTCTGGCTTGCATGTATTGCAGAGGGATCACCTCATCGCCTTTTTCATTAATAAAGCCGTAAAAGGGAAGGAATTTTTTGGGGTATTTGCGGGACACCACGGCCAACCCATCAGAAAAGTCTTTGGCCCAACTGTATTGGGCCGCAATGACCATTTGCCCGTCGTGATCTATAAACCCCCAGAGGTTGCCTGATTTAACCAAAATCAGCCCCTGGTGAGAATAACGCGCACCGTCGTTATAAGAGATGGGAATAATCAGACGACCGCGTCCGTTGATATAACCCACCTTGCCTTTTTGCATCACCGCATAGCGGGCACCGTTACCAATATACGCTTCCCAAAAACGATTCCCCCAGGGCGTGGTCTGGTCAACCATCAATACATAAGCGACGATGATCATGACGCTGAGGATGAATTTTTCACGAAATAACATGGGGCAAGTATAACATATTTAAAAAATGACGGGAAGAGATTAAAACAATGTCATCTGTTTTTGGTATGGATTTTGAAAAGAACTAGCTGATAAGACAACACGCTTTTTATCCAGGCCTTCACGGCGGCAGGCAAGGTCGAAAAGGTCAGCAATGTGCTCGGCAAAAAGCCCCTGGCCTTTCATGCGCTTTCCAAAGCCGGAATCGTAAAGCACGCCGCCGCGAAGTTCTTTGATACGATTTAAGACCTTCTCCTTGCGGTCAGGAAAATATTCCGTCAGCCAGCGCTCAAAAAGGTCTTTGACGGCATACGGCAGGCGCAAGATCACATACCCTGCCCCGCTGGCCCCCGCTTGAGTGGCCTTCTTTATTATAGAAGGGATCTCATGGTCGGTTAAACCCGGCACAATAGGGGCCACATTAACGGTGACCGGCACGCCGGCTTTGGCCAGAGTCTCAATGGCATCCAGACGATTCTGCGGCGTGGAAGCCCTGGGCTCCATGGCGCGGGCGAGCACAGGATCAAGTGTAGTGACCGAAACAGTCACGCATGCCCCATCATACTGGGCCATTTGTTTAAAAATATCCATATCGCGTGTCACCAGCTTATTTTTGGTAATAATCCCCACGGGATTTCTAAAATCCAACAACACCTCAAGACATTGACGGGTGATTTCAAATTTTCGCTCAAATGGTTGATAGCAGTCCGTCACCCCGCTCATGACAATGACCTGCGGTTTCCATTTAGGGCTGGCCAGCTCCTTTTTCAAAAGCTCGGCCGCATCGGTTTTGACAAAAATCTTCGACTCAAAATCAACTCCCGATGATAAACCAAAATACTCGTGCGTGGGACGGGCGTAGCAATACACGCAACCGTGCTCGCAGCCGCGGTAAGGATTTAAACTGGTCTCGAAACCCACATCCGGGCTGTCGTTATACGAAATGATGGATTTCGCAGTGTCTTTGTAAAATTCGGTTTTGGGTGCAGGATATTCCTCGTCGGAAATCTCCTCATCACGCTCAAAGGAAATTTTCTCAAACCGATTGGCGGGGTTCACTAACGCCCCGCGGTTATGAAATTCCGAATGGCTCATTTACCTATACAAAACTCACTGAAAATGCTTTCTAACAAATCCTCGTCGATGTTGCGGCCTAAAACCGCATCCAGACAATTGACGGCCGCTTTAATATGCTCACTGATAAACTCCAACGATAAGCCCTCGCCCATCAAACCCCAAGCCGCCTCCAACTCCACCACTGCCTGCTTGAGCGCCTGAATGTGCCGCAAATTGCTGATCAAAATCCCATGGCTGTTGGAAACCTCGCCCTGCCAGACAGACTCAACGATGGCGTGCTCCAGTTGATCAATCCCCTGCTGTTGCAGGGCGCAGACTTTCACCACTTTTTCAAAAGGCAGATGGGCTAGCTCCAGCCTTGATGGTAAATCACATTTGTTGACGACCACCACCACCGGACGGTCTTTTAACTGCTCGATTAAAATCCGGTCTTGATCTTCCAAGGGCAAGCTATGATCTAAAACCAAAAGCACCAAATCCGCGCTTTGGATATACAAGTGGCTGCGTTTGACGGCCTCCTGTTCAATCAAATCCCTTGGGCTCAAAATACCGGCGGTATCGACTAGCTGCAACGGTATGCCTTTAATCTGCGCTTCCTCCTCAAGAACGTCGCGGGTGGTACCGGCAATGTCGGTGACGATGGCCCTTGGTGTTTTAAGAAGCACATTGAGCAGTGAAGATTTTCCCACGTTGGGTTTGCCGCAAAACACTACACGAATGCCTTCTTTGAGCAAACGGCCGTTTGGACTGTTGGCCAAAAGCGTTTGAATGCGCTTATTTTGTTCTTCCAGGCGCTGGCAAACATCATCGTGGGTCTGGGCGTCGATATCATCCTCAGGGAAATTAATTAAAGCTTCCAGTGTCGTATAAACACTCATCAAGACTTTACGAATGCTCTCAATCTCGTCGGATAACTGGCCTTTTAATTGATGTTGGCTAACCCGCACAAAGGCCTCGGTCTTGGCGCGGATAATATCCAGTACCGCTTCCGCCTGGGCTAAATCCATGCGGCCATTTAAAAACGCGCGTTTAGTAAATTCTCCGGGCTCCGCCAGACGAGCGCCGGCCTTTAAAACAATATCCAATACCGCGCGCACCACCGCCCATCCTCCGTGGCAGCCAATTTCCACCACATCCTCTCCTGTATAGCTTTTTGGCGCACGCATGACCGTCAGCAAAACTTCGTCGATAATCTCGCCGTTCATCGCCTGTTCCTCGTCGTTGGTGTTAACGATCCAGCCGTAATGAACCGTAAAACCTTTGGCCTGGGAGGGCTTGACCTTTCCTTTGGGACTAAAAACGTCGTCGGAAATACTAAGGGCTTGAGGTCCTGAGAGGCGCACAACGCCGATGCCGCCGTTGCCCGCCGGCGTTGCTATAGCAGCAATCGTATCGTCTAAGCCTTTGAATTGATACACGCCCGTGCCTCCCCCGCCACAAACAATGACCCCGTCACCACAATCACATCTTCTTTTTGAGCTTTGGCAAGCGCTAACGACAACGCATCCGCCACATTCTCGGTTAAAAACCATTCCTTGCCTGCAAAAATATCATGCGCCTCTTGACGGTTAAAGACATGGCTCCTTGGATGATTGGCTTTAGTTAAGATGATTTTTTCGCTGATGAGCTTTAACGGCTCACAGACAGCTTTGATATCTTTATCCACCGAAAGTCCCAGCACCAAAATGACCCGACGACGGGGATATTCATCCAAAACTGTTTTAGCCAAAGCCGTGCTGGAGGCTGGATTATGCGCGCCATCCACCACCACGGTCGGCTTTTCTTTGACCACTTCAAACCTACCCAGCCAGCGCACTTTTTTTAAGCCTTCTTGCAACTCCTCCTGGCCAATAGGTACTCCTTGCTGTTTTAAATAGTCGACCACGCCTAAAGCGCACGCCGCGTTGATCATTTGATGATCCCCTTTTAAAGCGGGTTTCAAATGCTGATATTGAGTCGGATGAATCACCTGCGGTTCAATGCCAAATTCACCACAACGGCCTTTGAGAACTTCCATGACCGCCACTTCTTGAGGGGCGATGACAACTTTCTGACGGGAATTCTTAATGATCCCGGCTTTTTCAGAGGCAATTTGTTTTAAGCCGTTACCTAAAATTTTGGTGTGGTCCAAACTGATCGGCGTAATGACAGCGATCTGAGAGTCAAAAGCATTGGTGGCATCCAAACGTCCTCCTAAACCGGTTTCCAGGACGACAAAATCAACGTTCTCTTTGACAAAATAGACCGCGGCGATGGCGGTTAAGACTTCAAAATACGTCAAGAAAACTCCTTTGTTTTCAATCGCCGCCACCGCCGGACGAACGATGCCAATCGTCCTGGCCAATTGATCGTCGCTGATAGAGCCGGCGAAATCATCCGCGCTGTGCAGATGGCTCTGATCCAAAATACGTATGCGCTCATTGACCCGGTGCAGATGCGGCGAGGTGTAAAGCCCCACCTTCAAACCCGCCTGTTGCAGGATACTGGCGATCATCGCGCAGGTGGAGCCTTTGCCCTTGGTACCGGCGACATGAATGACTTTTAATTTTTGTTGAGGAGCTCCTAAAGCAGACAAAAGCTCAAAGACCCTGCCTAAATGAAAATCACCGGCGGTGACTTTATGCAGAGTGGATTCAAAATTCGTCAGCGAATGAAGATATTCGTGAGGACTGACGTTTGTCATCAATGTTTGAAATGGCGCAGCCCGGTGATAACCATGACCATGTTGCGTTTATTGGCTTCTTTAATCACCTGCTCATCCATCATGGACCCGCCGGTTTGAATAATCGCCTTAATCCCTGCCTTGGCGGCATAGGTCACGGTGTCTTGTTTGGGCAAAAACGCGTCGGAGACAAGCACCGCCCCACGAGCTTTGCGGCCGGCTTTTGCAATCGCATGAAGAGCTGCATCCACACGGCTGGTCGCCCCGGCACCGATGCCCAAGGTTTGCGTGCCCTTAACTAAGACAATGGCATTGCTTTTGATATGTTTAATCAGCTTCCAGCCAAACAGCATGGCGTCTCTTTGGGCTTTGGTGGGCTTGAGGGTGGTGACGACTTTAAGCTCTTCTTCTTTAAGCTGGCGGTGGTCTTTATCCTGCAGTAAAAGCCCGCCGCAGACTTTCTTAAAATCGTATTTCTCCTCGGGTAAACCATAAATATCTAATTCCAGAAGACGCAAATTTTTCTTTTGTGAAAGAATCTTCACCGCTTCTTCATCAAATTCAGGGGCAATGACGCATTCCATGAAACCGCTTTGGACAATCGCCCGGGCGGTTTTGGCATCGAGGGGGCGGTTAAGCCCGATGATCCCTCCAAAAGCCGAGAGGCTGTCACAGCTAAAAGCTTTTTTGTAAGCGGCTTGTAAAGTTTTATCCTGGGCCACACCGGTGGGATTGCTATGTTTGATCACCACCGCGGTGGGCTTATCGAATTCACGCACGATGTCCAGTGCCGCCTGCACATCCAAAAGATTATTGAAAGAAAGATCTTTGCCGTGTAATTGTTTGAGCGCAGGCAAGCCTTCTTGCTTTTTACCGTCGCTGTAAAAGGCCGCCAGTTGATGAGGATTTTCCCCATAACGTAAATCCTGAACTTTGCTAAAAGTAAAATGGATCTCTTTGGGAAAACCCGAGAAGGAATTGTCAGCCCGGAAGCGATTATTGAAAAAACGATGGATAGCTCCGTCGTATTGGCCGGTACGCTCAAAGACTTCCATGGCTAAATGGACTAAAACTTTATCAGAGAGAATGCCGCTGTTATTTTTCAGTTCTTTTAAGACGTCCGTGTAACGGGCAGGGTTGCAAATCACGGCCACACTTTTATAATTCTTGGCGGCCGAGCGCAACATCGAGGGACCGCCAACATCAATATGTTCAATCGCATCCTCGAGACTGACGTTTTTCTTTTCAACGGTTTTCTCAAACGGATAAAGATTGACCACCACCATATCAATAAGACCAATGCCTTGGTTTTTAAGTTGTTTGATATGTTCGGGATTATCACGGACAGCCAAAAGCCCGCCGTGAATCTTCGGATGCAGGGTCTTGACGCGGCCGTCTAACATTTCGGGGAAACCGGTATAATCGGAAACTTCCTTAACGGCAATATGAGAAGAACGTAAGAGAGAAGCGGTGCCACCGGTGGAGATGATCTCCACTCCTAATTGATGAAGACCTCTGGCAAACTCCGCTAATCCTGTTTTATCGGAAACCGAGATGAGGGCGCGTTTAATTTTGATCACATGCTAAAACTTTTTTCCGCCTTTTTTACGCTTGCGGTCGGAAGGTTTAGAATAGAAACGGCGTTCTTTGATCTCCACCAAAAAGCCGTCCTTCTGGCACTGCTTCTTGAACTGGCGCATGGCCTTTTCAAAACTGTTTTTATCGTTGACTTTGACTTCCAACATGAAAATCCCAACTCTCTAAGATAAAAAGGTTTCTAAAGCGGATTTATTATAGTGCAGATGTTTGAATTGTCAACCTTTCGACTCTGGGCTTAAGGGTTGAGCTTAATAGGTGGGGTCTACGTAGGTGTAGAGCTCGCCGGCGAAATTCTTCAATACATAGCGGCCGTTGGCGTGGGAGACGACGTATTCGGGCCCGATGGGGATTTTTCCGCCGCCGCCGGGGCCGTCGATGACATAGGTAGGCACCGCGTAGCCGGTGGTGTGGCCGCGCAAGTTTTGCATGATGTTAATACCCGTCTCAACGCTGGTGCGGAAATGCCGGCTACCGATGATAGGGTCGCATTGATAAATGTAATAGGGCCTCACGCGGATTTTCAAAAGTTCATGGAAAAGTTTCTTCATCACCTCTGAGCTATCATTGACCCCGCGCAAGAGCACGGTCTGAGAACCCATGGGGATACCGGCATCGGCGATCATGTTACAGGCGTGCTTGACCCTGGGGGTTACTTCTTTGGCGTGGTTAAAATGAATGCTCATCCAAATCGGCGAATATTTCTTAAACATGGCCAACAGTTCCGGAGTGACGCGCTGGGGCAAAGTCACCGGAATGCGCGTGCCGATGCGCACGAATTCCACGTGCGCAATGGCTTTGACCGAGGAAATAATGTACTCCAGCATGCGGTCGCCCAAGGTCAGCGGGTCTCCGCCGGAAATAAGCACGTCGCGAACTTCTTTGTGTTGGCGAATGTAATTGAGCGCTGCATCATAAGTGGAGGTATTAAGCGTATGATTGCCGTCGCCGACCATGCGCGAACGCGTGCAATAACGGCAGTACATGGCGCACATTTCATTGACCAGAAACAAAACACGGTCCGGATAACGGTGCACCAGCCCGTGCACGACGGAATCTTTGTCTTCCCCGCACGGATCACGCATTTCCTCAGGGGCGGTTTCAAACTCATATTCCTGTGGCACCGACTGCAAACGAATCGGACAGCCAACATCGTCGGAGTCAATCAAGGCCGCAAAATACGGCGGAATCGACATCGTCAATTTATCCCCGGCACCAATAACCCCGCGCTCTTCTTGAGGGGTCAATGTCATGATTTTGAGAATCGACTCTAAGGTGCGGATGCGGTTGCGGATTTGCCAGCGCCAGTCTTCCCAATCGGCATGAGTCGCCCCCGGATAAAAGGCTAAAATGCGTTCTTCTTGTGCTGACAAAGGTATGTTAGGGCGTGAGAATTGATCAGAAAACGTTTGATCTATAGAGAGCGCGCTGGTCTTCATGATCGGGAAAGGACCTCCTGTGGCTCCAGAAGCCCGTAGCGCTCCAGAGCATGGTCAAGGATTTGGTTCATTAACTGATTGTATGTTATCCCACGGGCTTTGGCACACATGGGGAAGACTTCCAGCATGCCTAAATTCGGCAAGGGATTAATTTCCAACGCAAAGGGCCGACCCTTCTCATCCACGCGAAAATCCACCCGACCGAAATCACGGCATTCAACGGACTTGTAAGCGGCAACGGCTATCTGCTGCAGTTTTTGAGTAAGGCCGTCCTCAATCGGCGCCGGACAAAGATACTGTACGCTTTTGTTAACAACATGCTCATAGGTATAAAACTTATTGCCGATATTCGTATCACCGTCCATGGCGTATTGTACCACCGCCAAGGCAATGGGTTCTTCGTTGCCGATGACGGCCACCGTAAATTCTGTTCCTCTGATAAATTGTTCGCACAATGCCGCCTGTTTATAGAAGGTAGAAATTCTCTCCACTTCTCTTTGGAGCTGTTCTAAATCCTCGACACGGGAATTTTTGGTAATGCCTTTGGAGGTGCCTTCCTGGGAAGTTTTGACCATCAAAGGATAACCGATGGTATTGAGTTTCTTTAAATCATCCCACAGGGTGGCTTCGAAAAACTTGGGTGTAGGCACCCCGTCGGCTATCCAGCATTTTTTAGTCACGGCTTTATCAAGGGTGATACCCAACGTGAGCGCATCGGCCCCACAAAAAGGAATATCAAACATCTCTAAAATATTGGGCACCTGGCTTTCGCGGTTGCGGCCGCGATAACCTTCAGCAATATTAAACACCATATCGACGCTCAGACCTTTTTCAATGGCGACCAGCAGCTGGCGGGCATTGCCAATACGCACAACCTGATGGCCTGCGCTTTCAAAAGCCCTCGTAAGTGTTTTAATGGTATCTAGCCCATCGAGCTCGGCGGCGGCATCCGGTGGATCGTCGTCATGTTTGACCCAGTCGGATTTTAAATCATATGTTAGGCCTATGGTTTTTGCCATCAATTAAAATGTAACAAAAATAATAAAATTTGCATTAAAAAACACATGTTTTTTTAACATGTGCCGTAGTAAAAGTCAAGCATAAGATATATAGTCAAAGGTATGGATTTTTATAACTTTTTCTTGTATTTGCTCCAGGCCAGAGAAATGAGCTCCTCCAAAACGTCGTCGATGGTAATAACCCCCTGCAAAATATCGTCGCGGTTAAGCACCGGCAAAGAAGAAAACTTATAACGCTCCAGAAGAAGCGCCACCTCTTCCATGCCGGCATCGGTATAAACATACACATGTTCATGATAACAAGTTTTCATTAAAGGAGTCGATGAATCTTCATTGATAAAACGTCTCAAGGAGGTGGTGCCTAAATATTTGTGATTTTCATCGACGATATACAAAAAGAAAATACTCACCTGAGCGTTGGCGTTATCTTTGATCTTCTGCCAGCCATCGGCGACCGTCGCATCTTGTTTAAGATAAAGATATTCGGTGGTCATCAAACCACCGGCAGAATTTCCGGCAAATCCTAAAAGTTTGCGCAATTTTTTGCTGGTCTGTGTCTCCATCAAACGCATAAACTGCTGGGTTTTGTGACGAGGCAGTTTCATCAAGACGTCGGTGGCTTCATCTGCGGGGATATTAGAAATTAGCTGCGCTACATCCCTTTCATCGAGCTGATCAATCAACTCCTGCTTGGCCGCCATAGACATATCCGTAAATACTTTGGGCTGTAAATTTCCCTCGAACGATTTAAATAAAGAAGTGCGCGCAAAAACATCCAGATCCTGCATGATCTCGGCTAAAGCCGCCGGTGGAATACCGGAGAGTTTACTTTTGGTCACATCGAGACGCACCACACTTTTCATGCGTCCCAATTTCGGCAGCACCTGCGTATTTTTCCACGGGACCAGTTCTTCCTGCGTCAGATACGGCGATCGGGGCCGAAGCAATTTCACCAGGATATCCACCAGAGCCGTCCATTCCAGACGACGCACCAGCGCCCGCAAACCTACGTCCACGTGCGCCGCGTAAAGCTGATTTTCCACCCGCAGCAGATGAATATCATTGACCCGCTCGACTTTTTGGTTATCCGTATCTACAATCTGCTGATCCAAAATATCCCGCCGCAGGGTAAAATCGCATTTAAAAGGTGTTCTTTGAAATTGAATCTGGGGGGTACTGAGTTTAAGACGGGCTTCATTTTCGATATAGGCTAAATCATTCCAGGGCACCAGCGCGTATTCTTTGGTCATAAGGCCGCGTCTGATGACCAGCTGGGTGGCTTTAGGATAAATATCGCCCTGCGGATTCATGGCAATATCATGCAGGGTCCCCGCCCACTCGCCTTGAGCATCGAGGATATCCAATCCAATGATTTCTGAGAAGTATAAAAATAACTTCATAACATTTGTCCTGTACGGACGGGGTTGACCCCGCCCCTACCTGCTTACATCAACATTATGCCGTTCGCAAATCCTATTCACCGGACACATCGAACACAACGGCGAAATAGGTTTACAGACATTCTGTCCCCAGGTGACCAAGAGGGCATTATACTCAATCCAGTATCGAGTAGGTAATTTTTTACGCAAAGCAAATTCCGTCTCGTGGGGGTTTTTGGTTTTGACATACCCTAACCTGTTGGAGATGCGATGCACATGCGTGTCCACGCAAACGCCCAATTTGCCGAATCCTTCGGTCAAAACCAGATTGGCTGTTTTGCGTCCTACTCCTTTAAGCGTCAGCAATTGATCCAGATCATCCGGGACTTTACCGTCGAAGCGATGCTTTAAATCATAACAAATTTCATGAATACGTCTGGCCTTGGTCTTATAAAAACCGACCGGATAAATCAACTTCTCTAATTCTTTGACCGGTGTGTTCAAGAAACCGTCGATCGTCTTAATCCCGGCAAAAAGCTTTTCACAAACGGGTAAGGTCGTCGTATCTTTGGTGCGCAAACTCAACAAACATGAAATCAACACCAAAAACGGACTCTTGAATTTTTTTCCAACCAGCGTCACCGAAGGATCCGGCAAGTGGCGCATCGCCACCTTAAGACGCTTAATCACCTCGGCAATTTTTTTATTATCCAACATAGCTGTTAGACGACATACCCCATTTCTTCTAAAATACTTTGATCCTGACGCCAGTTATTTTGAATTTTGACAAAAAGTTCCAGGAACACTTTGCCGCCAATGAGCTCTTCCAAATCCTTCCTGGCCGCCGTACCAGCTTCTTTGAGAACAGCGCCACCTTTGCCAATGACAATTTCTTTTTGTGAATCACGTTCAACTAAAATTACGGCTCGAATGTGCAACGTCTTCCCTCGACGGGGAGCAACGTGTTCGATCACGACCGCCAAACTGTGTGGTACTTCCTCTCTCATCTTCAAAAAAAATTTCTCGCGAATCATATCCGCCATGGCCATGCGCTGAGGCAAATCGGTGATCACATCCTGTGGATAAAGCAAAGGACCTTCGGATAAATGTTCAAAAAGCACGCCGATGAGCTTGTCCACATTGGTTCCTTTAAGGGCCGAAAGAGGAAACAAAATCAAGTCCGGCATTTCTCCTACCGGCTTGCCGCGCATGTCTTGCCACAATTGAATATAGTCGGGGATATATTTGCCCTTGGATAAATCCACCTTATTAAAACCGACAATGATTGTTTTACCGCAGTCTTTGAGCTGACCGATGACCTGCCTCTCCTCCTGACCGATACGGTCATTAGCATCCACTAAATGAATAATTAAGTCCACGCCCCCCATAGCTCCCCTGGAGGCACGGTTCATGTATTTATCCAAAGAATCGCGGCCTACATGAAAACCGGGCGTGTCAATAAAAATGATCTGCCCGCGCTCGTCGGTATAAATGCCGCGAATTTGCTGCCGGGTGGTTTGCGGCACATCCGAGACAATGGAAATCTTCTCGCCTAAAAGCGCGTTTAAAAGCGTGGATTTACCCACATTAGGTCGGCCGATGATGGCAACCGTCCCGCATTTGGTTATCCTATGGGCGTTTTCGGTATTTGAAGGCAACGATCATCACCCCTGTAAATAATGTGATATTCACCACACTAAACATCTTCCATAAAATATCTTTCGATACGATCCCCGAGGGCAGCATCAGAAGCGAACATACCCACACGCCTGTCACCCACACCAGTGATAAATCCGCCGAAGATTTGCGTCGAACAATATTCATGATTAAAGGAATATTCCACAACGGCAAACACACTGAGGCCACGAGTCCAATTTTTTCAATGAGCGTCATTGATGACTCTTTTTTTACACCGTAAAAAATCTGATTAAACGTTTCATGCGCTCCCGTACCTCACGCATGGTCAAAGAAGCGGTACGCCCCATGCCAAAACCCTGCACGTTAAAAGAAGCAACGGTCGTGGCATAAAGCAGTGCTTGGCGTAAACTCTTTTCATCGACTTTGCGTACTTTGCTTAAATAACCCATGAGCCCGCCGGCAAAAGTGTCCCCCGCACCCGTCGGATCCAAAACTTTTTCTACCGGGTAGGCGGGAAAAGAAAACATGAATTTGTCGCTGTAGAAAAAAACACCGTGCTCGCCTTTTTTGACCACAATCAATCTTGGTCCCATTGCACGCAGGCGTTTGGCCGCCATAATCAGATTATACTCCCCGGTTAAGGCACGTGCCTCAGCATCATTGGCCACAAACAAATCCACCTGTTTTATAAGTTTCTTAAGCGATTTGAGTTTATGCGTAATCCACAAATTCATGCTGTCGAGCCCAATGAGCTCCGGCTTTTTTAAATGCGACAGCAATTTCATTTGCAGATCAGGATCGAAGTTGGCTAAAAACACGTTAGGCAAATGCCGCTGATAATCGGCAATCTGGGGCACATAGTTTTCCAGCACGCCAAGTTGGGTCGATAACGTCAAAGCGGTATTGAAATCTCCTTTTTTATATTCTCCTCTCCAGCGAAAGGTTTTGCCGGTTCCCACTTTCAGCGATGTCAAATCAATCCCTTGACGATTTAAGAAATCCAAATGTCTGGAGGGAAAATCTCTGCCGACGACGGCCACCAGATGCACCTGGGTAAAAAGGCGGGCGGACATGGCAAAATGCGCGGCGGAACCGCCCAGCATATCTTTCTTTGTTCCCGAGGGTGTTTTGACGTGATCTAAAGCGACGGTTCCTAAAACAATTAAACTCATCAATTACTCCCCTATAATTTTGATCAAAACTCTCTTATCCCGACGACCGTCGAATTCACCGTAAAAAATTTGTTCCCACGGCCCAAAATCCAATTTGCCTTTGGTGATGGCCACCGTCACTTCTCGGCCCATGATCTGACGTTTCAGATGGGCATCCGCATTATCCTCGCCGGTGCGGTTATGCCGGTACTGGCTGATGGGTTCATGGGGCGCCAATTTCTCCAGCCAATCATCATAATCCTGCAGCAGCCCGCTTTCATCATCGTTGATGTAAACGCTGGCGGAGATGTGCATGGCATTGACCAGGCACAAACCCTCCTTGATGCCGCTTTTATCAATCGCCGCCTGGACTTTGTCGGTGATATTAATGTATGCCCGACGGGTTTTAGTGTGAAACCACAATTCTTCGCGATACTGTCTCATATCATTAAAACGCCTGGTCGATCCCCATCCACGCATGAGTGTCTTGTTTGCTCTCGGCGATGGCATGCGCCACATCCAAACGTACCATGACATTTTCCAAGAATGAGCCAATGCTCACATGAAAACGCAGGCCGGCACCGACATCTTTGTGAAAATGCGTGTCCTCATAATGATCATACCATGCCCGTCCGGCATCAAAAAACACCACGCCGGAGATTTTATTTAAAGTCAGCGCATGGTCATAAGTATTCAGATGAAGGTTATCGAGTAAGGGGAAACGATATTCCGTACTGCCCAAAAGCGCATTGGCTCCCCGAATGGTTTTGCGGTCAAAGCCGCGTAAACCTTCAGGCCCTCCCAGTTCAAATAAATTCTTGTCGTCGGAAGATCCCCATCCATATTTAAGCCGATACGCCATCTTACTTTCTCCAATAACCGGATGATAAAAACTGGTATCGATACTGGCCCGGGTAAAGGTCTGCGTGGCCCCTGCCCAATGGCCGGAATTTTCCACCAAAAGATCCGCCACATAACCTTGACGCATATCCGGATGCGGCCCGGCGCGGTCTAAATGCAAAACCGTCCCGATGATAGCCTCATTGTGCTTAAGGTAAGAGGTGTTACGGATACTTTCTGACGAGAAGAAAGAGCCGCTGGGAGTACGATTACGAATAGCGTACAACGTCATATGATCATTGATATCCGTCAGGCTGTAGGGCGCCGGCCACAATTCCCGACGCAGATAAACTTTTTGACTGTTGAGATCATCTTCGCCATTGTCATCATCCACTCTCTGCATGGCCTCCACCCCAAAAGTCGTCTGGGAATGCAAAATATTTTTAATCTCGATGCCTTCGCGAGTGATTTGAAACTTGTTATTGGGATTATAGCCGCTTTGGGCGTAAACATTGTAGTCATAAGGCTTTTGAAAAGATGTCTTCATACCTATGCCGTCGGCAATCGTAGGCCCGGTGACCCAGTTATAGCCATCGTCGGGTAAAAAGACCGGAATGTCGTACAGCCCATGATACAGCGGCACGAATTTCATATGAATTTTGCGCGGCAGGCTGTTATTGACACGATCAATATCCAAAAGCTCTTTGTTGGGATCCAGCGTCACCAAAGAAATAGGTTTATCCAAGGGGGCTGTTAAAATATCCTTTTCACGCACCCCCCTCCAGATCATATGATCCTGGCTGCCATCTTTATAATGAATATCAACATCGGTCGGCATTGAAATGCCTCGACGGGATACAAAAATCGAACGGCCTTTGATACGCTCAACCCTGACATCTAGAGTCTTGATCGTATAAAGCCATTGCTCAAAAAAGCCTGTCAGGTCTTTAGAACTTTCTTCTTGGGCAATACGCTTGAAATCTTCAATATCCAGATTTTTAAAACTGTATTGCTCAAAAATCTTCCGGAAGATGCGTTCAAACGCCTCATTCCCGACGAGGTATTTGAGCATCTGCAGAACCCTGGAGCCTTTGCCGTAAGTGAAGGTAAAAATACTGCTGGGTTCTTTAAAACTGGAAAGTTTGTCAATGACCGGCTGCTCAAAACCAAAACGGGTGGACATTTTATAACGCACATCCTGCGCCCGTCGAAAGGAAAGCTCTGGCACTAAAATTTTGGCCCATGGAGGCAGCTCAACAATTTTCGCATCAGGACCATATTTATCGGAAATGTACTCCATTAAAAAATAAGAATTGATACCTTCCTCCAGCCACATCTGCGTGTAATCGTCAACCCCGATGAGATTGTAAAACCATTGATGGCCGGTTTCGTGGGCCACCAGAAAATCAAAATAACGATCCAGGAATCGGGGTAATTCAAAAACCCGCGTGTCGATAAAAATCATGTTCGACATTTGCTCACCGCCATAAGCCAAATGAACCGGCGCGATGCTAAAAGTCCTGTAGGGATACGGCCCGAAACGTTTGGTGTAATAGGCCATTAAATCCTGGGCATCTTTAACCGCCAATTTCGCGTGATCGATGTTACCGTCTAGATAATAAGCCTTGAAGGTAATACCGTCCTTGTCTGCTTCGTAAGCGTGATAAGACGGGCTTATGGCCATCGCAAACTCACGGATAGGTTTTGGTGTTTCGATATGAAGTTTTTTGTTATTTCCGTCGATGGTTTCATTGATTAAATCTCCGGAGTGAATCACGGTATTGGCAGCCGGCACGGTGACATCCACCGTATAGAGGGAAGCATCAGAAAAAAACGGACGGTGAAAAGGATAAAACGGGCTTTGGTCCCAGCCCTGCGGCCCCCATACCGAAAGGATCGGATACCAGCGGGCCAAGGCCATAATGTCCTGATACCAGCCGAAGCGGCCGAAGCTATGCGGCACCGTTAAGGTAAAATCCATGGCAACCGTCGTGCTGGCTCCGGCAGCCAGCGGCGTCTTCAAAGGAATTCTCAAAAGAGTTTGATCTTTACCCTCAAAAGAAAAACTCGCATCGAGCGCATCGACTTGGAGACGAGAAATTTTAAAATGATTCTCGGTAAAATGCGGCGGCGGATCCACCTTAAAATAACTGGCATAACGCAGCATAAAGGAGCGCTCCAGCGGCGTGTACTGGCGGTTGGAATAAACATGAAAATACACATCACTCATCGGCTGGCTGGTATTGTTGGTGAAGGTCACCCTTTGGGTGGCGGTGATTGTTTTTAAAGCAGTGTCGAGTGTGGCTTGAATCTGATAACGCGGCAGCTCACCCGCCGCTGCTAAGGAGGCAGCGCAACAAAACAACAAAGCACCAAGAAAAGTTCTTTGGAACATAGACTTGTTTTTAAAATTTCTTCGATGTTTTTCTTTTTTTTTCGATCTGCGCTAAAAATTCCTGCACCTGTTCGTCTTTGAGCAAATTTTCCAGATCAGGGTCCTGGTGCAGATGTTTGAAATCATGGTAACCAAACTCAATAGCCTTCGAGATAGAGGATAAACTTAAGCGCGTTTGATTTAAAAGCGCGTAAGAACAGGCTAAATTGTAAAAAATAATCGCGTCGTCGGGACGCAAGCGGGTGAGCTTTAAATCCACTTCAAGGCCTTTTTGCCAAAAACCGGCTCTGGTATACAACTCCCCTATGGCCATGAGGGCTTCGATAAAATCAGGCGTTTCTTTAAGAATATTCTCGTAAAAGGCGATTTCAAATTCAACGTCATCTCTTTTGCGGCATACTTTAGGCGCATGTTCTTTTCTCAAGATAACCTCCGCTTTCTATTCTTCAGATAGATTTGAATACGGGCCACCGCCTCCTGTAAATTCTCATAACTGGAGGCGTACGAAATACGCACATGATCCGCGCAACAGCGACCAAAAGCCACTCCCGGCACCAGCGCCACTTTTTGCTGCCCCAGCAAATGTTTGGCAAAATCCATCGAGCTTTCCCCCGTGGATTTCACAGAAGGAAACACATAAAAAGCCCCTTGCGGCTTATGACACTCGAGTCCTATCTGATTTAACGCTTCCACGATAAAATCGCGCCGCCTGGCATACTCTTTTTTCATCGCCGCGATATCTTTAACGCTGTTTTTCAACGCTTCAATGGCCGCCATCTGTCCTGTGATGGGAGCGCACAATATGGTGTACTGATGAATTTTGGTCATGGCCCCCACGATATCTTTAGGGCCGCAGACATATCCGATGCGGAAACCCGTCATGGCGTAAGATTTAGAGAGACCGTTAAGATACACCACCCGCTGTTTCATGTCAGGTAAAGTGGCCATCGGTGTATGATCGAAATCATAAGTTAACTCATCATAAATCTCGTCGCTAATAAGAATCAAATTGTGCTTTTTGACGACGTTGGCAATGGCCTCCAGCTCTTTTCTCGAATAAGAAACTCCCGTGGGATTGGAAGGGTAATTAAGCAAAAGACCCTTCACCTGTTTAGTGATCGCCGACTCAATGAGCTCAGGAGTGATTTTAAAACCGGTTTCAATGGACGTGGGTAAAAATACGGGTATGCCGCCAGCTAATTCCGCCACCGGCCCGTAAGCCACATAAGAAGGTTCGGGAATTAAAATTTTATCACCGCTGTTAATGATCGCCCGCATGGCCAAATCCAGCCCTTCGCTGACACCGACGGTAATGAGCGTTTCTTCCTCTGGATCATAGGATAGGTCGTGACGGTTTTTGAGAAACGCCGCAATTTCCTGGCGCAGCTCGACCATGCCTTTGTTGGAGGTGTATGAGGTAAAACCCTGCTCGAGGGATTGGATGGCGCGCTCACGCACATGCCAGGGTGTGACAAAGTCGGGCTCTCCCACCCCCAAGGAGATAACATCCTTCATGCCTAAGACTAAATCAAAAAAAGCCCTGATACCCGACGGGGCTAAAGCGTCTACTTTTTTGGAAATGCGCATTGAAAATCCTTAATACGAAATATTCTGCCTTTTCTCATCCCGAGGCTGTTTTAAAATTTGCCCTTCTTCTTTGTACTTCTTCAACAGAAAATGGGTGGTGGTTTGTCTGACATTTTGCATCGATGAGAGTTTGGCCGCTACGAACTCGGCTATGATTTGTATATTATCTCCATCGACGACCACCAACAGGTCGTATCCGCCGGAAACCAGATAACAGCTTTTGACTTCCGGGAATCGATAAATCCTCTCGGCGATATTGTCAAAGCCCACGTCTTTTTGTGGGGTAATGGATACCTCGATCAAAGCACTCACCGCGGCGGCGGTATTAACAGCGGTTTTACGCATACTCTGCTCTCCTATTTTGTATGGTCAGAGCCATCGTTGGAATCTTTTCGATACTCCAGGATGGCCACCTGATTTTTTAAAAGCGCAATATTTTCGCGCAAGTGTTCAACTTGCCGGTGCAGCCGTATGTTGTGGCTATCAGCTTGAGTCATCTGGTGAATCAATTGTTTTCTCTCCTGGCTCCAGGAGAACTTCAACGCCGACGCTTTTCTCAGATGAGTTAACTGCACTTCAAATTTCTGAATCTTGTCTTCCAGCACCATCTTCTTTAAACTCAGCTGACCATAGAGCCCCCCCTTGGTCTGACTGTCACCGACGGCAACTTTCTTCTGTAACTGTTCTTTTTGCTTTTGCAACGCCTTTAATTGAGCCTTTAAAGATTTAAACTGGCCTTCCCCTACGATAGGCTGATCTTGTTTTAAATCCGCCAATTGCTTCTGCAGAAAATCCTCTTGATCTTTCTCTTGCTTTAACTGCTGATTCAACTGCTGGTCGGGCTCCAAGGAAGCCTGCTGCTGCCTATGAGATCCTTTTTTTGGCAGTTTGGCCAATTCTTGTTTTAGTCGGGAAACCTCAACTTTTTTGGTGTTTATTTGATCCCTCAATTCATCGATACGCCTCTGCTGATCCATCGGACCATTGCTTTTCTTCGACGATTCTGGCAAGGCTTTGTTTTTTTTCTGCCGCCAGCTGAGCTCATCCTGTAATTTGTTATATTCTCGAGTCAAAAAATCATTTTCCGCCACCAGCCGGGCATTTTTTCTCATCAATACCCGGGCCTCGGCTTCAATCACGCCCAACGTCAATCGCCACTGAGGCGTGTCATCGGATGTCGCCTCTGCGGTCCTTTGTCCAATCGATTGGCCCACCACCGCAGGGGACAAACTGGCAGCCACCGACAAATCCATCTGCGCCAGAGAACTTACCTGCCAGCCCAAAAAGGTCAAAATAAAAATAGACCCTGTTCGTCGCATATGTCAAATATTATACCGAGAAGTTAATTCAACAGCAAGGAGTCAATCGAGGATTTTAGAGTGAAATTCTAAATGCGGGATTTCACAGGTTTAATGCCGATGAGGGAATTGGTTAAAAAAACCGTGTCCGCTTCTTGAAAGGCCTTGATGGTTAAATTCTTTTGCTCAAAAGGAATTTTTAATTGACGGGCATACTTCATCACCTGCTGACGCATAATGCCGTTCAGACATCCCGAGGATAAAGGCGGTGTGTAAAGCCTTCCTTTTTTAACCCAGAAAATATTGGCGCGGCTGGCTTCAAAAATATAACCTCGAGCATTGATCAGCAGGGCTTCATCAAAGCCTTGTCTTTGAGCCTGCTGAAAAGCTCTGGCAAAAAGTCCATAGTCCAAAGATTTCACATTAGCTAAACGTGCTGAGGCTAGCCTCTGAGTTTTGATGAAAGTGACGCGGAAAACTTTCTTCTTGGGTAGCTCATAGGGCCTCGTCACCAGCGCCCAATGCATATACTTCTTTTCTTGCCAAACCATAAGACGCAAGCGCGCGCGGACAAAACGGTGGCGGCCATTACTCAAACGAATGATACGAGATATTCTTGCCACCGATGGGGTACGGGAGAGTTGAAGCGCCTTAAGACCCTTAAAAAGCCGCGTTAAATGCTCCTTAAGAAAAAGAATTCGTCCCCCCTCGAACTTCATGGTCTCAAAAACACCGTGCAGCCGGCGATGCCCCGGCGTTAACGACGCCAGCACATCATCATCGGGTTTAATAAAATGATCATCGAGAAAAACAACGGGAGATTGCTTCGTCATAAAAACATTCCCTGTCGGAGGCAGACTCACAATGACATTTTAAGAGCCTTAATCATAGCTTCGGCCTTAATTAAGGTCTCTTCATATTCATCCTGCGGATTCGAATCAGCCACGATACCGCTTCCGACGTAAAAAAAAATTTTATCTTTCTCTAAAAATAACGTGCGTATGAGCACATTAAAATCCATATCCCCGCCGAAGCTGATATAACCTAAAGCACCTGTGTACAAACCGCGGGGAGCTTTTTCCAGACGGCGGATGATCTTCATGGCTTCTATCTTGGGACAACCGGTGACCGAGCCGCTGGGGAATGTGCTTTCTAATAAATCAAACTGATCGCAATCTTTGCGCAAGAGGCCTTCCACCGTCGATGTGGCCTGAAACACAGTGGTATACTCTTCTATAGTCCGCATGGCCTTGACCCTGACACTGCCATAACCACAGACCCGGCCTAAATCATTGCGCTCCAAATCAGTGACCATTAAAAGTTCAGCCTTTTCTTTGGCGCTATCCATGAGCTCCTGCCTGTTTCGTTGATCTTCCCGCGGTGCCTTGCCCCGGGGCCTGGTCCCCTTCATCGGCCGTACCTGGGCCACACCGTCCCTTAATTTTAAGAATC
Organism: Candidatus Omnitrophota bacterium; assembly: GCA_016201795.1. Taxonomy (GTDB): domain Bacteria; phylum Omnitrophota; class Gorgyraeia; order Zapsychrales; family Fredricksoniimonadaceae; genus JACQCF01. The sequence continues at coordinate 16,222 of JACQCF010000022.1, read as the reverse complement.
GCTCCGGCGAAGAACTTAAAATAACCGTTTGTCCATCATCCAAATAAGCACTCAAGGGCGATGGGGACAGACGGCGCAGGTGCTGGTACACCCCGGCCGGATGCACATACTGCCGCCAATTCCTGATGGCGGCTTCAAGCCGATGCGATAAATTGATCTGATAAATATCCCCGTCGTGAATATGCTTTAAAACCCTCTTAACAGAAGCCACATACTGCCCAAGAGTGGTGTTACTTTTAATGACCAGTTTTTGATGCAAAGGTTTTAATCGGCCAAGGCCCTCACGACGATTTTGCAATTTATAGAGAATGTAATCTATTTTCTGACGGGCCGCTTGTTTTTGACGTTGCAAGTTGCGGTAAGGCAAACCGGTTGAAGTGATCGTTAATGTCTGTTTGTGATGATCCACGCACAAAAGGCCCTCGTAGAGACCGAACCATAAAGCCCCGTCATAGCTGATATAGCCCACCGCTCCGGCGGGAAAAGACAACGGACTTTTAAGCCCCTGGTAAGGCTTCAGAGCTTTTCTTAGCTGGCCGAAATTTTGGGCCTTGATCGTCTCAAAAGGCGCAAAGCCAAAGTACGAAAAACGCCCGTCGCAAGTGTCAGACAAACTGCTGTCCAAGAAAAAAACATGTGGCTCGTCTTTAAAAATATCCAAAAGACTCATGGGATCGTCGCTAAAAGATATGGTATGTGTCAAAATATTCATGATGGTAATCCCTCGGAAACTACTATGTTATTATAACATACCCCTCGGGATTAATTCGCCCGATCCCGCCATGGCGGGAGGGCTACTCATTAGAAAAACGAAGGCTGTGCCGAAGAGACTAATTTAAAGGAAGGTTTATCGACGCTAAATTGGGCAAGAAACTTAGAGACATCATCCAAATTTTGATCGGCGGCCATTTCAATCATGCGCATCAGCACCTGCACCGTCAACTCCACATCCGCCATGGCCCGATGAGTTTTGCTGACAGCCACCCCCAGCGAACGAGCCAAATAACTGAGTTTATAATTGCTTAAATACGGCAAAAGATCCTTGGCCATCTTAAGTGTGTCGACCGCCGGTGTTCCATCATTGAGCCGGCGGCCCATCAAAGCCAGTTCATAGCATAAAAACCCGAGGTCAAAACGCACATTGTGCCCGGCTACACAAGCCCCAGAGATAAAAGACACCATCTGAGGTAAAATCTCTTGCGCCGTCGGCGCCGGAGCAATCATCTCTTCAGTAATATTATTCACACGGGTGGCTTGCGCCGGCAGGGCACGTTGGGGGTTGACCAGCGAATAAAATTTGTCCACCACCCTCCCGTTTTTGATTTTCATAGCGGCAATTTCAATGATGCGGTCGCCGTCCTGCGCCGATAAGCCGGTGGTCTCAACGTCAAAGATAACAAACTCTGTATTTTTGATCTTCATTGAAGAAGAAGCTCTTGAGTTATGGTATACGAAACAGGCTTTTGGACTGGATGATACGCCTGCTTGGAAGCGGCCACATAAGGCAACCCAAAATCATCCATCGTGTTAATGAATGTATACGGCCTTAAAGTCTCCTCTGCACAAAAATGATTGAAAATAAAAGCACTTAAACCTGTAAGCGCCACATCCGTTATCTCTAATAATACGCAAAAAGTCTGCGAATTCAATGAATATCCGAAAGAATATGCAACGATCTTTTGGTGGGCCTCAACCACATATCCCACCAATCCCAGTGCCTCACGGTAAGTAAGTGCCAGCTCATGCACGAGTCTGTTTTCCTCGAGCATATGGCGATAAATAGGATCATCATGCTTGTCATGGCGCCTTTGGGCCCAACGCTCATAAAGGTCCAAACACGTTTTGAAATCCCCAGGCTCGTAAGGGCGAAACAAAACCTGATGTTGTAATTGAAAATGATGAATATCATGCCTCTGGCTTTTATACGCGTGGCCTTTAAGATCAATCAAATCCTCTTTGCGATACACATATTCCTGCGTTTTGGGATAGGTTTTAAATTTACCATCGAGAAGATCCGACTGGCGCTGCTCGATATTTTCAATACGTGCTACTTGAGGATTGATTTTATTCATTTTGGAAAAACAATCCTCCACCACCGAGTGTTGCCATAACTTGGCTAACCCCGCCTCTGGCGGGGCTAACGGCGGCAAATATAAAAAGCATCCGTCCTTTTGATGCGCGTAAACGCACAGAGACTCTTGAACAGTCTCAAACTCGAAATCAAAAAAGTCCTGCCAGAGAAAAATGGAAGAAAAATGAAACGCGGACAACTGATGCGTTTGACAATTGAGGTATTTTTCAAAAAGAGACTTCTGGGCCAGCAAAGCATCGGGCTTTCTCACTGCTTAGACCTCGACGGTAAATAAAAACTGTAGCTCTTGGTTGTGGGACGTATAATCGTGCAAAAGACGATTATTATTTTTCAAATAGGCTTTTGTTTCAGGCCGGCTGAAAAATTCTTTCAAATAGGCGGCGTGCTCTTGAAGCTCTTGGCTTAACTGATGCTGTTGCACATAAGGACAGGCCAAATGCATGTACATCTCAAGACCGCGGGAACTGTTGGAGAGCACAAACGGATAAAGAGCGCATTCAAAAGGCCTTTGGCCATAAATACCGCAGGTGTTGTCCGTCTTATTAAAGAACACGCATTGATGGCGATCGCCTTGGGGGATCGTTTTCACATAGCCTGCTTGATCTACACCATCTTGTATTTCCTGTTGTCCGACTTTCGGACGCCAGGGGGAGTCAGCCAGCTCAACACGGCAACATCCGTCGCATTGAAGACAGACACTGGAGGGAACGAATTGTTTCAATTGGTTTATCATCATTTGACCATAGTACCCAAGGCCACGTCCTTATCCGGCATCAGCAAGGCCATGCCGTTGGCATCGGAGGCCGCCAACAACATCCCATTGGACGTTTCCCCTCGAATGACCATAGGTTCCATGTTAGCTACCAAGACAACGCGCCGTCCCACTAATTGCTCGGGTGCGTAAGCCTTACGAATACCAGCGACGACTTGACGCTCTTCTTTGCCGGTATCGACCTTAAGCACGTATAAACGGTCCGCGTTGGGATGTTCTTTAACTTCTTTAACCTGCGCGACAATCAATTCCAATTTCTTAAAGTCTTCGATGGTGGCCATATCTTACTCCTATGTAAAAAAATAAAAGCAAATACCCAAAACATGGGCTCATTATAAAACAAATCCCCAAAATTATGTAGCACTATGTCGCAATCAATGCTATTGTCGAAAATGACCGAGGCAGCAGATGTCTTCTAAAAAAACCTTTCTCCTGCTAACTGTTTTTGCCGCCATCCTCTTCGGCGGACCGCATCTGGGCTTCCAGGACAATCTTGCCCAGGGTGATCACGGCCGCGATCTTTACACGTTTGAACAGGTCTTGCACGGCAAACTTATTTACAAAGATATCTGGTGGGTCTATGGGCCGCTGATGCCGTATTATTACGGCCTGTTTTATTTGATCTTCGGCTTTAAAATCACCAGCATCTTGCTGGGAAAATTCATCCTTAATATTCTCGGCGGTGTCTTCTTTTATTTGGCCGCTGGTGTCCTCATGCCTGCGTCCTGGGCGTTTTTAGCTTCCTATTACTTTTTGCAGACGCAGCAGGACTTCTTCTTCACCTACAATCATATCGGCGCACTCACCCTGACCCTGGCGGTTTTCTGGCTTCTCTTAAGGTATATCGACGAAAAAAAATTGCGGCTGGGATTTTGGGCATTGGCCTGCTGTTTTATCATCGGGCTTATTAAAATTAATTTCGGTATTACCGCTTTAATGGTCACTCTTTTGGGCATTGCCACCAGTGATATGACCAAAAAAAAATCTTTTTATGTCTGCGGCATCCTGATGGTGCCCGTGCTGTGGCTTGCCCTTTATGGCTTTTTACTTAAAGATTTAACCAGCTATGAAGTTCACCAGTGTCTGGCCTATTTCGGCGACGATCAGCCGCATCACAGAACCCCCTGGGAAACCATTCCCTATTATCTCATGCAGCACTGGCTGACGTTTGATCATCACTGGCTTAATCTTAAAAATTTAATACCTCCGCTTTTAAGACGGCCATCGGTTTTCCTTAACCCTTTGGTCTTATGGATAAGCGTGGTGGTGATTTTAAATTTCCTGACTCATCCGATCATTCACGGCTCCACGGTGGCTGGATTCGTTCTTTCTTTTTCGAAAAAATTTAATGAACACCGTCGAAAGTTTTGGCTGGCGCAGATGATCCTATGGTCTTTTTTTGTGCTTAACTTCCACGAATTTGTCGTGAGCGGAGTTTGGTACCGCACATTTTGGTCTATGCCGTTTGGTTTATTTTTTAGTTTCTTGATGATTTCAACAGCCGTGGCCTTTGCGCCTCGATGGCTGCGTTACACGATTGGCGGCATTTGGATTGGACTCTTGACGATCTGGACCATCATCGCATTTGTCGTCCTTAAAAATTCTTGTACTCCTGATAAATTCCTTAACATGCCCCGCGGACAAATTTATGTGGGCAACGAAAAAGCATGGGTGAACACCGTCAATACCGTGACGGCCTACTTGAACCAAAACCTTCAAAAAGATGAGCTCTTTTTTGCCCTGCCCTATGACTGCCTGTATTATTACCTCACCGCACGCCCCAGCCCTACCAGGCAGCTCATCTTTTTTGATCACATCAAAATTCCGCCCCAGCAGGAAATCTCCGTTATTCGAGAACTTGAGAAAAACAAGGTCAATTATATTTTGGTTTCCAACCGCATCGCTTCCCACGAAATCGGCTTAGGAGTTTTCGGCAAAACCTATTGCCCGCTCCTCTATCAGTACATCCTGCAGAATTTCAGACCCATCTATCATTACGGGGGTAACTGGCAAGCCGAACCCGGCTGGGCGAATAATCATGGGGTGATTATTTTTAAAAGGTCCCTCGTCACAAAAAATCCTGAGCATGACTCGGGATTAAGATTTTCTGACACTTATGTTCCATAAGTGTCGAAAATCTAAACGGGGCCGACGAGATTTGAACTCGCGATCTTCAGCTTGACAAGCTGACATGTTAACCAGGCTACACCACGACCCCCATTAATGAGACGTTAGTTTACTTAGCCTCAAAGATTTTGTAAAGAAAAAACTCTCTCTCCGGTAGGGAAAACTTGTTCTGCGAAGCTCCTAAACGAAAGTTTTGGAGCAAAGCAGAATGGGCAAGGAAGGACTTGAACCTTCGACCTTTTGAATGTAAATCAAATGCTCTAACCAAGCTGAGCTACTTGCCCAATATTAACTTTCCATCTCTTTGAGTATTTCTTTGGCGGCCTTATAAGGATTTGTCGCCTGGACAATAGGCCGGCCAACCACGAGATAATTGCTACCCGCGGCAATCGCCTCGGCAGGTGTTGCAATTCGCTTTTGATCTCCAGCTGATTCACCGAGCGGTCTTATCCCTGGAGTCACAATCACAAATTCATCTCCAAGCTCATCGCGGATAGCTCTTACTTCTTGAACTGAGACAACAACTCCATCAAGACCGGATTTCTTGGCCAATTTAGCTTTTGTCAATACTGTATTAATTACATTGGGTTCATTTTCGCTCGTCAATACTGTTACTCCAACAACAAGTGGCGGGACAATATTAAGTTTTTTGGCGGTTTTCCTACTTGCCTCAACAGCGGCCTTAAGCATTCCCTCCCCACCTTGAGTATGTACAGTAAACATAAATAAACCTGGGATATCTAGGCTTGGGTTCTTTGGGGGGAACTGAGTAGTAAAATTTATTGTAGTACTACTAGTACTTACAATTGCTCCCATAGTTGAATAAGATACTGTGTTCGGGATATCATGGAATTTTAAATCTAAAAAAACTCTTTTACCTCGTGCTTGAATATCGCGAATAATATGGGGGCCTTCTATTGAAAATAGTTGTCCTCCCACCTTAAAAATATCTACTTCATTCTTCAATAATTCCACTAGCTGAATAGCTTCTTTTCCGCTACCCACATCAAGCGCAACAATCAGTTCGGGTTTTTTCATTGTTTGAGTGATCCTATCAATTCCTGGATATCTGTGATCTTATGCTCTTTCATATAACTGACGACCCCCTCGAGTACTTCCAGCGGCGCGCGGGGATTGACGAAATTCATGGTTCCCACCGCCACCATGGTGGCCCCGGCGATGATAAACTCCAGTGCGTCCTGCGCCGTGGCGATGCCTCCCATGCCGATAATGGGAATTTTAACTGCTTGATAAACTTGATGCACCATGGCCACCGCCATCGGACGTATCGCCGGGCCGGAAAGTCCTCCGGTGAAATTGCCAATGCGGCTCTTACGCGTTTCAATATCGACGGCCATCGCGGTAAAAGTATTGATGAGGCTTAAGCCATCTGCCCCGCCGGCTTCGGCAGCCACGGCAATTTCGCCGATATCCGTCACATTCGGTGACAATTTGGCAATCACGGGAAACTTGGATAACGATTTTACCTTCTTGACCAACTGTGCGGTGGCCTGCGGATCCTGGGCGACCAAGGTTTTATGTTTCAGATTCGGACACGAAAGATTGAGCTCCACCGCTGCAATGCCCTCTTGCTGATTTAATTTCTCGATGATGCCCACAAACTGTTCTTCATCATGCCCGAGGATGCTGATGATCAAAGGCACACCGATTTTTTTGAAATTAGGTAATTTGGTTTGAATAAAGCCGTCGATACCGGAGTTTTCGATACCGATCGCATTGATCATGCCCGAGGGCGTCTCCCAAATACGCACCGGCGGATTACCCGCCTGCGCGTGAAAGGTCACCGTCTTAGGGATAATACTCCCAAGTTTTTTGACCTCCTCGAGGTTATAATATTTCTCGGCGTGGCCAAACGTACCTGACGCCACGGTCACAGGATTTTTAAAAGTTATGTTAGCTATTTTTACAGAGATGTTCATATATTCCGCTAATACGGGTCCTGTCCTCAGGTATCCCCATCGTCCTCATTCTTGCGGGCGATGGGGATGCCCCTCCTTCGGCCACCCGCTACGCATACTTAATGAAATATCACGTCTTCCAAATCAAACGCCGGCCCGTCGTAACAGACCGTTTTATAGCCGTGCTTGGTTTGAATGGAACAGCCCAAACATGCCCCTAAAGCGCAGGCCATCACTTCCTCGCACGCGGCCTGGCCTTTAAGCTGATGTTTAACGGCAAAATCCTGCACCGCCTTCATCATGACCGAAGGCCCACAGGTATAAATAAATGTCGTCGACGAATCACGACTGATTTTATCAAACAAAACACTCACGCGGCCTTTGACGCCAGCGCTTCCGTCGTCGGTGGCGATATAAACCTTGACCCCGTTATCCTTGAATTCCTTCATCGGGTAGACATGCCCGCGGGTGCGCCCGCCGTAAAGCAAAAGCATCTCGTATTTTTTCTTCTTTAAAATATCCGACAAAATCAGCATCGGCGCAATGCCGATACCACCGGCAATCATGGCCACTTGTTTTATCCCCGCCGGCGGCAGGACAAACGGCGTGCCCAGAGGCCCTAAAACATCGATGGTATCATTTTTTTGTTTGGCCGCCAGCAATCGTGTGCCCAGACCAATGGGTTCATACACAATTTCCACATATCTTTGGGCCCGATAAACGCTAAATGGTCGACGGAAAAACGGCTCTAAAGTCTCGCCAGCACGGATATGCACAAACTGCCCGGGCTGGATTTCCCTGGCCAACGCCGGCGCCTCAAAGCTCAGCCGCCAAAACTGCGGACAAAGCTTTTCATTACTGATGACACGGTAAGTATTTTGAATTTGATCCATATCTAGGGCCCAAGTATAACATAAAGCTCTTAATAATTCTATTTTTGACACTTCGGACAAAAAAACGTGCTTCGGCCCGCCTGAATAATGCGCTTAATAGGGCTCTGACAACCAGAACAGGCCCGGCCTTCTCTAGCGTAAACTCGAATACGACGGTTAAACTCTCCCTTTTGACCGGAGGCATCACGGTAATTGCGCATGGAAGAGCCGCGGTAATCAATGGCTTCTTGCAAAACCTCCAGGGTTTTCTCATAAAGATCTTTGGCCTGATGAGCTTTGATACGTCCGACCAACCGCTTGGGATTGATGCCGCAGCGAAAAAGAATCTCGCAGGCATAGATATTGCCGATACCGGCGACAAAGGTATGGTCCAGCAAAAGATTTTTCACGGGACGGCGGCGGTCGCGGCAACATTGCCGGATATAATCCGGATTAAAATTTTGATCAAACGGCTCAGGCCCCAGGATATTGAAATATTTAATCTGCCTAAGGTCTTTGACGATACGCAGCTGACCGAAACGGCGCTGATCATTATATAAAAGTACATCCCCGTCGGTAAACTCAAAGACAACACGCGTGTGTTTATCTGGTTTTCCATCCGCAATCAACTGGCCGGTCATCATCAGCTGTACAACCAGGTGCCTGCCATTGGACAATGACATTAACAGCGCTTTGCCCCGACGGATAATGCCTTTGATAGTCTGACCTTTAAGATGACGGATAAATTTTTTTAAGGAACAACGTAGAACAAAAGAATCGCGGACTTCGATATGTCGGAAGGTTTTATGAAGGATTAAATTTTCTAAATCATGTTTGATCGTTTCAACTTCGGGTAGTTCTGGCATGGGTGGGTGGTCTTTGGTCTATGGTTTTTAGCCTTTGGCCTTTATTGTTCGATTAACTTTTTGATAATTTTCTTAATCTTACCCTCGGCTTCTTGTATATCCTTAGCCGGGGTCATGCCTTCAACGCCCCAGTTGCCAAGGTCAATAACCGGCCGGCCATAGATAAGGCCGTAACAGATTTCCGTGTTGGTGCCATGGCTTCCGGGAAGAGCAATGATAATATCCGCCGAGCAAGACACAATAGTGTTTCGCGCGTAGCCGATGGAGGTGGGAAGCGCAACATCAATGTAAGGATTGGCGTCCTCTTTTTCTTTTCCAGGCAAAATGCCGATCGTAGTGCCACCGGCTTTTTTAGCCCCTCTGGAGGCGGCCTCCATCGCACCACCCAAACCGCCGCAGACTAAAACGCAACCCAGTTCCGCGATCATTTTCCCGACCTCTTCCGCCAAAGACTCCACCTTTGCTCCAATGCTGCCTCCACCGATAACGGAAATGGTGATTTTCTGTTTACGCAAAATAATCTCCTCTCAAAAACGCGCCCGGCGGGAGTTCCCCGCCAATCTAATAGTCTTTTATGGTAGGCGGGGTCCCGCTTACCATAAAAAATATCCCAGAAAAGCGGGAGAACATTAATATGCGCCTAGCAGGAATCGAACCTGCACCCGTAGCTCCGGAGGCTACTGCCCTATCCATTGGGCTATAGGCGCTTTAAACTTTATAAACAACCTTCCCGCCACAAATAGTATATTCCACCTGCCCGCGAAGCTTCCATCCGATAAACGGGGAATTTTTAGACCTTGAGACAAACCCTGCCTGGCTAACGGTCCATTCTTTATTCTCATCGATAATGGTCAAATCCGCGTCAAAGCCTTCTTTGATGATGCCTTTGGATTTCAGTCCCACGATGCGCGCCGGGGCCGTGGACATTTTATCCACCATTTTGGTCAAGTCAATAATTCCCGGCTTGACCAATTCTTTAATGGTCAATCCCAAGGACGTCTCAAGGCCTATCAAACCAAAGGGCGCGTCGTCAAAACCGACCTCCTTATCCTCTTTGGTGTGCGGGGCATGGTCGCTGACGATGCAGTCGATCGTCCCGTCGGCAATGGCCTTTTTAATCGCTTCCACATCTTCTTGGCCGCGCAAAGGCGGATTGACTTTGGTCGAGGTATCGAAGCTGGCGCACGCCTCATCCGTCAAAGCAAAGTGATGCGGACAGGCCTCTGCCGTGACTTTCACTCCTTGCGACTTGGCAAAACGAATAAGTTCACAGGAACGTTTCAGGCTCATGTGCGCTAAATGCACTTTTGAATTAAGATAATGAGCAATTTCAATATCGCGCGCCACGGTCACTGTCTCGGCGATACCAGGGTCGCCTTTTAAACCGATACGGGTCGATACGGCCCCTTCATTCATCACCCCGCCGGCCGTCAGCAACGGGTCCTGACAATGCTCGATAATAAGAACATCCAGCATCTTGGCGTATTCCATGGCCAGTCGAAACAGACGGCTGTTGAGCACCGCTTTTCCGTCGTCGGAGAAAGCCATGCAGCCGGCGCTTTTAAGCTCCGCCATATCGGTTAATTCCTCATCCTTTTGGGCCTTGGTGATCGCCCCCATCGGATACACGTTACATAAGCCTACGCGCTTGGCCTCGCGGATAATGTATTCGACACTCATCGGGTTATCGATCACCGGATGAGTGTTGGGCATGCACATGATGGTGGTAAACCCGCCTTTCACCGCGGCCATGGATCCGGTTTCAATAGTTTCTTTATCCTCGTGGCCGGGCTGGCGCAAATGCACGTGAATGTCGATAAGTCCCGGCAAAACCTTTTTGCCTTTGGCATCAACAACTTCGTGGCTACCGGCATTAATCGACGGAGAAATCTTGATGATCTTGCCGTCCTGGCAAAGAATGTCTTGGGGTTTCTCCCCTATTTTATCCGCATTGACAATTGTGGCGTTCTTAATGAGTAGTCCCATAAATTTTCCTTACGTTGTGTGTCATTGCGAGCGACCGTAGGGAGCGAAGCAATCTTTTAAAGGATTGCTTCAGTCGCTTTCGCTCCTTCGCAATGACACGAAGGATTTTTTACTCTCCCTTAGCACCTAAAACCAAATATAACACCGCCATGCGCACGGCCACCCCGTTGGTGACCTGATCCAAAATGACCGATTGTTTACCGTCGGCCACTTCAGCAGAGAGCTCCACCCCGCGGTTGGTGGGCCCCGGATGCATGACAATCAAATGGGAGGTGGCCTCTTGAAGTTTGGCTTGATTGATTCCAAACAGCCTCGAGTATTCGCGCAGGCTGGGCAAAAATTTATCCTGCTGGCGTTCTTTCTGAAGACGAAGTGCGATGACGGCATCAGAATTGCGTAGAACCTCTTTTAAATCATAGTTGATCTTAACGCCCATGCTTTCAATGCCGCGCGGCATCAGAGTCGCCGGGCCGCAGACCGTCACCTTCGCTCCCAATTTGGTCAACCCCCAGATGTTAGAACGCGCCACCCGGGAGTGCAAAATGTCTCCGACGAGAGCAACCTTCAAGCCCTCAATGTGTCCAAGCTTTTCCTTCAAGGTAAACATATCCAACAGCGCCTGGGTCGGATGTTCCCGGCACCCGTCGCCGGCATTGATGACCGAACATTGAAGTCCCTGGGCCAGGATAAAAGGAGCCCCTGATAAACTGTGGCGCACCACCATGGCATCCACATTCATGGCCTCGATATTTTTAGCCGTATCAAGAAGCGTCTCGCCTTTGGTCGTCGAAGAGGCCTGAACGGCGATATTGAGCGTATCCGCGGAGAGACGCTTGGCCGCCAGTTCAAAGGAAATGCGCGTTCTAGTCGACGGTTCAAAAAAGAGCGTGACGACCGTTTTACCGCGCAGGGCCGGCACTTTTTTAATGTCGCGGAAAGAAACCTCCTTAAACGAAGAAGCCGTCTCCAAAATCAGTTCGATTTCTTCTTTGGAGAGCTCATCCAAACCTAAGAGATGTTTACGTTTCCAGCTCGTCATGCGTTTTTCTCCTCGATGATAACCTCATCTTGGGTGTTATCCGTCTCCTGCATTAAGACGTTCACGTTTTGATGCTTGGCGGTAGGGACATTCTTACCCACAAAATCCGCGCGGATAGGAAGCTCACGGTGGCCGCGGTCGACCAAGACCGCCAGTTCAATCTTGGCGGGCCGGCCAAAATCCGTTAAGGCATCCAGCGCCGCACGAATGGTACGTCCAGTAAAGAACACGTCATCGACGAGCACAATACGTTTATCCGTAATATCAAAGTCAATCTGCGTTTGGCGCACCAGGGGTTTGGCACCGACTAAGGTTAAATCATCACGGTAAAGGGTGATGTCCAATACCCCCATGGGAACGTCCATGCCTTCAATGTCTTTGATGGCTTTCTTTAAACGCTCAGCCAAAACCACCCCGCGGGTGCGAATTCCAATTAAGGCCAAAGGTTCTTCCCCGCTCTTTTCAAGAATTTCGTGGGCCATGCGTTGGATAGCCCGCCGAATGCTTTCATGATCCATGATTTTATTTTTCATAGGCATAAAAAATCCCGGATCCTTTCGCGAAGAAACCGGGTTTTAGTGTTTTTTATATTCAGTTGAATCCTTCTCGGCCTCACGGGACCGAATTAAAAGATACTGTTGCTTTCGACTCATGCAAATATAACATCTTATTACTCCGATGTCAAGTTTATCAAAAGCACAAACTCACCCTTGGGCGGATGAGCGCTAAAATGCGCCATCAAATCCGAGGCCCTGCCTTTTTTGACTTCTTCAAACTTCTTGGTCAGCTCTCGAGCAACAACCAGGCAAGGATCAGACAGCTCCTGCTTGATATCTTCCAAGGTCTTGAGAAGTCTATGGGGAGACTCGTAAAAAATTACGGTGCCCTCTTCTTGTTTCAAGCTTTGAAGCTTTTTGCGACGGCCAACGGTTTTAGGCGGCAGAAATCCCTCGAAGATAAACCGATGCGCCGGCAGACCTGATAGCGTCAGCGCTGTAATCAAGGCTGTCACCCCGGGGATAACCGTCACCGGTACATGATGATCATAAGCTAATTGAATCAATGAATAACCTGGGTCCGAAATGCCTGGGGTACCTGCATCGCTGACAAGGGCCACAGATTTGCCTTCTTTAAGAAGCCCCAAAAGATATTGCCCCTTGAGGCTTTGATTGTGGTCAAAAAAGCTCGTCAGTGGCTTTTGAATGCCATAATGATCTAGAAGGATTTTGGTGTGGCGTGTGTCTTCGGTAGCAATGAGATCAACGGATTTAAGCGTCTGGAGGGCCCGCAAGGTGATATCTTTGAGATTGCCTATCGGGGTGGAGACAACGTATAACATCATTCGACCGTTACCGACTTAGCCAAGTTGCGCGGCTGGTCCACATCATTGCCGCGCTTGACCGCGATGTAATAAGCGATGAGCTGCAGCGGAATCACCGTCAGAAGCGGCGATAACAATTCATCGACGAAGGGAACTTCAATTACGTAATCCGCATGAGGCGCGATTTGGCGGTCGCCCCGGGTGGCCACGACAATCACATTACCTTTGCGCGCACGGATTTCTTGAATATTGGAAATCATCTTCTCATACACGTGCGAGCGCACCGCGATGCAGATAACGGCGCGGTATTCGTCAATGAGCGCAATGGGCCCGTGTTTCATTTCTCCGGCGGCATAACCCTCGGCGGGAATATAAGAAATTTCTTTAAGTTTCAAAGCCCCCTCGAGGGCGGTTGGATAATTGATATTGCGGCCCAGATAAAGAAAACAGCCAAAATGGGAATTGGCCTGGGCAATTTTGACTATCGTCGTCTTTGTCTTCAAAACCTCTCTGTAAAGTTTAGGGATGCTCTGCAAATCTTTGATCAGTTTCCTCTGTTGACGCACAGGTACGCTATGACGTACCTGAGCCAGCTTCAAACTCAGCAAATAAAACATCATTAGTTGTGCCGTGTAAGCTTTTGTGGAGGCCACCCCGATTTCCGGGCCGGCATGCGTGTACAAAACCCCGTCGGATTCTCGGGTTAAAGATGAGCCGATGACATTGCAAATAGAAATAACTTTAGCGCCCTTGGCCCTGGCCTCGCGCACCGCGGCTAAGGTATCGGCCGTCTCGCCCGACTGGCTGACCGCTACCATCAGGGTGTGTTTGTCGATGATCGCGTTGCGGTAACGAAACTCGCTGGAGGTATCGACCTCAACGCTTAAACGCGCCAAAGCCTCAAGGACATATTTACCGACCAGACCCGCGTGATACGCAGTACCGCAAGCAACCACCGTAATCTTCTTTATGGAAGCTAAAGCTTTATCGGAAATTGTCAGGCCTTCTAATTTGAGTTTGCCGCTTTGATGGGCGGCCCTGCCTGCCGGCAGGCAGGTTTTGAGCATCGCCGCAATCACGGCGGGCTGTTCGTGAATTTCTTTAAGCATGAAATGATCATAGCCCTCTTTTTGCGCGGAGCCGACGGTAAAAGAAACCGTATCAACCTTCAATCTCACCTTCTTACCGTCGAACGTAAAAACCTCCACCCTCCCTTTACTCAAAACAGCCATTTGCCCGTCTTTAAGATAAATCACCCGACGGGTGCGGTCCAAAATCGCCGGGACATCGGAGGCAATGTAATTTTCTTTGTCACCCAGCCCGATAATCAAAGGTGAGCCCACGCGCGCGGCGATGAGCATATCCGGATGGTCTTTGCTAATGACCCCGATGGCAAAAGCGCCTTTCAGCCGGGCCATCGCCTTCTGCACCGCTAGTTTCAAATCGCCTTTATACAAAACGGAAATCAAATGCGCGATCACCTCGGTGTCTGTCTGCGAGAGGAAACGGCAGCCCTGCTTTTTAAGCTTTTCTCTAAGTTCGGCGTAGTTTTCGATAATGCCGTTGTGCACCACGGCGATATGATGGGCGCTGTCGGTATGCGGATGGGCATTTTCATCGCAAGGCAGTCCGTGGGTGGCCCAGCGGGTATGAGAAATGCCAATATTTGAAAACGGTAGAGGCCGGGCGCGCAGCAGCTCTTCTAAATTTTTAATTTTGCCTTTGGATTTACGGACAATCAGATGAGATTGATGGTCCAAAAGACCGATGCCGCTGGAGTCGTAACCGCGGTATTCAAGTTTTTTAAGACTCTCGATGAGAATGGGGCTGGCGTCCCGAGTGCCAACGTAACCGATGATGCCGCACATAATTGGACCGAAGACCAAGGACTAAAGACCAAAGACAGTCGTTTGTCTCTTGTCTAAGCAGAAGGTTTGATATTAACGAAAGTGACAATCCGGTTATAGCTGTTTTTCTTACGGGTAAAGTAGACTTCACCGTCGATGGCTGCCGTTAAGGAATTGCGGCCGATCACGTTAAGGCCCGGTTTCCATTGCTGTCCCTGACGGGTTAAGATGGCGCCTGCTTTGACTCTCTGGCCGCCGGAGACTTTGATACCGCGGGTTTCCCAGTAATATTTGCTTGTAATACCGCCGACACGGCCACCCATAGGAGCCTCCTAAAGAATGAATTAAAGAGGTCATAATATACAATAAAACCTTTTTTTTTCCAAGGGAAATTATTTGCCGGCTAGAATCTTATCGATTTCAGCTTTGAAGTTGTTGAAATCGCGGGCCACGGTCTTTTTGCCGTTGATAAAAAACGTCGGTGTGCCGCGCACGTCCACGGAATCGCCTAAAGCCAAATCATCACTGATGCGCCTTTCATACTCGGCGTCTTTGCTTCGCAGGTCATTCATGAGTTTATCATAATTAAGATGAAGCCCCCCGGCATACTCTTTGACTTTAGCTTCAGAGACATCCGCCCTATTCTGCAAAAGCAAATCCACCATCTCATAATACTTGCCCTGTTCATGGGCGGCTAAGGCCAGCTTCGCCGCCGGACGGGCGTTGGGATGAAAACTCAAAGGAAAATTCTTCATAACCAGTTTCACCTTATCCGGATAGGCGCTCAACGTTTCCTTGACCGACGGATGAAAACGCGCGCAAAAAGGGCATTGCAAATCCGAGAACTCTACAATGGTTACCGGCGCGTTTTTCTTGCCGTTAACTGGTGAGGAGCCGATATTAATCGCGTAAACTTTATCAAAATCCTCCGGCGGCGGTTGCAGCGGTGCAAATGCCGGCGCGCCGGCAGATGCTTTATTCTGCAAAGAAGCTAATTGATTTTCAATGGCGGATAATCGAGTTAAAACCTCGGTATTAGCTCTCACCAGGTTTACTTTCTGGGCAATCATTCTTTGATTCATTTCAATTTGATTTAATCGGCTCATCAGTGGTGTCATGGCCGTCCCGACGGTAGTATTTATACCCACCAAAAGGGCCAGCCCTGATAAAAGACCTACCAGCATAACCCATGTAATCACTAAAATATTATTCTTCATATCCTTCCTCCTTAGTATTGTTACCTTTTTGTCAAAACTTTTAGCTTTTAATCTTCTTATCTTCTGTGTTTACAGAGAGTTTTGATTTTTGAACTTGCCTCCCCTCAAAGAAACGATTATTCTATTTTTAATGGAGGCATAAAACTATGAATCAAATCTCTCGT
>JACQCF010000023.1 GCA_016201795.1 Candidatus Omnitrophota bacterium | reverse complement strand
CTGGCCCCGTCAATGGAGCTTTCGATGACATAGCTAAAGGTGGTGCCATTGTCCTTGGAGTATTCAATCTTGACTGTGGGCACAGGTCCCACGGTGGACCAGACGATATTGTTACCCGTTTGAGTGCCGATGGTCCATTGGGCGGCAGAGGTGGGGGCAGTAACATTGATGGAAGGCCTGATTTCGAAATTGTCGGTCTGATCCACTGCCGATGAATTATTAGGGTCGGAAACCTGTAATTTGC
This sequence comes from Candidatus Omnitrophota bacterium, assembly GCA_016201795.1. GTDB lineage: Bacteria > Omnitrophota > Gorgyraeia > Zapsychrales > Fredricksoniimonadaceae > JACQCF01. Next base: position 53,923 of record JACQCF010000023.1, on the reverse strand, counting down.
AAGTAGTCGCACGAACATTGGTAGGCACTGACCAGCTGTAGCTTCCCGTGTTAGAAACCGTATGGGGCGCGCTGGAAATAATATAATTCCAAGCGGCACCATCATAAAACTGCAAAATAACATTGGGGATGAGATTCGCCTGATTAGCGGGCTGGCTCCAGGTTATGGTATAAGGATCTCCTGAATTTACAGTTCCCGGACTGTCGATAGTAAAGCTTCCTCTTATTGAAAATTCCGGCGATTCCACATACTCCTGTGTGGGATTATTGACCGATTCTATTTTAACCTGCACATGTTGAGAAATGACATCCGTAGGCAAGCTCCAAGTATAAGAATGGTCAGAAACCGCCACAGGAGAACCAGCCAACGGCGCTGAATAGGAGCCGCCATCATGTTTAAACTTGATATTGACCTGACCTAAATTCCCCTTGCTGGACCAGGTGATGGCCTGACTGGAACCCGCAGGCCAGTTGGAAGAAGCGTTGGGGGTATTGTCCGTCGGAGACATGATGATCTGACCAATCACGTTAAAGGTACTGGAGTCTCCGTAAATGAGGTTAGGAAAATCGTGATCCCGAACGCGGATTGTAGCCCCCGCCGTTAATGTCGCCGGAAGGGTTACGGTTGAGGCATAAGGAGAAGAACCTTTGGCTATATTGCTGGCTAAAGTCACCGGGTAACCGGTCCCATTGTTGGCATCGGAGAGAATAATATCCACATTGGTAGTGGGAGCGGCGATGGTATTCCACGAAATGGTGTTGCTGTTACTTTCGGCAATCCACGCCTGCGAGGGTGTTGTGACAGTCACTTGGGGAATTAAGGTGAAATTACCTGTTTCGATGTAAACATCGGGGTTCTGATTGGAGGTAACCCTGATTTTACACGTTGAACTTCTCTGCTGCTGAAGAGTATCCGAACCGCTCCACGTGTAAGAGTTGGCCCCGTTGATAAGTCCGGCCCCCCCGTTATCATAAGCATTCGCAATGGTCGCCCAAGTGGTACCATTGTAAAGTTCGATTTTCACACTGGACATACTGCCATTGGCCTGCCAGTTGATCACATGATCTTGACCCACATACCAAGTGGCAGGAGTATTAATGGAAGAGAAGCCGCCTTTAATAGTGAATTGGCCCGTCGTGCTGGTGAGTGATGGATAAGTAATAGACGTGACGCGAATTTGGAGACCAGATCCAATTTTATCCGGCACTGTCCAGTTGGGTACGAGCACAATACCGCTCTCCCCCGATGTTCCAGAAGGATAAGTATCGGGAAGATTGGAACCCCCGGCATTATTCAACCATTGGGAGCCATTCCACAATTCGAATTTGAGATTCCCTATGTTTCCATATTTTTTCCATTTTACCTCAACCGTGCTGCCCACGGTCAGCTCCACTGGCGTGACGGGTTCTAATATCTGCAAAGCACCCACAACGGTATTGCCTTCATTAGTACCGGTCTCAGCGTACACGTTACTAGGATCTAAGGCATCCTCAACACGAAAGAGAACCTTATTGGAACCATCGGCAGCGGTGATATCAGAGTCAATGGGTGTATAATTCGTCTGAGTAATGGTCCCTCCTAAATCAGAGCCAATCTGCGACCATTGAGCATCGCCGACTTTCTTATAATAAGCGCGCAGCGTGGTAAAATCACCCACCAGTGACCAGTTGATGGTGTAGGAACTGGGTCCTATGGTGATGGTTTGATTTTTAGTACTTGGATTGCCAGGGGGTTTATCAAAAATAATACTTCCTTTAAAATTATGCGTCGGTGAACCAGCCATGGGAGGGCCAAATACCTCAGCATGGTTGGATTCAAAGATTCTAATTTTTACCGATGGTGCCGTAGTGCTGGGAATGGTAAAGGTGTAGGGTGTTCCAGGGACATTGGTACAATAATCAGGGACTATGCCTGTTGCCCCCGTAAAAGCAGCCCAGTCCGTGTCCGGATAACCGCCGGCAGAATTCGTATTGTATTTGATGTCCACATTGCCCACGGCTCCCACCACATTCCAGGTAATCGTCCCGGTCTGCTGGACATTATAAGTCTGATTGGTCAAAGGCGCGGTAACATTAATCTTCCCTTTAATTGTAAAGTTGGGAGATTGACTGGTAACAGCGGTATCTTCCGTTCCGCTCTCTACTCTCACCAATTTCAAAACCGCATTCCCCCACGAAACTGCGCTGGTCGGAATGGTCCAAATAACACTTCCCGCCGCGGCGCTAATACCGGTTATTTGTGCGCTTCCCCATGGTCCGCTTTGGCCAGCTGACGAATAATACAAATTCAATTGGGAAATAGTACCACTGTTAGTCCACGTAATGGTCGGCTGATCTTGTACTGCCCACGGTGTATTTTGAAGTGCGCCAATAGTGACCCGAGGCTTCATGGAAAAGTTATTGGTGGAACTGGAATAGACCGTGGTGTCATTATGGTCCCTAACGCGCACCCGGCAAGTGTTGGAAGTTATCGTTTGTCTGTCTGTCTCCTGGGCAATGCTCCATTGATAAGGTGATGCGCTGCCACCAATACCGGAGGCAATGACATAGTCGGTATAGCTATCGCTTCCGCCGTGAGTATCCAAAAGTAAATCCACCTGGGATATGCCGCCTGTCATATTCCAGGAAACGGGATTGGTACTATCCACATACCAGACCTCAGGGGAGCCGGCATTCATACCCGGTGCTGTCAGCACCACATTACCTTTGACAACAAAATTCCCCTGGGAGTTGGCATAAGCATAGGTTGGGTCATTGACAGAAACAAGTTTGACTCTATATTGGGTGCCGGCAGAACCGGGGACCGTCCAGCTGTAAGAGGCAATGCCGTTGCTGACATTGTTATTATAGGCAACCGTGGCGATGTGATTGGGATAACCGCCGCTACCTGCGCTGGTATCGTAATAAAGGTCACAGTTACCGACAACTCCTTGAAATTTCCATTGCATGTTGATATTGCTACCGCCGACATAATATATTTCTCCGCCGTTGGGCTCGACGAGGGCATGATTGGTCGTGCCATCCCAGAGATTTCCTCTAATATCAAAGGGATCCGGCGAGGTAGAGGTTACGCTGCTATCATCATGCTCCGTCACCTTGAGTTTAGCAGTAGTAATCGGAAGACTGGCTGGGCTGGGAACGGTCCAGTCGTAGTAATTTTGCACTGACGTATCCACCTGAGCAAAAGAGCTGCCAAACGTGGTGCCATCCTGCGCATAATATAAATCCACCAATCCAACATTCGAACCCACCCCGCCGTTAGTCACCCAGGTAATCCTAAACGTATGGCCGGGAATCAAAGCGCTGGTCCCCGTGTTGGCGGAAGTGGGGGCCGTTATTTGCAAACTACCCTTGGCATTGACATCCCCCGCGGATGGGGTGTTAATGTCACTATGAGCGGTGCTTACAACTTTCACTCGTATGGTGCCGCTAACAGGACAGTTGACAGGATTCCAGTTCCAGCCCCCGGCATTACTCACATTCGTAGCGATAGCATTGGGGTAGCCGTCGGCGCCGCTGTTAGTACTGTAGTTGACATTGACCGTTGCCACATCACCTTTGGTGGTCCACGTAATATTAAAAGGTGACCCCACCGTTATAGTGCCGCCGTTAGGGACAAGGTTGGTGAATTGAGACTTAATGGTCAGCGGTTGGGCAGACTTAGAATTAACACCCGAGGAGTCGCTATGCAAAACCAGCTTGATTTTAACCTGAGTATTTTCCCCGTTATCTCCGGTCTTGAAAACCGTAGCATCGCTGGGAATGGTCCAGGCATAAGTCTGGGCAGAAGAAGCAATTGTCCCGCTATTATCTATAACGTTGACATACAGGTCATTGCCATTGTCTTTGGAATAAAAGATATCGACCGCGCCCATGGAGCTCCCCTGCCTCGTCCAGGTAATATTCTCTTGGGTTCCGCATAACCAGGTTAAAGCAGTGTCTCCCGAATTGGTAGAAGGACGGGTCAGGGTCAAGCTTCCTTTTATATTAAAATCAGTAGTCGAGGCAGTTTTGACTTGTCCGCTTGCATCACTGGCAAGTTTTACCTGTATCCTGTCCGTAGAATACAAAAGGTCGGTGTTGGGAATAGTCCAACTATAACCGGTGGGGCCCGTGGAAGCGTCGATACCGGTTGCAATGACCTGGGTGTCAGGATATCCGTCAGTCCCGCTATTTATAGAGTAAGCGATGCGTACCGCGCCCAATTGGTTATTACCGCTCGGATAAGCGGTCCACGTGATCACACAAGCATTGCCGATATTAAAAGTTTGACCGCCAGTAGGATAAGTAAGGCTAAGATTTCCAATAATATAAAAACTGCTCGATTGACCATAAACACCATTGGGGGCACTGTCATCTCCTGACAAACCTATTTTTATTTGTGTGTTGCTTGCCTGCAGGTTATCTATAGGAATGTCTGCAGAATTCCAGGTAGTTGAGCCGGAACTTCCATTGAGACCGGTATAAATAGTGCTGAAGCTTGTACCCCCGTTTTTAGAATATTCCAGCTTGAAATTATCACCGTAAGCCGTGTGCAAACCGCCGTGAGGAGTCCAGGTAATCACGTAATTCGAATTAGCGGGCATGTAGATGCCTGCGGCGGGATTAATGATTGAAATGTTGCCTTTGATACTAAAAGCGGCGGGGGATGTACCATAAATGGTGGCATCCAGATATTTATAAATCCTCACTCCAGTAGCAGCGCCAATGGCATCAGGGACAGTCCAGTTAAAAGTGCCCAGGGTAGCATCAACCTGTCCTGCGCCTGTCACAGTCTGCCAGGTCTGACTGGTATTGAAATCCGTGCAGTATTTAATGGTAACATAGGTGATGCTGGTGCCGCCGCCCAAGGTCCATGTTATGGCATTGGTATCATCCACCTTCCAGACTTCTCCGCCGACAGGAGAATTGACCGTTATCGATGCTTGTATAGTAAACTTACCGCTGATTGCAGACACGTTACTACTGCTGTGGTCAACCACCTTGATGTAGGATGTGGTGCTGGGGGTTAGACTAAGCGCCGGAGTCCAGCTATAGGAGCCGTGAGTAGAGTCAATATTCTGCGCGTTTTGATTGGTAGCAATGGAGGTATAAGTGACTCCGTTATCCACAGAATAGGAAAGATCTACGTTGGTGGTGGTGGAACCTAAGGTCCATGTGATAGTGTTGGCGTAGCCGGTAGACCATACGGCATTGGCCGCGGGAGCGGTAACGGTGATGGAACCGCGGATTTCAAAATTGCTGGGGCTGGCACTGGAAACGGTAGGAGTGGCGGCATTGGAAACCACTTGTATCTTGTCGGTTGCCCCGGTCGCAGCGATGGGAATGGAGCTCCAGGTATAGCTATTAGATCCATTGGTTGCTGTTGTTATAGTGGTGGCACCGCTGATATTAGTCCAAGTCGTGTGAGCCGCATCAATGGAATACTGCAATTTAACAGTGCTGTTAAAATTCCCATAGCTGTTCCAGGTGATAGCACGCGTGGTATCGGTGACCAGCCAGAGTTCCCCGCCCACGGGTGCCGTAATGGAAAGTTGGCTTTTAATAGTGAACGCGGGAGAGGTCATCGTATTACTAGAACTGGCAGTATCTGTAATCCTGACCAAACACTGGGTGGCTACTTCCGAACTTGGGAATATGCTGCTGCCGTCAGAATTATAGCCCACGGTCCAGCTATAGTTATTAGAACCGGCCGAGGAAGCGGTGGAGGCAATGATGGTATTCCACGCTCCTCCATTATTGCCAGAATATTCGATTTTGACATTGGCAACCGAAGCTGCTGCTGTCCAAGTAATATTTTGAGTATCGTGCACTTTCCAAGTCTCGCTGCCAGCGGGAGTAACCACTTTGACTAACGGAGGTTGGGCTATAAAATACGGAATGGTAGTGGCGGTGGTCCCGCCGCCGTCACGGTTGGCCGTGAGAACGGTACTGCTGAAAGTTTGTCGCCATAATATATCACCAAATCCAGTGGCGCTATCACCGCTGGCGCCGGAGGCCGAGATAAGACTGAAATTATGGACAGTATCCAGCGTCAGTGTCCCAGTCGAAATCGAAGCATTAGTGCCGCTACTTAAGCTCCCGCTGAGGATTGATGTGGCGTCTGTAAAGGTCAACAGAAACCAAGCAATATTCAGCGGTGCTGATGAGCCGGTGGAGCCGGTGGTGGCACGGGTAAAGGTTAAAGTGGTAGAGTTGGTAATCGCGCCACTTAAGGCATAATCTGATTCCACCCCTAAACCTGCACCACTGGCATTCGCCGGGGCACGATAAGTAAAAAACAGCATCGATTTGGTAGTATCAACCGATGTCACAGTAGCTGTGACTGAGGACGCAGTATTGGTGATGCTACTCGTACCATGCTGTATACTCACATCCGCGTCAAACGAGATGACCTGATAATACACCGTCAGTCCAACATTCACCGACTTCGATGAGGAGTCTGAATCCTTATCATTACGCTGGATGGTTATTTGAGCAGCATTATTGGCATCACCGTAAGTAGTGATATCTGCCGTTGGCGTCCAGACTTCGTCGTTGCCGGCAGCTAAAGTGCGGCCGCTCTGGTTACCGAGTGAATAATAGTAATTTTCAAACATACCGGTGAGAGTGCCTCCGTTAAGAATGACCATGGCTTTGCCATCGGTAAGACTGCTGGGCAAAGTAACTACTTTAGAAGTGATGGTAGTGCCTAGGCTGGTAGAACCTGCGGTGACCGTTACGCCATTGGCAAATTCGACGACCTGCCAGTTGACGGTGGGAGTGCCGGTATTATTCTCGCTGGCCAGACCGCGCTGAATGATAATGTGAGAACTGTCATCAAAGTAGGCAGAAAAAAGCGACTCGCCGGGGGCATTATAGCTGGCAGAGGTGCTTAGTAGTATAATGGACTTGGCCGTATTGACGGTTGCGCCAATAGCAACGACTGTGCTTGCCTCTCCACCAACTCCGCTGCTTCCACCAGTAAAAGTATAGCTGCCCCTCAACACCTGGTTAATCTGCACAGTGGCCTGGGCCTGCGCAGACCAGAAGAACAGGGCGGCAAACACTACACCCCAAATACCCTTTAATAAAAAATGACAAAAGGCGAAACGATTTTGTCTTTTAAGGATAGCCAGCTCCTATTTTATCACCCTGCACGCTTTATTTATTGAGCGCTGGATCCAGGCGGAGTCGGCGCCGCCGAACTCACAAAACTGATCACCCTGGCCTTGCGCTTCAAATGTTGAACCTTCGCATTATCTTCTTCGGTGGCATCTTCAAATCTTACCTTAACAGTATCACCGATAGCGAACTCCTTAAGACTTTTTTTATGTTGAAACTGTATGTTCTCATCGAGGGGCAACATCATTTCGTATTCAATGCCTTTTGCCGTATCGCGCTCATAAACAATGGAAATATAACCCTTACCAATAGCACTGACCTCGCCTTGGATTTCTTTTTGCCCAGAAGTGGCGATAGCCCCACCACTATCTTGAGTGGCAGCCGTCGTGGTATCTGTCACAGCGGCAGCTGTGGCATTTGTCGTCTGAGTAGTTGTATTAGTCTGACTATTGATCGATTGCGCGCAAGCAATGCCCGACCACCCGCAGACTAAGACAATCACCGTTTTTAACATGAGTCTATGCGCCTTCATTTTTCTTCCTCTCCTGTTTTTCCACAGGTTCCATTTTTTTCACATAAGCCTTGATAACCTTCTGAATCTTTTGGGGCTTGTCATTTTTATCCGTCGAAACAGTATCGATTTTGTTGACCACATCCATGCCGAAGGTCACCTCACCAAAAATCGTGTGCCTGCCATTGAGCCACGGTGTGGGCTTGGCGGTAATAAAAAACTGACTGCCATTAGTGTCGGAACCGCTGTTGGCCATGGCTAAAATACCGCCTTTGTCAAATTGAACCTTGTCAGAAATCTCATCGGCAAAAGGTTTTTTCCAAATCGACTCTCCCCCGCCGCCTGTGGCCGTGGGGTCTCCACCCTGGATCATAAAATCTTTAACCACCCGATGAAAAGTAACGCCGTTATAATAACCTTTTTCCACTAATCCAATGAAATTTTCACAGGCCAGCGGCGCGATATCAGGGAATAATTTCAATTCTATCCTGCCCTGGTTGGTTTCTAAAACGATGGAGGATTTTCCTTTCATTTCTTCCTTCTTGGCCGCGTCCTCCTTCTCTTTAATAAAATCCCGAAAACTGGCCCTCTTAAAAAGCTCATTGAGCCAGTCCTGGGCGATCTTGTGCTTTTTGCCAGCGGTCAGCATCTGGCGGTAATATTTCTGCTTAGTCTCATCATAGTCTTTTAAATTTACCTTTTTGGCGTAAAGCAGACGCACGGCTACAGGACCGTAATAATTATTAGCGGCGATGAAATCTCCCGGCTTGCTGTTGAGGATGCGAATGGCATCGTCTTTGGGAATGTGCCACAGGTCGATAAGGGCGCCCAAAGCCATAATGTTAATCCAGGAGGCCCCCTTCTGGCCTAAAGGTTTTTTGGCCTGGTAGGTGTCAAACCACAATTTAGGGTTCTGCCGGCATTGTTTGACGAAATCCGCGGCTTCTTTGTCCTTACCGAAAAGAATGTACTCGCTCTCAAAAGAATTGTAATCATTGAGGAATCTCTCTTTCATTTCCTCTTCGGTGACGGTGACCTGTGGGTCCAGTTTCATCTTAAGAAGTTTATTAATGGTCAACAAATCCTCAATCCGGCGCTCAAAAGTTTGGGAGTCTTCCCCAAAAGTATTCATTACCCACACGGCATATTTTTCTGTGCCATAGTTTATATTTTTTTCTTCCACCAGGCGTTTGACCTCTACCGTGACTTCTTGTGCGGGAATTTCAATGCCGAGGTTTTTGGCTTCTTTAACAAAAATGAGGTTCTGCCAGGCCTCCTGCCGTACATCCTCATCGGTGCGCTCCCCTTTATTTTCTGAGCGGGTAAAACGGGAGGCGGTGATATAATAATAGAGAAAGTCCCTTTGACTTACTGATTTACCGAAGGCCTCGCCCACCTCATCCACCTTGAGGATCTCCTTATAATCGTAGGCCCCAGCGGAGCAACACCCAAATAACACTAAGAAAAAAACAAAAAAGTTCATTTCTTATCCGTCCCTTGAGCGGCACTCGCCGCTTTTACAATGGTAAATGACACCGGTTGGGAAACAAGTTTATCCTTAAAAACATTCAGGCCCAATTCTTCACCAAACACATTCTGATAGACAGCCACCGCCTTGTAAGTCCCCGGCTCGTTAAACTCAAAAAAACCTCTTAAGTTGCGCGGGTATTCTGATTTTACTTCCTTTCCTGGCTCCAGCAGTTCAAAATAATCGCTTTTAGGTAAACCCGCCTCGTAATTATTGGGAGAAGTAAGCTTTTTCCCGGAAGGAGAGGTTACTAAAAGATAGACATCCCGCTTCTGCTTCGGCATCGACTCCAAACCAACATAAAATCGCCTGTTGACATAAACCGCCTCTTTACCTTCGTTTTTCAAACTAAAGATGATGTTTATCGGCTCATCGGTTTTATATTCCATTTTATCCACTGCCGCGCTAAACTTGATGCCAGCAGCGGCAAGGCTCGCCCCCGCAAGGAGACAGACTGCGCCTAAGGCAATTATAAATATAATCTGCCTATGAAAAACCTTATCTTTCGTCATAGACGCACCTCGGCCACACTGCTCCGCATATTCACTTATTTCTTAGCGGGAGCTGGTTCAGGCTGCGCCGGTGCTGGTTCAGGCTGTACCGGAGTAATCTTCTGGCTGCTCACGCTTAAGAAACTAAAATCGTTGCCATTATTTTTCTTGTCACGTTTACTGATGACACCGCGCATTATTCCATCAGGGCCGATGTCGCCACGCCAGAATGCGACACCATCCTTCTCAGAGGTCTGCATGGTTTCCCAAGTAAAGGTTTCATCATCCAGTAATCTAACGGAATAATTGGTAGGGCTGTAACCTTTCTGCCCCATATTCTTGGAAACCACCTTGCCGTCAGTAAAAGTCAGCGTATCCTTTTCCGCTTGACCCTTGCCGTTCATGGGTTTTACTTCGACAGCCCACTCCGTGTTATTGAGGTCAGCCTTCTTTTTCGCCAGCACCTCTTGGGTTGGAACTACCTTAAGTGCCGCGGGAACCGGCTGGGATGCCTCCGGCTCGGATTTCCCCCACAATCCGGCATAGACCAAGTCCGACCCTACCAAAACTGCGACCACCACTAATGCTGCTATTTTGCCTATCTTGTCCATCTTCTCCTCCTTTTATGATGCACCTTACTTTTTTATTATGCCACTTACTTTTACTGCATCGGCATTTTGCCTTCATACGTCTCCCACGTAAGCACGTATTTCTTCACCCAATCCACATCGGGATCGTCGCTCTTTGTCAGCCTTAAAAAATGGCGGAAATGCTCCATCGCCCTCTTGCGGTTCACTAGATATTCGGAATAGATATACCCGAGATTAAAGTGGGCAGAGGCATCGTTGGGATTGATCTCGATACCCTTCTCGAATTCCGCTACCGCCCGATCATATTCCTTGTTCTTGGTATAAAATACCCCCAGGTTATAATGCATCTCGGCAGTCTGCCTTAAAAGAACCTTGTTCTGACGGGCAATCTCGGTGAACTTAGCCGGCGTCTCCTTTATCTTCGACTCCAGCGCCTTGTTTTTCTTAACTGCCCCAACGTAATTTTTCTTATAGTCATTCAACTGACCGGTCAGCTGATCCCTGGCGGTATTCCATTTGTTCTTCTCTTCGGTAAGGCGAGAGTTTTCCTTCTCGGCCAGTTTCAATTTCGCTTCCAGTTTCTTCTTTTCCGTCTGGGCCTGGGCAATCTTGCTCTTCAAATCTTTCTGCAAGCCAGAAATCTTGTTGTTGAGCTCCTTTACGATAGTGTTTTTTGCCGCCTTCTCATAGGCAATTTTAAGCTCGTCTCTTTCCTTAGTCAGCTGGGCCTGCGTGACCTGGAATTTATTTATTTCTTCTTTCAAAGAAAGGCCTTGGTTCTTTGCCTCCTCCAACTCCTTTTTTACTGAGCTTACCTCTGCCTTCGCCTTCTCCGCTACCTCTTCCAGTTCTCCTGCTTTTGCCCTTTCTCCCAAAAGGCTTTTTGCCTGAGCGAGAATGTTTTCGCGGTCTGCCTTAACCGTCTCCAGCTCCTTCGCCGCCGCGGTATATTTACTACTCACTTCCTGAAACTGTTTATCCAATTTTTCGTACCCCGGGCCGTACCTTTCGACTTTAGCGACCAGCTCCTGATTCTTCTGCAAAAGCCCTTGTGTCTTACTGACGAAATAAAGCAGTCCTGCGCTCTGGCCAAGGATGAAGATTAAAACAACGATAGCCAGTATTTTAAATTTAGTCACTTATGCCTCCTTTGATAACTGGGGCCAATTCTTTGAGCTGCGGCTTAAGGTCACCATATTCCCGATAAGGTTTCATCTTCTGCTCGATAACATGTTGGGCGGGTTCCAAATCGGTATCAGCGAGAAACGGCTTGTATGGTTGATATTCCTTGCCGGGCTTGGTCCCAAACTCCCTTTCATCTCCGGTGACCAGGGTATCTCCGGTGACGATATGCGGAGTCAACATAACCAACAATTCCGTTCTTTCCGTTTTCTTGCTTCCTGATTGAAAAAACAAACCGATAAAAGGGATCTTACTTAAGAAAGGAATGCCCGTGGAACTCGAAGCCTTTTCTTCTTTACGCAAGCCACCGATGATAATCGTGGAACCGTCTTTTACCATGACCGTAGTCTCCGCGGTGGAAGTATCAATGATGGGGATCTTATTGCCGCTTGGTGTGGTGATGTAGGAGACAACACTCGACACCTCGGGCTTAACCTTCATAGTGACATAGCCATCGTCATTGATGGTCGGGGTTACAGACAGCTGGATACCGACATCTATGAAGGTAACCTCTTCGGAAACGGTGGAGGTGGTCTGGCCACTGGTCGTGGTACTCGTCACATAGGCCTGGCGCTCTCCGATGTGAATCTTGGCTTCTTGGTTATTGATTACCGCTAGCTTGGGATTGGAAAGAAGCTGGGTATTCCCGAGCGTCTGAAGATACTTAATCACGGTATCAAAATCCTTCTTGTTTTTGATGACACCAACGTGCATTTCACCGGGAGCAACCTTCTGGCTGGCATTTACGCTTGCGCTATTGCCGCTGAAAGGATAGGCACCGATATTACCGCCCTGCGAATTAAGAAAACTCTGCCGCGACTGCCACGCCGCGGTAGACGCCTGTAAAACGCTGAAAGGATACGAACCTACATAGGTGGTGCCTAATTGTGAGCCCACGTTAAATAATCCTTCCCAGTCCACCCCTGAGGTAAGCTCGGTAGATAATTTGACCTTTACGATTTTGGTATCAATGAGAACCTCTTTGGTTTTTTTGTCCATGGAGCTGATCAAGCGTTCGATAGCGCTCATCCTTTCAGGCAGGGCCTGGACGATAATCTGGTTAGAACGATCATCGGCCTTAATGAAACCTACCTTTTTGCCATCCAACTGAGGCTTGAGCTGCTCTTCCACCTCTTTGGCCCTGGCATATTTAAGAGTAAAAACCTGCACCAGATTTTTCTGCTCCAGCGTCAACAAGGCCTGTTCGGTACGCTTGATATTATCCGGCGTATCCATAATCATGACAGTTCCCGAATCCGGATCAACGAGCACCCTGCCCACATCGCTTTTCAAGGCATCCAGCATACTGAAGGCCTGTTCGGGTATGGCGTACTGGAGTCGAAAAGCTTTAACCTGACGCAAATCAGAAAATTTTCTGCCGTACATTGCTTTGTATTCATCCTCAGTCATCACATTGTAGATATCTCCCTCTTTAACAAACGCCAGGCCGTTGGAGCGCAACATAATATCGAATACATCCTTGACGGGAACGCTATCAACCATGAGCGTTACCCTGCCGGTGACATTCTTGGTCGCAATGATATTCAATCCGACTTTGACAGCTAAAAATTTAAGAGCATCCACTATGTCGATACTACGTAAATCGAGGGAAAGCTTTCCTTCCATACCGCCGGGAATGGGAGAAACCTCGTCTCCCTTCTGGGGTGCAGGAGAAACAACCTTCTCGCTCGAAACCGATTCCTGCTTAGGTTGCTGTGCCGCCTTTTCTTCGGTAACAACATTCTGCGCGATAACTTGATTGGTAGTGGAGTTGTTGGAAACGTTCACTACGATATCAGCCCTTTCCTCGGAATAAAGAGTCCCTCCCGCCGATAACCACAGGCCCGTGGCAATGAAAATAACAATCGGGAAGATAAGCGCATTTGGATCTCTCATTTTAACTCGATCTCCTCGTCGCCATACCTTAAGATCACTCTGTCCTTAAAAATTGCCTGTACCTTCCCCTCTCCGATCGTATGCCCCACCTTGACAAAAAAAGTCTTGGTAGCTTTGGTGTCTTCAACGATCGCGTCAGGATCGCTGGACCAGGAGATTCCTACCAATTTCAAATTTCCAGAAGCCTCGATCACCTGGGAGGAGGGGCCTTTAACTTCCTTATTTTCTGTTGCCCTATCGGTCCCCTTGCCGATCTTAAAGAGATCCCTTTCCCTGACCTTTTCAAGATAGGAAGAGGCAACTGTCTTCAAAACCGAATTTTCTCGGAAACTCAAAGGCCTTATCTTCTCAGAAGATTTAATCTCTAAATTGGGAATTCTCCATAGATCAACCAGAGAAGAAATAAAATTAAATGAGAAATAGACAGCCAAAATATATATACAGACAACGGCCGCTTGGTTTATAATTTTAATATCAAAGGGCTGTCCCCTTACTCCATGCAGCCTCTTTTGCAGCCAATCCTTGGAAAAAGAGAGTCTTCCCACCCACGCCCCCAAAGACAGAAAACTGAGATTGTGGTATTTTAAGGCCTGCACCTGAAGGGTGGCGGTATTCCTCTGGACCTTGTGTTCCTCAATTAACCTGAGTAGCTGTTTTTCTGGAGTAATAGATCTTTCCGGTGCCATCCCGATTTTATTTCCTCATCAATAAGTTCTCTCACCAACGCCGCATCCACTGCAAACCTCTTCCTTAACACGAGCGCCTTCAGGGCGCGGTGACAGAGCATGGTTATACGCCGGGGGTAACCGCGGCTATACTGAAAAATCTCCTTTACCCCATCATCCAAGAATATATGCATACTCGCCTTATAGCCAGCCTGCCGGATACGGAATTCAATCATCTCCTTGGTTTCTTCAAAACCCAGCGGATTTAAAGTGAGCTTAAAGCTTATGCGGTCAAGGAAGTTAGCAATATTTATAATTTTAGAATAGAGCTCCAGTTGCCCCAGGATGACGAGCTGCAAAAGCTTAAATTCGTTAGTCTCATAGTTTAAAAGCAGACGCAGAATCTCCAACGAGTCTTCGCTAAGCTTCTGCGCTTCATCGATGATGAGAGTGACCGTTTTATCCTCGGTGACGCCCTTTTGAAAAAGGAAACGCCGTAAGGCATCCCGAAGGTCAATGATGGTAGCCACAGGATAGGAGACATTGATTTCAAAATTTTTCACCAAAGAAGTAAGAAACAAAGTTTCGTTCTCAAAGCTGGGGTCGAGGATGATATGAAATATGCAATCCTCCCGCTCTTTGAGTTCTTGAATCAATTTTCTCGAGAGAGTCGTCTTACCGGTCCCCACATCTCCCAAGATAACAGAAAGCCCTCTCTTAAGGCGCAGTTCAATCATGATATTAGTCAACGCGGTTTCGTGCTCACGAGAAAGATAAAAAAAGTCGGGATCGGGGCTGGTAGAAAATGGTTCTTCCTCAAATCCCAGAACTTTAAAATAACTCATGGGGCCACCCTAAAAAGAAAAGAGGCTAATTTCTTCCCAATTAGCCTCTTCCTTAATATATAGTTAACAGTCAATTTCCCTCTCATATTCTTTTTTGTCTTATTGCCGCGCAAAAGTTTAGAACTTTTTCTATTATCTCGACGGATTTACGCAAAGTGTTAAGCCTCTAGAGCTGGTACTTTGGATAATGTATATAAAGGAATAAATGTTATATAAACAAATTATGCTAACATAAATTTTTGAATAATGTCAATAAAATGCTAAATTTTATAAGTAAATATAATGTCAAACATAAATTGGATCCACGCGGGCAAGCCCGTGGTTCCTTAAATGTTTTGTATAACGACCTTCAGTCAAACGAACCCTATCCATCCACAGGTAAACCCGTGGTAAAGTTAATCATAAACAAAGTGGGCTTTTTTTCTAAAACCAGAGGCTTCTTTTTCCATTCCTGGATAGAGCAGGACTTGATCATTTGTGAAGAACCGGTGATATCAGAAGCTACGCATAAAAGTGTCTTGGGATGGCAGACGCTTAAAAAATCTTCCAGAAGATTTTGATTGCGGTAAGGGGCCTCCATGACGATTTGAGTTTGGCCTTCTTGCGCTGAGTGTTGTTCTAAAGCTTTGATCTTTTTGAGACGCTCACCCTTGTCTTTGGACAAATAACCGTTAAAAGCAAAGCTCTGGCCGTTAAGTCCGGAGGCTGCCAGCGCTAATATAATAGAGGAAGCCCCCGCCAGAGGCACCACCTCTATGCCTTGGGCTTGAGCCAAACGCACTAAATCCGCACCCGGATCAGCCACACACGGATAGCCCGCCTCGGAGATAATACCAATGTCTTTGCCTTGATTGACTGTAGAGACAAGGCATTGCCTTGTCTCTATCAAAGAGGTATGTTCATTAAGCGCAAAAAATGTACATTCAGCCAGAGGAAAATCGGGTCGAAGTTTTTTTAACAGCGCGCGGGCAGATTTAGGTTCCTCGACGAAAAATACCCGCACTTCTTGGATAGCCTTGGCCACCGCCTCTGGTATAAAAGACGCGCCGGCTTCTTGAGTTAACGTGTTAGGGATTAAATATAATTTCGCTGGCATAAATATTTATCGACTCCGGAAGCCCTGATAAAGTTTAGTTGTAACATCAGACTGCCAGTATTGTTTTGTTTGAATATCCATGATCGTCAATGGACCCGACCAGCCGGCCCCCGTATCCAAAGCCCAGACATTGCAAAGATGGAGCGGCAATGTCGAATGAAACGTTTCGGTCGTGGTATGCCCGACAAAAATCTCTTCATAGCCACTGAACTGATAATCTTCACCCGTCAAATATTTTTTCCAGGCACTATAAAGCAAGTCTCTATCCCATACCAGTTTCTCCAGGCTTTGTTGAGCTAAAGGAATGCGGGGATCAAAGCCGCCGTGCACAAATAATTTCTTTCCTACCTCCAGCCAGGGATGCGCGTTTTTTAGAAAATCCACATGCGTCTGGGGTACTGGCCCGCCGCTATAAGAGAGAATCGTTCCTGCTCCGCCCTGGCTGGTCCAAATATCCGGTTTATCCCCCCGTAAGGCCCAATCCAAAGCCCATACATCATGATTGCCGATGATATAATCGCAATGTTTAATTTTCAAGAGCTCATCGATACAAAGATGCACCTGCGGATATCCGTCGCACACATCGCCCAGGGCAATCAACCGGTCGCTTTGATAATCAAAACCCGAACGTTTGAAACACTGCAAGAGCGCCTGGTAAGCACCGTGTATGTCACCGATACAAAAAGTTTTCATAAAAAATAAGTATATCACCCATCAATTCAAATATCTAGCCCTTGTCAAAGCCAATGGGCTCGTATATAATGCACGGCATTATGCTCAATATTCTTCGTCACAAAGGCATTTCCAAAAAAATTCTCTGGGTGATTGCGGTCATCATCATCCTTTCCTTCGGCGTTTTCGGTACCGCCTGGCGGATGGATAATTCCGTCAACAGTGCCGGTAAAATGTACGGCCGCAGCGTTTCTATACGCGACTTCAACAAAGCCTATTTAGACAGCCGCGATCAAGCCATCATGCTCTATGGTGACCAATTTTTTAAGCTTGGCAACCGTTTGAATCTTGAATCTGAAGCCTGGGATCGCCTGCTGCTTTTGCGTGAGGCTAAAAAACGCGGCCTGAAAACTTTCAACGAAGAAGTGGTCGATTTTATTGCCGCCGTACCATTTTTCCAGCGCAATGGTAAATTCGAACCGTTACTGTATCAAGCCATTGTAGAGAATGCCGGTGTTTTCGACCGCACGGTGCATGATTTTGAAGAAGGCATTCGTACGCAGCTAACCATCAAAAAACTGCTGGATCAAGTCGCCGTACCTTCCACCTTAACTGAACAAGAACTCAAAAAAGAATATACGCTGCGCAATGAAAAAATCAAATTGACCTATGCTCTTTTTGAGCCCCTCAAAGCAGCCGAAGATTTGACAGTCACCGAAGTGGAAGTTACACAGTACTACGATAAAAACAAAGAGCTGTTCCACAAACCCGTGATGGTTAACGTCGAGTATGCTGCGCTCTCCTATCCGGATAAAGCCACCGACGCACAAAAAGAAGATGTAAAAAAAGAAGTGGTGGCTTTAGCCAGAGAACCACTAAAAGCTGACAGCGATTTTAATGCGCTGGCCCAAAAACATAAAATCCAACTCAAAGAAAGCGGCCTCTTTTCCCAGTCCCAGCCTCTGTTGACCTTTGCCTGGTCGCCGGAGCTTGTGGATAGAATCTTTAGTATGAAACAGGGCCAATACAGTCCTGTGATCGAAGCTCCCGATGGTTGGGAAGTGTTGAAAATTAAAGAGCGCCAGGAATCCTCGATCCCGCCTTTGGAACAAATCAAACCCCAAGTCAAAAACGCGTTATTGACCGACAGGGGTTTTGGGCTGGCCCAAACCAAAGCCGACGCCGCGCTTAAAAACATTCAAGAAGGATTAAAAGCCAATAAAAGTTTTAAAGAATTAGCCGAAGCCGCGGGTGCTAAAGTGGATCAAGCGCCGCCCTTTGGCCGGGGGGAATATCAGGCCAATAGGGGGTTGCTAGCGGAATTTCAGGAAGAGACGCTCAAGATGAATATGCAAAACCGCTTAAGCGCGGTGATAACCACGACCCAAGGCCCGGCCATTATTTATTTAGACAGTACCGAGCCCGTCGACCAAAACCAATTTGAGGCGGATAAAGAAAATTTCAGACAAATGATGATAGCCCAGAGGCGCAGTCAGGCCATCATAGGCTTCTTGACCCAATTAAAATTTGAAGCTAATGTGCAAAGCAATGTGGAGCGCAACAGACAAAAACGATAAATAACCTCTGTCATTTCGAATGAAACCGCGTCTGGTAGTCCTCAGGAAATTCATGCTCAATGGCACGCACCATGCCCTTTTCGTCGATAAAAAATAGTGTCGGTATCCCCTCAACACCGTAGCGACCGGCAACGGTGTTATCTTCATCCACAAAACTATCCAATGGCAGCTTGCGGTGATCTAAATAAGCTTTGACGTCTTCTTTAGCTTCTCCCACATCGACTAGAAGAATTTGAATACCCTTGTTCTGGATTGTCTGCAAATGGAAAGCCAAATTCCTCAGCTCCTGGCGGCAATGCGGGCACCACGCAGCCCAAAAAAATATAACGGCCTTTTTGCCGGCCCGCGCCTGAGTTAAACTTTGTTGAGCGCCCGAGACCGTCTGCAACGTAAACTCAGGAGCGGGTTTGCCGATCAGGCTATCGGTTAGCTCGTTTGAAGGCAAATTCCCCATAGCCAAAGCATAAGGTGAAGCTAAAGCAAAAATAACCAGTATTATGAAGCGTACCATAAACTCCTTTTCCAATGAGATCCTTCGGCCGTTGCCTCAGGATGATTCCGACGTTACGTCGGAATCACTTCATCAATCCACTTTAAATAATCTCTGCTGGCAGCGACGATGGGCAAGGCAATAATCTCCGGTGTTTGATAACTGTGCAGCAGCTTAACTTTGGAAACCACTTTTTCAAAAAATTTTTGTTTTGTTTTGATCATCAGCAGCACCTCGCGGCTATGGTCGAGCTTGCCCTGCCACCAGAATAGAGAATCAACCCCTCTAAGGATATTGGCACAGGCAATCAATCGATCCTTCAGAAGGCCCTGAGCGATCTTTTTTGCTTGCATTTTATTTTGAGCGGTAATGAAAATGACGATATATTTATGCATTATGGATCCTTCGCTAGACGGCTCAGGATGCCCCAGACATTACGTCTGGAGCAGTATCATCAGGGAAATCATCCGCCCGGCTTTTTCCGCGTCTCGACGGAAAGAAAAATATTTTGGGCTGCAATGCGTGCAGGTTCCCGTGTTGTTGATATGTTCTTTTTTAAGGCCGGCTTTAAGCAGCTGTTTATAATTATTTTTGGTCACATCCACATAGAGCGTGCCCCCGCGCTCGATGATTTCATTGGGAAAATACTGACGGAATTCTGCGCTGACCTCATAACAGCACGGCTGAATCGCCGGACCCAACACCGCTTGAATATCTTCAGGCTTACTGCCAAAAGTTTCTTTCATACGAAGGATTGTCTTATAAGCGATTTCTTTGACCGTCCCCTTCCATCCCGCATGCGCCACACCGACGGCACGTTTGATCGGATCAAATAATAACACCGGCACACAGTCGGCCGTACGGATGGCCACGGGCAAATTTTTCTGACAAGTGATATAAGCATCCGCGTCAGGACAGCCTCGAGAAGAATATGAGGAATCTTTAGCGACTAAAATATCGTCACCGTGAATTTGTCTGCGCCAGAACACATGAGGCACGTCCAGTGAGCATTCTTTTTTCAAATAGGCTCTTTGCTCATCCGTTAAAGGCGCGTCAAAATCGTCGGGTTGAAAATCCATGCCTTTATCGCCGATAAAAGCGACGACATTTTGACCTTCAAAAAATTTCATACTTCCTCCAACAAAGGTTTTTCTACCGAGCTCGGCAAATCCTGCCTGCCGGGCATGTCCTGCACATCCCGCAGTTTCTTTTCAATGGTACGGGATTTGCGGGTGGCATCCTCAATATTCTTGCTGGCCAAATCTAACTTCTCTTTGGTTTTATCCAAAAGATCGCCGAATTTGCCGAATTCGGTTTTCACCGTTCCCAAAAGCTCCCATACCTCGCTGGCCCTCTTTTCGACGGCCAAAGTCCGAAATCCCATTTGCAGGCTGTTGAGTAAAGCCGCAATCGTCGTTGGACCAGCAATACTGATGCGGTATTCTCTTTGAAGAAATTCACATAAACCCGGCCGGCGTAATACTTCCGCATAAAGCCCTTCGATGGGCAGATAAAGAATGGCAAAATCCGTCGTGAATGGAGGATCTATATACTTATCTTTAACTTTCTTCGCCTCCAACTTAATCCTATTCTCAATAGCTTTAGAACATTCTTCCATTAAAGCATAATCGCTCGAATCCTGGGCAGACAACAGCCTCTCATAATCTTCTTTGGGGAATTTCGCATCTATAGGGATATAAACCCCTTTTTCCCGGGGAAGTTTAATGGCAAATTCAACCGGATCATTGCTTCCTTTTTTCGTAATAAAATTCTTTTCGTACTGCTCCGGAATTAAAATCTGTTCCAACAAATTTCCTAATTGTATTTCTCCCCAGGTGCCGCGTGTTTTTACATTCGTTAAGATCTTTTTTAAATCCCCGACGCCTGTTGCCAGGTTTTGCATTTCACCCAAACCTTGGTGTACTTTTTCTAAACGGTCGCTGACTAATTGAAAGGATTGACCCAAACGTTTCTCGAGGGTGGCCTGTAATTTTTCATCCACCGTCTCACGTATTTTCTCCAGTTTCTGGCTGTTATCCTGCGCAATGTCGCCAAGTTTTTTCTCCACCGACTCGCGGATGCGCTCGAGCTTCTGTTCGTGCATTTGCGCGAAAGAACTCAAATTCTGCGCCATCATCTGCTGGCCGCGATCCTGATTCTTTTCCAAAGAACTCTGACGCGAAAAGATCATAATCAATAAAACAATTCCAGCGACGGTTAAAATGATTAAAACGGTACTTACCATTGAATTTTCTCCTGCTCGTATCGAAGCAATTTCCCTTGAGCGTTAAAATACAAATACACTTTATCTTGCGCTTTTATAGGAAGAGCGTGGCGGTAAAGCCACTGTTCTTGGGGTTGCCCATGATCGTCGATCCTTTTAATCAAAATAGACTCACCAAAAGCTTGGCGTACGGCTTTCTGATCAGGATATTTTTTAATATCCCCACTCTTCATAGCTGCTACCAGGGCATCATAACGGGCATTGATGCCATTGACCAGCTTATGCTGGTCGTCTTTATCCCGGGAGTAGTCACCAAGGGTTGAAATCTCATCCAAATGATTCAAAATCGTACAACCGCAGCATCCAAAACAGACCGTCACCATCAAAAGATTTTTGAGCAGGGGCATGGAATTATTTAGTGATATTAATTTTTTCTTGGTGCAATCTATCTAATGTTACCGCAATTTCCCTGAAACGTCTCTGAATTTCTTTCAGTCTGATGCCGTAATCTTTGATCAGATGAGGATCCCGCCCAAAGGCATCGCTTAAAAACCGGGATTTCACATAACTTTCTGTCTCCAGCTGCTTTTGTTCCTCTTCCAAAGCTTTGGTTTCTTTTTTAATCTCTTCCAAGCGTTTGAGCGCCTGCTGATGCTGTTGATAAGCTTTTTGCAGATGAGGGCTGTGAGGCTCCTTTTTGGTTGGCTTGAGCGGCTGCTCTAGAGTCCCTGTAGCTTTCTGCGCGGCGCGCGGTGGCTGCCCTTTGATATCAGCGTCGATGCCGGCCTTCTTCTCTAAATAATAATCCAGGCCGCCGTGATAATGTTTCAAATGACCGTTGTTGACCTCAACGATATGGCTGGCGATTTCATTAACGAAAAAAAGGTCATGGCTGATAAAACATAACGTGCCCTGGTATTTCTTGAAACAATCCGTTAAAGCCTCCACCCCGTCGATATCCAGATGGGTGGTTGGTTCATCCAGCAAAATAAAATTAGGCGGGTTAATCAAAAGCTTGGCTAAAATCAAACGGCTTTTTTCCCCACCGGAGAGCACCCGCACGGGTTTGAACACATCATCCCCGCGGAAATTAAACACCCCCAGCAAGGTTCTTGCCTGCGCCTGAGCAATGCTCTTATCGCTGGCTGAAAGCAATTCTTCCAAAACCGAACGCGTAGGGTTGAGCACCTCAAGCCTGGTCTGCGAAAAATAGCCGGACTGCACCTGATGCCCGAGCTTGTACGTCCCCGCATCAAAAGGCAAAACGCCGGCGATCATCTTTAAAAGCGTGGATTTGCCAGCACCGTTGGGGCCAACCAGACAAATCTTTTGGCCGCGGGTGATTTCCAAATCCAAATCCTTATAAACTTTTTTCTCGCCGTAAGATTTACAAATTTTACTCATGGTCAAAACTGTATATCCGCTTGCGAGGGTGGGCGGAAATTCAAAATCACCAATACTGTGTTTCTCTGGCGGGATAGGGATTTCCTCCAGGCGCTCGAGCATTTTACGTTTATTGCGTACCGCGGAGGCCCGATTAGGCTGAGCATGAAAACGCTCGGTAAAACGTTCCAGCTGCTGACGCTTTTGTCCAATGACCTTCTGCTGTTTCACGAGGGTACGTAGCCTGACGGCCTTGGCCTCTTCATAAGCTTCGTAATTACCCTTGACCTTGGTCATGGCGGCATCTTCGAGGATGATGGTGTAATTGGTCACATCATTAAGAAAAATTTTATCGTGGGAGATGGTAATAAAAGTCCCGTCGTATTTGGACAAATACTCCTTCAGCCAAAGGGTGGCTTCCAAATCAAGATAATTGGTCGGCTCATCCAGCAAAAGCAAATCGTATTGGTAAGTCAGAAGTTTGGCCAGCTGGGTGCGCATCTGCCAACCGCCGGAAAGCTGGGCAATCGGTTGGTGGAAATCTTCTTCTTTAAAGCCTAAGCCGGTTAAAATTTTTTCGGCTTTGTGCTCGAGCTCATAAATACCTTTTTTTTCTAAAAGGTCTACAATATCGCCGTAGCGGGAGCTGTCGGCCTTATGCTCATCCTCGAGTTTATGTTTTTCATCAACTAACTTTTTGATTTCCTCATCACCGCAGGTCATCTCATCCATGATACTGCGGTCGCTGGTATACCTGGCCTCCTGGGCCATATAGCCGATTTTTAAATTCTTTTGAATTTGCACACTGCCGGTGGATGGCTCCATCTGTCCTAAAATAATTTGAAACAAGGTCGATTTGCCGGCACCGTTGGGACCTGTCAGGCCTATGCGCTCGTGGGGGAAAATGCTCAAAGACACATCCTCCAAAAGCATTCGCTCGTCGAAATTCTTGCTTAAATGGATGATGGTAATCATTGTTTTGTCATTCGTAATGCTTTAAGTTCTTCGTCCGTTAAATACCGCCACTGGCCGATTTTTAAATCACCTAACCTCAAAGGCCCGATGCTGATACGCGCCAAAAAATGCACCTGATGCCCTACGCTTTTTAACATCAAACGAATTTGTCGTTTGCGGCCCTCGTGGAGGGTGATGTGAAATTCCGTGATTTCGCCATTATAACGGACTGCTGTGATACGGCAAGGAGCGGTTTTGTGATCTTCAATCACAACCCCCTGCTGTAATTCTTTCTGATGATCTTTGCTTAATCGCCCTTTAACACGTACCAGATAAGTTTTATCCAGGTGAAATTTCGGATGCGTCAGCCGATACGCTAAAGCACCGTCATTGGTCAACAGCAAAAGCCCCTGGCTGTCGCGATCCAAACGTCCGACGGGAGATAAATGATGCAAATGCTCAGGCAAAAGATCTAACACGGTCTGCTCCGCGTGAGGATCCTCTTTGGTGGTGGTGGTGCCGGGGGGTTTATGCAGCATCACGTAGGTATAATCTTGGGCCATGACCTTGCGGTCATCGACCGTGATATCTTCGCTGCCGCTGACATCCACCGATGGTTCATTAATCACCTGACCGTTAATCTTGACCCGTCCGGTTTGAATGACCTGCATCGCTTCTCGTCGGGAACAAATACCATTGTGGGAAAGAAAAACTTGCAGGCGCATTATAATTTTCTGGCGCGCTGGCGCAAGGCTTCGTAGATAACAATGGCCGCAGAGACAGACACATTAAGGGAATCCGCTTGACCCTTCATGGGGATTTTCATCGCCGCATCCGTGTTTTTCTTCCAGAAATCACTTAAGCCTTTATCCTCACTGCCTAAAACAATAGCTACAGGACCAGTGAAATCTGTCTGTGTGTAATCCTTAGGGCTTTGCACAAATAAACCGCAGATTTTAATTTTATAACGTCTCAAGAAATCCAAAATCGCTTGATGATCAGCGCTGGCCGTCGGCACGCTAAAGACAGTGCCGGTACTGGCACGGATCACATTGGGGTTATATAAATCCGTTTGGGCATCGGCGATCAGAAGCCCGTCAACACCGGCGGCATCGCAGGTACGTAAAATCGCTCCGATATTACCGGGTTTCTCCAAAGACTCCGCCACCACATACAGGGATTGTCCGCGAGGTTTAAAGTCCGACAGAGATTTTTGCGGAATCCGGCCGATAGCCAACATCCCTTCCATACGCTGACCATAAGCGATTTTTTCAAATACCGCTTCAGTAACTTCCACGATTTTCACCTGCTTTTGTTTGAGTAAAGCCAGCAAATGATATTCATCACGCCCGCCCAACAGAGGGCGGCAAATAAAAACTTTCTCAATCTCAACTCCGGCGGCACAGGCGCGATGAATCTCACGCACCCCATCAATAAGCATCAACTGGCTCTGCCGTCGGGCTTTCCTATCCCGCAAAGCCATGGCCTGTTTGAGAGAAGCATATTGAACCTCTCGGCCACCGGCATCAACAATGGAGGTCTTTTGAGTTTTTAAAAAGCCCTGGTTCATAGCAAAGAATACGTTTGTAAAAACTTCTTAAAACCATTGCGCACCCTGCGATCATTGATCAAAAAACCATCATTATGCCCACCATAAGTGAATAAAAAACTTTTAGGACCACGGGCCGCCTCATAGAGTTTTTGTCCCATGCTTAAAGGTACTATTTGATCTTCGGGGCTGTGCAGAAATAGTTTGGGGACATCAATGTTTTTGATTTTAGACATCGAATCAAATTTGATGCTCATCAGAAATGAGGGCAGAAACGGATAAAGGCGTTGGCTCATATCTTTGGCCGAGGTGATGGATGATTCGATCATCAGAGCTGCCAATTTTCTTCTGGTCGCTAAATCCACCGCCACTACTCCTCCTAAAGACGCTCCATAGCCGATGATGCGCTGATGGTCAATATCCGGCCGGCTTTGCAGATAATCGTAAACGGCCACCGCATCCAGATAGACCCCTTTTTCCGTCGGGTATCCCTGACTCTTACCGTAGCCGCGGTAATCAAAGACCAAAACGTTTAAGCCCAAATCATGAAAAAATTTAATCTTCATCACCCGATCACTCATGGTACCGGCATTGCCGTGGGCAAAAAGAATGGTGGCGGCTTGCGGGGAGCTTTTGATTAACCACGCGTTGATTTTAACACCGTCGGAAGTTGTTAAATACAGATCTTCGTAAGGCATGCCGGCCTGGGCCGGTGTCGAATCCATGGATTTGCTGGGAAAAAATACGGCCGTATGTTCCAAGTACTTCACCAGAACAAAAAGCCCAACGAATACAATAAAAACAATTCCAGCTAAAGTGGACATAAATCGCCGCAGCATGTTTAGGAGTTTCTTAAAGGAATTAACGAGATCATGAGTTTTATAGCTCGAAGGACATCCTCGGTCCGGCAAGGCTTTACCAGATAATGATCCGCCTGTAAATCAAAGCTCTTTTGCATATGCTGCGTTTCATTCAGGGCCGAGACAATGATCACGGGGATCCATTTCTTGGAAGGAGGATTGGTGCGCAGCTGGCTGAGCACGGCAAAGCCGTCCATATGCGGCATTAATAAATCCAGGACCACCACGTCGGGGTTTTCGCTCTGGATTTTCTCCCAGGCCTGTTTGCCGTCGCTGGCCGTGATCACCTCAAAGCCGGCGGAAGCCACTTGACGGGCCATAATCTCAAGGACGCTGGCTTCATCATCAGCCATTAAAACCTTAATCACGGACATAAGAACCTCTATCTGGCCGAAGAATACCGTCCAAGATCATATTGGATTTCTTTTTGCGGTATGGCTATACGGTCGATTTTTACATTCGCCTTGGCAAAAAAACTCTCCGCCAGAGTGTCATGATAGTCGGAGAAAACCACCACCCTCTTAACCCCCGCGGTAATAAGCGCCTTGGAACAGGTGGTGCAGGGCATGTTGGTGATGTAGGCAGATGCCCCCTCTACCGCATGACCCCGTCGAGCCGCCTGTATCAGCGCATTCATCTCCGCGTGCACGGTGCGCACGCAGTGATTGTCAACCATCATGCAACCGGCATCCTCACAATGATCATCGCCAGGGATGGAACCATTGTAACCGGTTGCAATCACATTTTTATTCTTAACCAGCACACAGCCGCAATGCATGCGCGGGCAGGTGGCCCGCTCGGAAGCCAGCATCGCCAATTTCAAAAAATATTCATCCCAATCCGGTCTTTTCATGGATTCGTCACCTTAATAATTTCCCTGTTCATCACCATGATCCCGAGACAGGGTCAATAATCTACAGTTAATATGGCGAGGGATCATAGGTTTATATTCTACTATAAAAGCTTAATCCGCCGGCAAATTCTTTCCAGAGCTTGTGTGAATATCTCTGAGACGGGTAAAAGGCTTAAGACCAAATATCCTGGGTTATCAAAATCAAAAAAGTATCCTGGATGAACCAACACGTGATCTTTTTGGAGCAAATCTAAAACAAGCTGTTCTTCCGATTTGACGGACGGTACATGGACAAGCGCATACCAGCCTCCCTCGGCGGCCAATACGTTTAAATGCTGACGTCGTACAATTTCCCAATTAGCCCGTACGCGTTCTAAAATTTGCTTCTGGATATGAGCGTTACCCGCCAGCCATACCGACAAAGCATTTTGCGCCGGGGTATTCACCGACAAATAAGTATCCGCGATAATTTCCAAACGATCCATAGCCATATCCACGATGGGTTGAGGACCATGACTTGTGATCCACGACAATTTCATCTGCGGCAAACCTAAAATTTTGGATATACCGCTTAATACAAATGTCGGCACCGCCGTATTGTAGGCTAAACTCAAAGGATTGATTTGACCATTAAGCTTATAATCAAAAAAAACTTCGTCAGAGATAATCGCCATGTGATTTTTTAAGCACTGCTCATTTAAAAAGGCGATATCTTCTTTACCGACATAAGAACCCGCGGGATTGTTGGGATTGACCACTATCACCGTCCTGGTCTTAGGCATAACTAAATTTTTAAAAGCCCTCTGATCTGTGCGCCAGGCGCCATCATAAACCAGAGGATAATAATCGAATTCCACGTCGTGCAGCTGGAGCAAAAACTGAAACAGAGGATAACTTGGTTTAGGAATGAGTACATGATCGCCGGGGTTGGTTAAAAGTTTTAATAAAAACGAATAACCCTCGGAGGTGCTGGAAGTCAGAACAATCCTCTTTGGATCGACATTTAAACTTTTTTGTGCGTAATAATCCGCCACCGCCCTGCGGGCTTGAATCAACCCTTTAGCCTGCGGGGCATAAGTAAAATTATTCTGACCGCAGAGGGCCTCAAGCCAGGATGAAGGATAATGAAAACCGCATCGGGTGGGATTGGATTCGGTTAAATCCAGGATGTCCACGCCCTGCGCCTGCAGTTTCTCTAAAAGACAACTTAAAGGATTGCTCTGCAAAGACCAGTTGGTACGGTTGGCGAAGAGAAAATTAGACATCCTGCTTTTTTTGCTCTAATTGCTTTTTTAATTCATCGAATTGGGACTTGGCCACCCACTGCACATCTTCCCTCTTGCGGGAAAGCTCGGCGTTTGCCTGGCGAAGCTGAACCAACTCTTTATTGAGCTCTTTGAGGGTGGTTTCTAAACTCATGGCCTTGGTGGACAAGGCCCTTTTTTCTTCCTGCAAACTATCGTATTTAATTTTGATTTCCCCAAGCTGCTGTTCCAGACGGATCGCTTTAGAATGCTCTTTTTCCAACTCGCTTTCCGTGCGGTGAATCTGATCTTTCAAATCTTTCTCGCGGGTTTTAGCTTTATCGAGATTGGCCTGTTCTTTCTCGCGCCAGCCTTTTTCCTGGGAGAGTTTTTCTAAAATCTCTTTGTTCTGCACTTTCTGGGTTTCGAGCTCTTGATCCAAATCTTTCTGCTGTATCTTTAACTTTTCCATATCGCCTAAAAGCGCATTGTTCTGCTTTTCCCAGCGCTCGGCAATGGATTTCCAGTCTTTGGTTTTATCCCCTGCCGCCATGGGATCAGGAATCAACTCCGGCCTTTGCTCTCTAGATTTCTTTTTTGATTTTGACGCGGATTCCGAGGGCATGGTGTAAATAATGATCGCCAGCGCCACCAGAACGATGAAGCTTGAAATGATAATCCAAAACATAAAGAAAGTATATCATCAAAAGACGACGATGAAAAACAAAAAGCTGATGGAGATTATCGCGGGCTGGAGTATAAGGGATTAAGACCGATGGCCATTTTCAGCAATTGTTGGGCCTGTATTTGATCCCCTTTTTGAATATAGCAAACCGCCATTTGAACGTAAATATCCTTAATAAACCCCCTGTAAAACTGCCTGGCCTTATCGTTGGTGGCTTTTCGCTCATACTCTTTCATAATCGTCAAAGCCCGGCTGTAATGTTCAATAGCCAAGTTTATCATTCCCTCCCCTTTGTGGGGAGGGTTAGGGAGAGGGGTATTTGCACTTATTTCCCCTCCCCTTACCCCTCCCACTAGGGGAGGGGAATTATATAAATACGCTTTGGCCAAAAGCACATGGCCGCGGGCAAAATTGGGCTCAAAGGTAACTACCCTCTCAAATAAAGGAATTTCCCCCCGCCAAAAAGTATTTTGATAAACAGTCAGCGCTCCTAAGCCTAAAAAAATGATGACCGCCAACGGTAGAAATGTTTTCTTAGGGATAAGACGTTGAAGCACTGCCGCCATGACAATCACCGCCCCCACCATCGACAAATAAAGAAAATGTTCCGCGGTTAAAATGAAAGAATATTCATTAATCAGCGGTACGATGTTTAACACCGGCAAAAGACAAGCCACCAACCAACCTAAACCAAAAATAATGCTTCGACCATTAAGTTGAAATTTCTTAGTCAGCCAACCTAAGCCTGCCAACAACAGTCCCCAAAGAATAAAACCAAGACCATTAGGCTGGAGGATATCTGTATTACGATAATAATGCAGATCATAAGGTAAAACGACCAAGCGCAGATACATCAAAAGAGTTCGGGGAATGGCCAAAAGCCTTAATTTCAACTCCCCTGGCCACTGCAGAATATCTTGCAACATATGCGCACCGGTAACAGTGGCATGCATCCACCAAAAGCTTAAAGTTAATACGCCAAAAATCAGCCATAAACTTCCCCTATGCTTTCTGTGCTGATACCAATCTATAAGGACTAACAACAAGGGCGCCATCACCGCCTGTTCTTTGGTCAAAAGAGACAAAACCAAACTCAAAAGAGCTAGAACATACTTTTGCCTAACGTAACAGTAGAGAGTAAGTAAGACAAACAATGCGGTTAAAAGATTGGAAACCCCGGCCACACAGGCCACCGCCTCGCTTTGTACCGGATGAATAAGAAACAGCAGGCTAATCCCATAGGCTAGTCCTCGAGAAAATTGCAGACGACACAGCAGTCCAAAGAGCAAAAGACCGTTGGCGATATGAATAAGGATATTAACCAGATGAAAGCCGGCCGCCTTCAGGCCAAAGAGTCGATACTCCAGACGGTAGAAAATCTCTAAAACCGGACGGTAATATGAATTAATGCCCCCGCTTTGCGGGAAGTGACTGGTCTGAAAAAATACATCGGCCAGATGATCTAAACGGCCAATCTGCGGATTTTGAACGATAAAAACAACATCATCGTGGACAAAGGGGTGGTTAATCGCGTTAAAAAAAACAAGAAAAGCAATAACAACCAGGCTCAAGGGCATTAACCTTGGAATTCCTTCTTCAATTTAATGGCATTAGCTTTGATGGCTTCAAACTGACTATCGATGGCCTTAAGTAAATCTTCCATACCGATACTATTGTTGGTTTTAGCTAATTGCTCTAACTGGGAACAGGTCTCATGCATACGTCTGGCCGAGATGTTGCCTGAGGAACCTTTTATAGAGTGGGCCACTTCTTTCATTGTCGTGAAATCCTTTTTAGCTATGGCCTCGGCCAAGGCCTGGCGTTTGCCCACAAAATCTTCTTGAAAAATATCCAGCAGTTCTAATAAAAGTTCTTTATCATTCTGCACCCGCTCAAGCACATCAGCTAAATCAATGATATCCTCGGCCATAATCATCCTTTCTATAAATTAACCTTTAGTCCTCAAAGAAACCACCGTCATAATTTCATTATAAAGAACTCTACGGTCAATGGGTTTAGACACATAGCCATCCATACCACCTGACAGATAACGCTCGCGGTCACCGGCCATGGCATTAGCGGTCATGGCGATGATCGGAATATGCAACCCTGTATGTTTTTCTTCCCGGCGAATCACCCGGGTTGCGGCCACGCCATCTAAAAGGGGCATCTGATCATCCATGAGAATCACATCAAAAGACTGCTGATTAAGAATATTTAAAACTTCCTGGCCGTTGGCAACAGCCATCACCTGCCAGCCAAGCTTCTGTAAAATCTTAACCGTGATACGCTGATCTACCACGCTATCCTCTGCGACCAGGATACGCAGATGCTTGAACTCCTCAGGCAAAGCTAAAGCGGTATCCTGACCATCGGCATTTTCCTTCATTTTCAAAAGTGCATGAGGTCTGTAGCCAAACATGATTGTAAAATGAAACGTGCTCCCCTGACCTTCCACACTGTCGACCCAAATCTGTCCGTACATCATCTCCACCAATTTCTTACAAATGGTAAGGCCTAAACCCGTGCCGCCATAACGACGGGCAGTACTGTTATGCGCCTGCGTAAATAGGTCGAAAATCGTTGCTAAATTTTGCTGCGGAATACCGATTCCCTGATCTATAATGTCGAATTTAATCATACAGTCTTTGTCCGTCAAAGACTCCACTTTGGTGTGCACTTCCACCTTGCCCTGATGAGTAAATTTCACCGCGTTGTTGATCAAATTCATCAACACCTGACGCAGGCGTACCGGATCTCCAATGAGAATGCGGGGGATTTGAGGATCGATGAACCAGAGCAAATCAATTTGCTTATTGCGCGCTAGAACGAAAAACCCCTTGCAGACATTTTTGATAATGTCCGCCACCTGGATTTCCACCTCCTCGATGACCACCTTGCCGGCTTCCGCGCGGGAAAGATCCAGCGTATCATCAATGAGACTCGAAAGATTCTGGGCGAAATCTCTGGCCACAATTAAATTGTCTTTCTGCTCATCATTTAATGGAGTATCGAGCGTCAAATCCAGCATGCCAATAACGGTATTCATCGGGGTGCGCACTTCATGAAACATTTTGGCCATAAAAATACTTTTAGCGCTATTGGCTTCTTCCGCTATTATTTTCGCTTTCACCAGTTCTTCTTCCACCATTTTCTGACGGGACATATCGTGCCAAATACCAATGGAACCAATGATTTGACCGGTGCTGTTTCTAAGCACGGCAATGGAGGCATTCACATCCAGAAGTTGACCGTCGTAGCAGATGACCTTGGTGGCAATGTCCGAAAGCATCCCGCGTTTATGGATACCCAGAGATCGTATGCGCTTCCACTCCTGTGCCGGGTACAGTGCCTGTACCGGTCTATTAAAAAGGTCCTGGCGGCCTAGCCCCAGCATTTTCTCGGTCATAGGATTCCAGGCCACCATACGTTCCTGGGCATCCGTAACCATGATCGCCACCGGTGAATGTTCAAAAATGACGCGGAACATTTCCTTCGATTCTGAAAGGTCTTGTTCCAGGCGGCTGTGAGAGGACGCTTTGGATGTCATAATTTGAATTTCAACTTTGTATTCTTAATAATGGCGACTAGCGTAAAAAGACTGATGAGAATGCCTAAAAATGCCAGGCATGTTTTTAATACATCGATCCAGATCTCGTGGGTACCCGAGGGTAAAAACCGTTCAACCAATAAAAACAACACGAACAAAGTCACCGCAATGGAAAAACCACAGATGAGAAAGACAAACAGCGCAAACAGACAAGCAATCACCACCACCGTTAAATGATAAACCCAAATATTTCCTTTAGCAATTTTACTGGCGGCCAGTCCAATGCGGTGCATAAGGTATCCGTTAATATTTTTATTCAGCTTCTTTATTGAAGAATATCAAACATCACATCATAACATTTTAATCATAGACGGACAAATACAGATATTTAATTCCTAAATCATCTCTCAAACTTAACGACTTTTTGCCACCACGCATGGCTGTTCCATTTGAGCGCCGCCTGCCACAATTGCCTGGCGGTTTTGGTTTTCAAATGATCAGGGGCGCGTTTAAAAAACGTTTTGGCCACCGGATAACCGTTGTCGAGGTATTCTTTGGCCTGCAACAGGCATTCTAAAATATCCGCGTCCCTGGCTACCAGGCTTTCAGGAGTAGCTTGTGTATCATAGGATACACGAAAACGAGACAGTTCTTGCTTGACTTTGCTGTTAAGGTGCTTAATTTGATCGACAAAAGCCTTTTGTTCCGCCGGATGGAAATCAATGTAATAATGGCCCATTTTATGCAAATCATTGATGCGGGCCTCGTGGATATCGTTAAACAGCGTCATGGCCATCACCTGATAAGGATCCACCCCTTCAGCGTGGGCCAGATAATAGCCGATCAGCGCACAGCGGAAACAATGCTCCGCCACGGTCTCGGGATTTTCGATGCCCGCCACCCACCAGCCGCTGCGTTTAACGCGCTTAAGAAGCCCCGCCTCGGCAAAGAAATTGAGCGCGTGTTTCAATTCTTGAGACCTATTTGTTTTTTTGACGGATGATTTCATAGCATAAAATGGAAGTCGCGTGAGCGACATTGAGCGACATGCGTACCGCCTTCATGGGGATCATCACTTCCTGGTCCAGTTTTTTACGGATAATCTCCCGGACGCCTTTGTCCTCGGAGCCCAACACCAGACCTAACGGAAACTGCATGGACACTTCAAAAATAGATTTGGCCTCTTTAACGGCAGTACCCATGATCCAAAAGCCGTAATTTTTGGCCTTTTCGATCGCATGACCTAAATTAGCCACACGGGCGACCGGCACGTAATTGTCGCCGCCGCAGGCAACCCTCAATACGCTTTCAGTAATACCGACGGATTCCGTGGTCGGCAAAACAATCGCAAAATCTCCCAAACTGCCGCAGGTACGCATAATGCCGCCTAAATTCTGCGGATCGGTTAAACGATCCAAAAAAAGAACCGTCCATCTTTTCTGGTGAGCTGTTTGCAAAAGATCATTGATATCCAGGTAAGGAAAATCTTCCACATCGGCAACAATACCCTGCGTGTTAAGATTTCGCGCCAGTTTTTGAATTTTGGTGTAAGGCACCACCGAGACAGGAATCCCCCATTGCTTGCCTTTCATATGAATATAGCCCGACTCGATATGGCCTTGTTCAATGAAAATGTATTTGATACTTTTGGGATTGGTTTTGAGCCGCTCCAGAACCGGATTTTTACCGTAAAGTTTCATATGGTGAATTTACTTTTTAATCCCCAATCTCAAATAAAATAGCGGACGCAAAATGCTCCACCAACTCACAAAAGGAATCATTTTAGTATAGCCGCCTAATTGTTTGGACGGATAAATTTTAGTCACAAAAACTTCTTTGAACTTATACCCTAAGGTGATGGCCTTCCATAAAATATAAGGTTCCAGTTCATAGGTATTGAGCCAACCTTGATCAAGATTGATACGCTTGTCATCGAACAGCGAAAGCCGTAGAGCGCGAAAACCATTCGTCGTATCACTTAAACGACGTCCGGTCAAAATAAAAAATACCCACGGATGAAGCCGGGTGGCTAGTTTGCGATAAAACGGCATATCCCCTCCGGAGCCGACTTTACCCAGATAGCGCGAACCTTGCACCAGATCAAATCCGTCGTGGATCATGGGTTCGAGCAAATGAGGAATTTCTTCGGGATTGTCTTTGTCATTGCCCGCCATAATCACGATGATATCGTACCCACCCCGACGGGCGTATTGAATCGCGGTGCGAATCGCGGCTCCCACCCCGCCGCGTTTGGCATGCTTGATGGTGTGCACGCCGCGCGTTTGGTATTCGCCAATCACTTGGGTCGTACCATCATCGGATCCATCATCGACGATTAAATAATCAACCTTATCGTGAATACGGCTTTTGAGAAACCTCTCAATGACGTTGCGCAATTTCACATGTTCATTAAAGGCAACGGGGGTGACGAGAATTTTGAAGCTCATATCAGGACTTTGGTATCAAATGGTTTTGATCAATACGGTAGTTTAAACCGCAGGAGCATTGTAAATCATCATTAAGCTTGCGGCCGCAGCGGCAGGCATAGCCGATGGGCCGCGCAGGATTACCAATGACAATAATATAAGGCGCGATATTCTTGGTCACGACGGCGCCAGCACCCACCACCGCATATTCGCCAATGGTCACGCCGCAAAGAATGGTAGCATTGGCACCGATCGTGGCCCCTCTTTTAACAAAAGTCTTCTGTAGTGTCCAGGCATCCAGACGGTGGCTGCGTGGATAACGGTCATTGATAAAGCTCGTATGCGCTCCTACAAAAACATCGTCTTCGATAGTAATGCCATTAAAAATCTCCACGCCGTTTTTGACCGTTACATAGTTGCCGACAACGGCCCCACCCTCGATGAAACAGCCGTCGCCAATATTGCAGTGATGACCAATAACAGCCCCCTCGAGGATATTAACAAAAGCCCACACGCGACTGTCTTGGCCAATCTGGGCTTTGGGATGAACTAAAGCTTGGTCGTGTTTGAAATAATTCATGGTTCGTCACCTCCTAAAAAATCATCCTGCTCCTCACCATAGTCCCGAGACAGTATAGATATGCTTGCTATGGCGAGGGACATAATTTCACCAACTCTCCTTTACGGTTGACGGACTCCTGAATAGCCGCCAGGGTATGCACCACCTCATAGGCTTTTTGGGCGTCGGAAAGTACCGGCAGCTTTTGATGAACAATGCAGTCCAAAAAATACTGCGCTTGATTTTTCAAAGGTTCATTGATGCCGATTTTAGGAATCGTGATGCTGCCTTCGCGGGAAAGCAGTTGAAATTCGCCGTAGGTGGCATAATACACCGCGGTTTTCTCGACGTGTTTATCATAAAGCTTGATGGGGCCTTCGATGTCCAGATCATCCAAGGTTACCATCTTGTGATCACCGACAATAGTAATCTGGCGCACCTTTTTAGGGTCCAGCCAGCTGACATGAATATTGACCATCACATTAGGGGGATAATCGAGGGTGGCAAAAGCCAAATCTTCCAGATTACCGCCCAAACATTTATGCCCGCGCGCCGAGACGCTCACCGGCGCACTGTCGAACAGGTAGTTGAAAATGGAAATATCGTGAGGAGCCAAATCCCACAGCGCGTTGACATCATAACGGAAAGGCCCCAGATTGGTACGCTCGGAATGCGCGTAATGCACCTGACCTAACTCGCCGCTTTGAATGTATTGGCGCAGTTTCATGATACCATGGTTAAATACAAAAATATGCCCGACCATGAGCAATTTACCTTTTTGGGCGGCCAAGTCTTTTAACGTCAGACATTCCTCTGCCACCAGCGACAAAGGTTTTTCGCATAAAACATGTTTGCCGGCCAAAAGAGCTTCCTGCGTGATTTTAAAATGAACATTCGTTGGCAGAGCGACTACCACCGCGTCGATAGCAGGGTTTTTAAGAATATCCTGATAATTGTTCGTCGTCTGAATCTGCGGGTATAAGGCGGCCATGGCGGCCAAACGTTTCTGGTCCAAATCCGCGCACATGAGAACCCGGGAACCCGCCAGTTGTGAAAAAACACGGATATGATTGGGGCCCCACTGTCCGCAACCAATAACGCCTATGGAAATCATACGCAGATTATACTGAAAGTCTCCTGACGAGCAAAGCATTTATTGTCTATCATTTTTATTGCATTGGGTGTCCCGAGCCAGTACAATCCCCCCATGCGTCAGGTTATTTTAGTCTTATTGGGCTTATCCGTAGTTTTGAATGCCGGACAATTGGCCTTACAGATTTTGGAACATCAAAGGCATCCGTCCACCATCGCCTTTCACAGCTTAGGTGACAAGTTTAAAGGTTTAGAAACCGTCTTTAGCCACGTGCGTGCCGTAGGCTATTATACGGATAAAAATATCGATGAGCCTCTGGTCGTGGCCCAGTTTGAACAGGCACAATATCTTTTAGCCCCGACGGTGTTGGATTTGAATCATACCGACTATGCTTGGGTCATTTTTGACTGTACTTCCCCTCAAGAGGCTTTCAACAAAATCAAAGAACTTGGGTTACAGCCACTTAAAATGAATAATTTCGGCATTATTTTAGCGTTTAACCCTCAGGCGCATCGCCTTAAACCATGATGTATCTTTTTGCTTTAGCGGTGGCTGTTGCTTTGGGGTATTGCACCCTTCGTCTCATCGTTGCCGGACGGTTGTCTTTTTATCTGAGTTTGTTTTTAGGCGCGGCGTTAGGTTTGGGCATCATCGGTCAAATCATTTTCTACCTGCAGTTATTAGGAAACAACTTCAATCATTTCTTGCCACCTCTGGTATCGCTTTTTCTTCTTGTGGTTTTATTTTGGCTCAATAAATCTCTAAAGATTCAATCTCACAAAAATTCGAATGGATTAAGTCTTTTGGTTTTGATTCTTTTAAGCGTCCCACTGTGGCTGGAAGCCAATTATTATCCTTTGGGCGGCTGGGATGCCTGGTCGTGCTGGAATTTAAAGGCCAAATTCATATATCTGGCAGAAGATCACTGGAAAGATATCTTCACGCCTATCCTCTGGCGAAGCAATATCCATTATCCTTTAGGCCTGCCGACGATCAATGTATGGTTTTGGCACTGGAGCGGTGTTTCTCAAAGCGTGCCCATGCTTAACGCCGTGGTTCTCGCCCTTCTAACGGCAGGAGTTTTACTTTTAGGTTTACAAGAGCTAAAAGTTTCTCAATGGATTTCTATCGTCGTGACTTTATCGGTCTTTACCCTGGCCTTTGGCAATACTTTATCCATCAGTCAATACAGCGATATTCTTTTTAGCCTTTATCTTCTGGCTGCTTTGGTGTGTTATCTTCTTTCCCGCGACCTTAAAGATAACCGCCTGCTTATTTTAACCGCCGTCTTTACAGGATTGTTAAGCTTTACCAAAAACGAGGGATTAGCCGCTTCTGTGATTCTGACTTTGCTTGTGCTAAGTCAGCAGCTCCATAGACCCTGGGCCTTTATCAGTGCTTTGATAGCGGTTGCTTTGCCGACGATCATTTTTATCCTCTGGATGGTTCCGCCCAATGAGACCTTTATCAACGGACTGGCCACCATCAGCAAACCTTCAACCTTCCTGCGATTACAATACGTTTTGGTTTATCCGTGGTTTGAATTCATCAGCCTCAAATGGAATGGGCTTTGGATACTGGCTGTCGTCGGCTTAATGCTGGCTGGAGGTCAAGCTATGAAAAAACCTCTCAACATCATCGGCCTTTTTGTCGCGCTCTATTTAGCCGTGCTCATGGCTTATTATCAGATCAATACGTTTTTTGAAATCGGCTGGTGGATGAGCATGACCTTTAATCGCATTGTCTTTGCGCTCATGCCGACGGTATTCTTATGGTTGGCTTTGAGTCTCTTCAGGAAGGACGCTTGATTTTCTTGATTTTGTAGTTGAGTGTTCCTGCCGGCACTTGAATCGCCACCGTCTCACCTGTTTTATGACCTAAAAGACCTTTGCCGATGGGAGAAAAAATGGAAATCTTGTTTTCTTCGTAGCTGGCTTCCTCCGCAGAGACGAGCATGTAGGTCAGCTCCTCATTATTGTCCACATCTTCCAGCGTGACAATGGCCCCAATAAAAACCTTATCCGAGGGGATATTTTCATTTTCAATGATGCGTACGTTGGCCAGTTTCGTCTCTAAGTCTGCGATGCGCAATTCGTTATGCGCCTGGGACTCTTTGGCCGCATCGTATTCAGCATTCTCGGAAATGTCTCCCTGCGCGCGCGCCTCCCCGATGGCTTTGGCGATTTTCTGGCGCTCGGTCGTCTTTAAAGACTCCAGCTGCTGCTGTAATTTGTGAAACCCCTGGCGGGTTAAATAGACTTCGTTGGCCATCATTTCAATCCTTTAACATTCAGAAATTACCCCCGTGTTTTGTTTTGCAAAGCAAAACAGCGGGGGTTCTTATTACATCGTCTCAATGGCTTTCATGAGGATGGGGGCGACAGCCACCGCCTCTTCTTTGCTTAAACGGCCCAATTTGGTGTAGCTCCATTGACCGTCGATCAAATTCTCGCGGCTGATTTGAAGCTTTTTAGGCGCCCCATTATAAGAGAAGACGCCGATGGTAACGCGGGTATTCTCAAAATCCAACACTTCTTTAAAACTGGAAACATCTAAACTAGCATCGTAGGGCATAACTACTCCTTTTTAAGTGTTTACGAGAGGCCGGGCAGATTAAAACCCGGTATATTTTTCATTTTATTGGCCGCTGCCTGCTGTGATTTTTTAACAGCGGTATTGATACTGCGCAATAAATCCATTTGAATGCGGTTTTTCTGCGCCGGATTTAAAAGGCTCTCGTCAATCTCAATGGACTGAACAATCTGCGCACCGTTGATTTTCACCTTAATCGGGCGCACGTCATTGACTTCAATGATGACGGCCTCCAGCTCTTTTTTGAGCCGATCCGCTTTCTTTTTAAGCTCGAAGAGCTCTTTAACCTTATCAAACATGATTTTCCTTTCCGTAATACTTTTCTTATATACCTTAAACTAAGAATTTTTGCAAGCAATAGTCCATTTACTGTAAACGCATGGCCACGCCATACAGGGTGTTAACCAAAAACTGTTTTAAAAAAATAATGCCGAAAAACGCGATCACTGGCGAAAGATCAATCGGCATGGCCGGCAGAAGACGGCGGATCGGCTCGAGAATCGGTTCGGTTGTGCGATGCAAAAATTGTACAATCGGATTAAACGGATCCGGCGACACCCAGCTGATGATGGCTCTAAAGAGGATCAGCCAATACATAACCGTCAACACAATATTGACCAGATAGGCCAGAGCGTTTAAAAAATTGCTCATCACAAACATAGATGCCTTTTAAAATACCTTAAATAAATTCCCTTCAACTAATTTTTCTTCCAACCGATTCATCAAACGCTTGGCTTTAAGGGACATATTTTTCCATTGAGTCACAACCTCGTTGGCGCCTTCGCTGGTTTTCTGCAAAGAAACGGCCGTGCGCGTGATCACGGCCGCCATATCTTCCACATCCAAAGGGTCTTCCCCGATAATAGGTTTGCTCACATCAAACATCTTGCGGCTGTGATCTTCGCTGATTTCAATGAGTTTCTGGCCCAAAACCCCTTCGGTTTTTATGCCGATGCGCGAACATTTGCGGAACTCAAATTCATACTTCTTAAAGATATTAAGCGTGACCTTAAGGCTTCTATCCTCAATGGGTTGATTTAAAAAATCAATATTGCCCACTACCCCGACGTTGACCCCCGAAATACGAATAGGCGCGCCTTCAATTAATCCCCCCACTTGATTAAAAAGCGTAATCACCTGAAATTTGGGCTGGGTTAAACCACGGTCAAAACCAATGATAAAAATGATCATGGCGATTAAACCAAGACCTGTGATGAAAAAAAGACCGGCGGAAAATTTCTTTGCTGTACTGTGTTCTTCCATAAGGTTCTCCTAGACAGCCGCTGGTTTCAAGAATTCTTTCACAAAAGAATGATCACAGGATAACAAATCCTGCGGACGTCCAACCACCTCAATGGCGCCATCGTTAAGAATAGCCAGCCGATCGGCAATACGAAAAGAATTGTGAACATCATGCGACATAATCACCGTCGTAGCCCCGATCTTTTTGGCGACCTGGCGGATCAAATCCGAAATGTCACGGCTTCTGATCGGATCCAGCCCCGAGGTCGGCTCATCGCATAAAAGCACTTTGGCTCCCAGAACAATCGCACGGGCTAGCCCCACGCGCTTTTTCATACCCCCTGAGAGCTCGGAGGGCATTTTAGCTTCCACCTCATCCAAATCCACCATATCCAGCACCTCACGTACCCGCTGGCGGATCTGTTGATAATTCAAAGACGTGTGTTCCCGCAACGGAAAAGCCACGTTCTCAAACACATTCATAAAATCATAAAGCGCGCCTTCTTGAAACAGATAACCAAAATCCTTGCGTATTTTCAGCTGCTGGCTTTGCGAAAGCTTGGTGATATCCGTACCGTTGACGATCACTGTCCCCTGGTCCGGTTGAAAAAGACCAATGAGATGTTTCAGCAGTACTGTTTTTCCGATTCCACTGGGTCCTAAAAAAATCAAGATTTCGCCGGTGGCCACCTCAAAGCTAATATCGTTAAGGACTTTTTGACCCCCTAAGGTCTTGGACAAATGCTCTACTTTAATCATGGTCTTTTTTCAAAATAACGGAATTGATTTTTAGCAAATTTAGTATACAGGCGATGGTAAGGCTTTGTATCTATTTTATCGACAAAAATCTGAACGCCTTTGTACTCCCCGACCTGATAAACTTCTGAGTCCAACAAAGTTTCCACATCATTGACTGCGTACCATTTCTGAGCGTCGTATTCAATAGGATCACCATTGCGAACCCAGCCGGCTTCCACTTCCGGAGCGGGATAGCTCTGCAACTGCCCATTATTACCAGAAGTCATGTGGGCACAACCGATCAAAAAAAGACCAAAGACCAGGGACCAAACACTATTTTTATCAATCATATGAATTAACCCCAAAATGTTAAAATGAACATGGTTAATACCGCATTCGAAAGAATAACCGCCATGTAAGAATACGCCACCGCGCGGGTGGTAAAACGTCCCACCCCCAACGCCCCTCCCGAGGTAAAAAAACCCTGATAGCAACAAATCCATGCCACAATCACCGAAAAGAAAAAGGCCTTGACCAATCCGCTAAAAAAATCCACGTAATGAATGGACTGAATCGTCTGTCTGATATAAATCGCCGACGGCAACTGCGCTTGAAAAATAGCAACAAGATAACCGCCAAACATGCCCACCAATTCCGATATGACGACCAACGCCGGCATCACCAGCACACAGGCTAAAAACCGCGGCACCACCAAAAATTCAATAGGATCAACGCCCAGGGTACGGGTGGCTTGAATTTGTTCATGGGTATTCATCGTCCCTAATTCCGCCGTAATCCCGGCGCCGGATTTACCGGAATAAATAAAAGTGGTAAATACGGGACTTAATTCACGCAGCAAAGATAGAGCGACCAATGGCGCTATAAATTCGCGCGCACCGAAACGCTGCAAAGTGATGGATCCCTGCAAGCCCAACACAACGCCAGTAGCCAGCGATGATAAAATAATAATCACCACGGACTGCACACCCTGATAATACATTTGCTCCAACACCTGCGCAAAACGCACACGTCCTGAAAACATCACCTTGAGCACGTCCTTTAAGAAAAAAATCGCCTCCCCCATCGCATGAATACGGCCGGCTAAATTTTTAAAA
Source organism: Candidatus Omnitrophota bacterium (assembly GCA_016201795.1). Taxonomy (GTDB): domain Bacteria; phylum Omnitrophota; class Gorgyraeia; order Zapsychrales; family Fredricksoniimonadaceae; genus JACQCF01. Next base: position 12,210 of record JACQCF010000023.1, on the reverse strand, counting down.
ATGACGAAACTCATGATTTTGGATTCATCCAAATACGTTCTAATTCTTGATTAATCTTGGCCTGTTGCGTCAAAGAAATATATTTACCAGCAGCTGCTAAAGCTTGATTCTTAGCTGCCGACTGTTTTGATTTCTTGGAATCACCCCTCGTGAATTCTTTGACTGTTAATACATTGGCGCCCAAAGCCCTGACGTAAAACTTGATCTGCTTATCATCGCTCACCACCACCCAGCTCTTTTTCACCGTGGATTGTTCAATCGTCTTTTTGATAAGATCATCCGCCGATTGACCTTTACTAAAAACCACGTTGGCCACACCACCAGCGTGGGAGCTGAAAAATTCCCGCCTATCAATCTTGTCGATTGGCGAGGTCTCACCATCTGTTTTTAACAGATGGCGGACTTCTTTCCCGTCAAAGACAACCGTCACACGATTGTGAACACTGCCCTGCGGGTGATCAACATTGATCCAATGAAGCAGCGCCTGACGCTCTTGTTCAAGCGTGCCACGGTTTAAGCCGGGCGTCTGATGGATAATGTTGTAACCGTCCAGTAGAAAATGAAGCGACATACCAGATCCCCCCCACCAGCCCGACTAAAATCATAAACGCAAAATTAATCAAACTCAAGCCCAGCGCCACGCCCTGAGGCACGCCCACTTTAGAAAGTAAATACACCCATCCAATTTCCCTGACCCCCAAACCGCCAATCGAAGGCAAAGAAGTCACCACACACACCAATGGCGAAAAAATAATAAAGTACACGAAAGAGATGTGCTGATGCATGCCCTGGGCGGTTAAGTAAAAATCGTAGGCTAACACGATTTGGGCCAAAGCAGAAATACCGACGGTGGCTACAAATTGCTTTTGTTTGCCCCGCATCAGTACGATATCATAATGCAGACTCATAAGCCCTTCTTTGATCCGCGGCCAGGTTTTGAAAGCTTTGCAAGCCCAGGAAAAAATACGATGACTAAAAAGTACTACCGCCAAGCCCAAAGAAACCCCCGCCATACAGACAATCGCAATGATTAAGGAAGAATCCCCGATCATCTGGCGGCCGAAAAAAAAGGAGACGAAAGCTACCAAAACAATAGCCGTAAAACCGGTCAAACGATCCAGCACAATCGAGGCAAAGACTTTAGGCCTATAACCTGTTTCTTTGGCCAGTCCCAGCGCCTTGATGACGTCTCCTCCGACGGAGGTCGGTAAAAATAAATTACAAAATAACCCGATAAAAAACCAGCGCACCCCGCTTAAATCTTTGAATTGTAAACGCAACGCTTTCATCAAAATCATCCAACGCCCCAGGATCATCATATTGGTGACGAAAAAAACAGCAAAGGCCGCCAGTAAATAGCTTTTGTCCGCCCCCTTCACCGCGGCCCAGGTGTGTTTGTAATCAATACGGCTAAACAGCCAGGTCAATAAAGCCGCGCTTAAACCAAAACGTAAAAAAAACGACCAGACCGCTTTAAATTTTTCTTTCATCGCCGCAGGGCCTCTCGATATCCTTTTTCCGCGATATAAGAACTGCGCACCAAAGGACCGCTTTCGACATATTTAAAGCCCATCTCCATGCCTCTGTGATGCAGGCGTTCAAATTCTTCGGGCGTCAGGAATCTAACCACGGGCACATGCCTTTTCATTTGGGTGGGAGCCAGATATTGACCAATGGTTAAAATCTGACAACCGGCCTTAAGAAGTTCCTGCATCAGTTCCATGATTTCTTCCTGGCTTTCGCCCAAGCCGACCATAAAGGAAGATTTCACCAATGCTAATGGGTTTAACTCTCGAAAACGCCTCAGCACTCTCAACGAGCGATCGTGGAAGGCCTGCGGACGGATGTGTCTGCTTAAACGCCGCACGGTCTCGATATTATGACTGATGACCTCAGGCGCGGCATCGCTTAAAACTTTCAGCGCCTCTTCTTGGGCGGAAAAATCGGGAATCAAGACCTCAATTTTCACGTCGGGTGTTAAGTCGCGAATCGCACGGATGGTGGCGGCAAAATGGCCGGCGCCTTGATCTTGTAAATCATCACGGGCCACGGAGGTAATCACCACATAACGCAATTTTAATTTCTCTATGGTTTGAGCTACGTGTTCGGGTTCATGGGGATCTAAAAGATCCGGCCTGCCCGCCGGCACCGCGCAAAAACGGCAAGCGCGGGTGCAGGTGCCTCCTAAAATCATAAAGGTAGCCACCCCTGCGCCCCAGCAGGTACCCATATTCGGACAATGCGCGCTTTCGCAAACCGTATGCAAACCCGAGGCGCGAAACAGCTCCTTCATAGCGCGAATTTTATCCATATCCGGCAGGGGCTGTTTAAACCACGCCGGTAATTTCGCTAAACCACCAGGATTGAATTTTTCAGGCGCGCATGTCTTCATGACCATTACTTTCCCCCATGTAAACGCCGTCTTTCATGTCTTTGAGGACCTGGCGGCGCTCCTGAGCTGTCAGATAATCGATGATCAGCTTGCCCTGCAAATGATCGTTTTCATGCTGAAAGATTTTAGCTAACAGCCCTGAAATCCTAGCCCGTACCGGATTATTATCCTCATCGAGGAATTCCACTTCCAGATCTTTGGCCCTTTCGACATTGACCTGCAGATGCGGGACGCTCAAACATCCTTCTTCACCGCTCTGGGCGCCCGAACGTCGCAGAATCCTAGGATTAACTACGGCCAGGGCATCATGACCGGTATCGATGACAAAAATCTGTTCATTGATACCCACCTGGGCTGCGGCTAAACCGACACCCTTTTGCGCGCGCATGGTTTCAAACATCGAAGCAATAAGCATGCGCTCGGCAGAGGTGACTTCCTTCACTGGCTTGGATTTAGCTCGAAGGCAAGGATCTCCGTATAAACGAATCTTTAATTGCATAATGGTTATTTTTTGATCCTATTTTTCTGATCTAAATAGACCACTTTTACCTGCACGCTTTTGGCCTCCTGGGGCGTGCACCATACGTAGCTTAAAATAATCAGCGTATCGCCCACATAGCCATGCCGTGCGGCCGGGCCGTTTAAACACACCTCGCCAGAGCCGGGCTTGCCGGCAATCACATAGGTTTCCAGACGAGAACCATTATTTTCATTGAGCACATGCACCTTTTCGCCTACAACAATCCCAGCAGCTTTGATAATGTCCGCATCAATGGTGATGCTGCCCTCGTAATGAAGCTCGGCAGCACTCAGACGCGCATGGCCGATTTTAGATTTTAAAACCTCAATAAACATATGCTTCTCCTGTAGGGGCTGGGTCACCCAGCCCCTACTGTTATAAATGCGAATTTAATTTGGCTAATAGCCTGTCCTTAGGCATAGCCCCCACGATTTGGTCTACGACCTGCCCGTTTTTAAAAATCAGCAAGGTGGGAATGGACATGACATTATATTGCCCGGCTAAATCCGCGGACTCATCCACGTTAAGCTTCGCCACCTTTATTTTTCCGGCTAATTCGCCGGCGATCTGGTCTATGATGGGCGCAATCATTTTGCACGGCCCGCACCATTCGGCCCAGAAATCCACCAGGACAGGCCCCTGCGCCTTCAGAACTTCCGTCTCAAAATTCTTGTCATTTAGATGTAAAGCGTCCATAGGATTTTCCCGTCATTTTTCCTCATTCCCTTATAAAAAGGAAATGACGAGGCTCGACCCGACATAATGTCGGGACGGCCTTTCCTAAAATGGAGACATTATATATATATCTTCGGGAGGGTTCAATAGATTTAAATGTTTCGGAATTGAAACAATAAAGACATTGCGCAATGGCTGGGGAATTAGATCAGCTTCTTGATGCTTTCTTTAACGACAGGCAATTTCTCCTGAACAGTCTCCCATACCAAACGATAATCCACGCCGGCATAAAAATGAATAAGCCGATCACGCATACCGGCCATTTCTTTCCATGGAATATGAGGATATCTTTGTCGAATATCTTCTGGGATTTGTTTGGCGGCTTCACCGAGAATTTCTAACTTACGAATAACCGCGCTGGAAGTTTTGTCATCACTCTGAAAGGTTGAAAAATCAACACCACTAAGAAACTCTTCTATGCTCTTAATAGCGCCTAAAATATCGTTAAGATAAATCTTGTAATCTTTGATCATACCGTGATCATTTCTCTAAAAACATTTTCTTTGATTTCCTTACGCAAAGCCCTTAAAGGAACAACGTCCACTTTTTGCTGTAATTTTTCCTCGAGTAAAATCTCCAAACTGATGAGACTAAACAAATCCGCCCCCTCATCAAAGTCCACTAAAATGTCAATATCACTTAAAGCCGTATTTTCTCCCCGAACCAGAGAACCAAAAGCCCAGAGAGCTTTAACCTTATATTTGGCCTTAAGTTGATCTTTGACGGTTTTAAGAACTGCTATGACTTCATCTTTTGTTTTCATGGTGAAAATTATATCACGCTTGCCTGTTTTGTATCTGAATTTTCTTGAATTATCGAACCAGCCAATGCAACATTTGGCCAGTGACAATGCCGATATAGGTGCCCTCAATATTACCTAAAATGGCCAAAAGAAGCCCCACACTGGCAAAGCCTTTTTGGTAAATTTCCGCCACCAACGGCGCTGAGGCGACCCCGCCCACATTAGCCTGAGAAGCAACAACAGCCAAAAATAAAGGCGCGCGCATGAGCCTGGCGGTGATCAACAAAACAAAGGCATGAATCAATACCACCAAAAAACCTGCCGCCATCAATATAAATGCCGAACCCATGTGAGCGATACTGGCCCTAGCACCTATCGATGTGAGTACAAAATATAGAATAAAATAACCGATTCTGTTAGAACCATGTGCTTCAAATTTTCTAGCCGGCGTCAAAGATAACAAAACCCCTAAACAGGAAACGATGATAATTCCCCACGCGTAGGAAGAAATAATACCTTTGACTTGCGGCAAAAAATGACTCACATAAATGGAGAACGAACCTCCTATGCAGGCTAACATCACCAAACCTACGCTCGTCGTAAAAGTCAGCTTCTGCGGCTTTGAGGAAGGAGCATCTTTAATCCTTTGGTGTAAATCATCGAAAATAGCCCTGTCAGCACGGTTCCAACGGTCAAAGATAGGAGCTAACCCCACGAAGGCCACCATGAAGGCCATCCACACGTAAGGGACTATGGTGTCGACAATCACCATCGGCAAAAATACGGCATCCGGCGTGCCTAACGCTTCTTTGACCGCAATCATATTGGCGCTGCCGCCGGTCCAGGAAGCGGACAAGGCGGCAAAACCCGACCAAAACTGCCCTCCGACGACGTTTCTAAAAAACGCAAAGACCACCACCATCCCCAGCATAATCCCCAAGGAGCCGGCAAAAAACATCACCAATGCCGGCGGTCCTAAACGCACAATGGCTTTGATATCCACACTCATCAAAAGCAAGAAAAGAGCCATGGGCAAAAGATACGTCGTGATCGTCGTATAAACGGAAGCTTTGGAATCGACAAGCCCCACACTTGAGGCCAGCATGGGCAAAAAATAAATCCAAAATACCGCAGGAAGGATATTAAAACATTTAGAAAAACGTACGTGATGAGCTAAATAAAGGACAATACTTTCAATCAATAATAAAACCGTAATCAACGCCAGGGGATGATGAATCATGAGGATAAAAGTTTTATACCAATGCCAGCTTTGACCTTGGTTAAATCATAAATGCCGCTATGAGTCAAATAGGGATTTCGGGCCACTGCACCTTTAATAAAAAACGGTGTGTCCAAGTCGATAAAATCAAAATATCCCAACGCCGCAGCTAAATGGGCGGCCGCAGTCATGGCGAGGTTGCTTTCCATCATACCGCCAATCATAACTTTAAGGTTATTGGCCCTGGCCAAACGGGCAATTTCAAAGGCGTGCAATAAACCTGTTTTCATCAGTTTAATATTGACGGCATCCACGGCTTTGTTTCTAATTAAACCCATCACATCCGAAATCGATGAAGCGCTCTCATCGGCGCAGACAGGAATTTTGGATAATCGCGTCACGCGTTTAAGGCCTTCGCTGTCAGACTTAAGGACAGGCTGTTCAATGAGAGCCACAGGGATACGAGCTTTATCCAAACTTTTAAGAAACGTTAGCGTTTGCTTATCGCTATAGGCTTGATTGGCATCGAGGATAATTGGGGATTTGGGCGCCAGTTTCGCAACGGCCGCCACCCGTTTAAAATCCAAATCCATGTCGCGGCCGATTTTAACCTTAAATGATCTAAAACCTCGTCGATAAAACTCTTTAGTGTTCGCCTGGGTTTCTTCCAAAGAGCCGATGACAATGGTGATATCGGTTTTTAATCGATGGGGCTTTGGACCAAACATTTTCCACAAAGGAATGTTCATCTGGCGGGTAAGCGCATCCAGCAAAGCCATCTCCAGTGCCGCCACCGCCGCTTTATTGAGTGGGAAGGAATCGTGCAGCCAATTGGAAATCCTTAAATAATCCGCCGCCCCCTGGCCTTGGAGACCTTTGGCAGCTATCAAAAGATTCTCTTGTGTTTGTGCGATGGTCTCGCCGGTAATGTGGGTGGCAATTGCCGCTTCCCCGTAACCCACCGTACCATTGGTAAGTTTCAATCTCACCAAAAGATTCTTAAGATGATGGTGCTCTCCAATGGCAATGCGAAACGGCTGTATCAAAGGCGCTTGCAATAAAGAAACTGTTATGTTTTCAATCCGCGCATCCATGGTTTATCGTATTTCAATAACTTTCGACAAACGCCTTAACAGCGAGCCTTTCCTTGAACCTTCCCCCAGCGATAGGTCAGAGACCACCACACGGTTTAACACGTATTTGATCTCTTTCTCATCAATGGTTTTGGAATATCCTGAGGTTTCGTGAATCGCGTAAGGAATACCGTCGATCATTCCCAAATACAACATGATATGCCCTTTCATGGGTAGTATTGTCAGCGCGCCTGAAGCGTTTTGTAGAGCTTGAAGTTTTTCTTTGTCGGTAGTCTTTTTATTAAAAGAAGCCAACACCTCTCCTGTCTGTGCTTGATCTTTCGAATCCCGCGGCAGCTGAATACCGACGGTGGCATAAACCATTTGCAAAAACCGCGAGCAGTCCTGCCGACCATCCCTATCCCCCCAGCCGTAAGGTTTATCCAGCATGTCCAAAGCTTGGTTGTAAATCATCCTGGCGGTATAAGACAAATAACCTTCATGGGCCTGGGCTTTGGGGATATAACCTTTGACCAACTGCAGCCTGCCTTCCTTATCTTGCGTCGGTACCTGGACTATCCATTGATGCTCGTTTTGTCCTACCAAAGGCAGCTTGACTCCCATGCGCGCATCACCGTTAAAACTTCTCATCTTTTCATCTAAAAAAATATCGGCTTGAGGGCTGGTGACAACCACAAAATCTTTAGACTCAACAAACTTTTTTATCTGATGGATATCCCCCAGCCCGACATGATCCGTCGCAACCCACCCGTCGCTTAAAGCGGAAAGCACATAAACCCATTTTCCGTCGAGGCTTTGATGAACCACGGCCAGGGCAGTACCTACCTCCAAAGCGCTGTTTTGAAGCTCATCGAAATCGATATCCCCTTTTTGCGCGTACAAACCTTCCTGGGTGGGCAGAAATCTTTGATTGGCCTCATGGATCACCAGACCATAGCGCGGCGCCATCCCTGAAACCACGCCGTTTAAGTTCATATTGTTTCTGGCCTTCTCCAGAAAACTTTCATCATCTCTGATTCCCTGAGCCGTGTAATAACCTTTGTTGGTAAAATCCGCCAGGGTTTTATGAAAAGTATCCATTAAGGATTCACTCTGAAAATGATCCGCCAACGAAAAAATATCCTTCGTCAGCTTCAAATCCTTGCGCACACGCCTGTTAAAAGCTTCGATTTGTCCCGATGACATGACCACATCATCGACGGATGTATGCCGGGCTGTCCAGAAACCGGCTGTATGCATTTGAGTTTTAACATGAGGCAATGGACCAGACACTGCGTAGGAATCACCGCTTGCGGCCCAAGCTGCCAAGCAGAAATATAAAGAAAAAAATAATGGGGGAAGAAGAAAAAGCCGCTTCAAATGAGCCCTTCCTGGGCTAAAACTCCTGCCAGCTGCTGATAATGGCTTGCGCAAAAGGATTGGCCATGGTGGTTAAGGCCTCATCATAATGAACCTCACCGTTATTATCTAACTTGACTGTTTTACCCACCACCGCCCCATAAAAACCATTGTTATTGCTGACCTCGACATCCGTACCAGGCGCGTAAACCCCCGCGTAAGTTGTACCATTATTGGTCAGAGTCACTCCATTGGCCCCGGTATAGGTGCTGTAAATCTGCATATTCGCCGGAATTTTAGAAATATTATTGATGGTGATATTATTACTGAGATTAAGCGTCCCATCGGTATAAACGGTAAGGGTCGCGCCGCTGTTGACATTGAGAGTCACATTATTGCCGGTGGTCAAATCATTGGCCCCCGTCAGATAAATCCGTACATTACCGCTAATATTGAGCGTGCTGCCGTTGGATAAACTGGCACTGGTGTATTTATAATCCCCGTCGCTAAGCGTCTTCGAACCGTTATTACCCACGCTTAATGTCCCGCTGCTGGACAAACCGGTTAAAGCCGACGGCACAACCACCGAAGGGGTAGTGATATTATTAGTGCTGCTGATTGTACCCGTAATCGTATCACCATTACCTTGCGTGACTGTACCTCCCGGCCCCGTTGAGACATTGCCCTCTATGGTCGCGTTATTATCAATAATAATAATGCCCGCGGTTGTCCCGTCGCTGCCCACGTTACCATTATGAAGAATATTGGAACCGCCGTAATTGCCATTGCTCGAATTATAGGAATCAACCAGAGCGTTTTTGGATAACGTCACCTGCCCCTGCGCGAATATGCCATTGCCAAAAATAGCCGGCCGGCTGACAGTCACCTGAACATTCCTCTGAACTTTGCGAGACGAACTGCGGCTGGGCACCGACCCTATCGACTGGATGAGGGGGGAGGAGGCGTTGTTTAAGGTCACGTCATAATCGCCGTATCCGGTCAGAGTCCCTGCAAGGCTTTTATTACCACTTCCGCAGGCTGTACTTGGCACCATTCCCCCACAATTATTATAACTGTATTCCCAGTAGACTTTTTGCACACCGGCCTCCGCCACCCATAAAGCACCGGTGGAATCTGAAGTCCTCTTGGCCGCGGCCGCTTCGTTGACACTGCGCAAAACAATGGCCGCCCCCAGGGCCGCAAAGACCAGAATGATCAAAAAAGCAAAAATAATAGAGCCTCGTTTATTCATTACGCAGCCTCACTTGCTCGGTTAAAGGAAATGAAATGGTATTATTATAAATCGTTTTGCTGGCCTGAATTTGAATCTGCAAAAGCGTGCCGTTAAGCGTGAATTTCAACAAAGCAATATTACTGGCCACCGTCGTGGTTGAACCCGATGGCGCTTGCCGGATTAAATTGGTGCCGCTTAAATAATATTGAACCCCCGTGGCGGTTGGAATACTAAAAACAATCTTATAACTGCTGGCACTGATGCTGGTAACCGTCTGAGAAGAAGCCTGGCGCACCTCGCGCACAATGCGGTCCATGGCGTTTCGCGTCTGCTGCTGCATATCCAGAAGAGTGCTGTCTTTGGTGTAAAGAGCATTGCCGGTCGCCAGAGTGCCGTAAACGCCCAGAAGCACAAAGGACAGTATCAATACACAGAGCATGGTTTCAACTAAAGTAAATGCTTTTGTATTCATCCTTATCCGGACATCAAAGTCTGTAAGACCTTGGTCCGGCTCCTTGCATGAGTATCATTCCAGCTGACCGTCACCGTCACCGTCAAAGGATTCGTTCCCGAATAGGTGGTTGCAATCGACTCGCTATTTAAAGCGGCTAATCCGTTGGAGGTCACGGTGGCGGTAATCCAGTTCCACGTACCGCTGGTAATACTGGTGGCGATATTGGCAAATGCCGTATTTTTAACACTCTCCATCACATATTGGGCGTGGCTGGTGGCAGTCGTCAAATTACGGCTGGCTTCGTCAAGACCCACGCTGGTAATAAACGTGGTAAGTATGACGGAAAGCGAATAAGAAAGGATCGCCGCCACCAAAAGAATCTCCAGCAAAGAAAAACCTGAGCCTTGTCGCTTGGATGTCATGGTACCCTCCTATACTTATAGGATATCATACTTTTAACATAGCGCCAACGGTAGAAACCATTAACTTTACATTTTAGGCAAGCGCTACCTTAAGGATTGGAAGGGTCGGCGACAGGCGGCGGGGGCGTTTTAGAGTTGTTGGAGTCCGCCAAGCCTTTGGCTTGGCGAGATCTCGCCCTGCGACATAGTCGCAGAGGCGGACATGACTTCACGTAAGTAAGGAAGGTAGCGGGCAAAACCCAAAGAAGCTATCAGACAAATTAGGCCTCCAGCGAAAATAGTAATGGGGACTCCTAAGCGATGCGCCATCCAGCCCTCGATCAAACTACCTAAGGGAGTCGTGCCCATAAAAGCCACCGTGTAAAGGCTCATCACTCTTCCGCGTTTGCTGTCTTCGACAATGGTTTGCAACACTGTATTGGTGGCGGCAAATTGCACCATCATCCCAAAACCCACCAGCACCATGCAGCCCCAGGACAGCCACAAGGTTTTAGAAAGCGCAAACGCCATAAGTCCAAGGCCAAATAATGCCGAGGCGCCGGCAATCATACGGCCGAAACCTTTAATTCCCCCTCGGGAAGCTAAATACACGGCCCCGCCCAGAGCCCCTAAGCCTGAGGCACCAATGAGAAACCCCAGCGTATAGGAGGTGCCGTAAAAAATATCTCTGGCAAACACCGGCATAAACACCATATAAGGCATACCGGTTAAACTGACAATGGTCAGCAAGGCCAAAACGGCTTTCATCGGAATATGGCTGCTGACGTAACGGATACCTTCCTTCAAGCCCTGCCAGAGACTGTCCTGTTTGAAAGCCCGTGGACGTTGACGAATACGCATTTTCATTAAAGACACAATCACGGCCAAGAAACTTAAACCATTAAGCAAAAAACAGCTGGCTTCCCCTGCAAAACCGATGAGAACGCCGGCGATCGTCGGGCCGATCAGGCGCGCCGCATGCACCATGGACGAATTAAGGGCAATGGCATTGCCTAAATCTTCTTTATGCTCGACCATATCAATGACAAACGCTTGACGGGCAGGAATGTCAAAAGCATTGACCACCCCTAAAAGAAAAGAAAGAATTAACACCGCCGGGATGCTCATATGATGACTGACAAGTAACAACCACAGTAACAACGCCTGCAGCATGGCGGCTATTTGGGTGATCATAAGAATACGACGGCGATCCAAGCGGTCAATGAGGACGCCAGCCAGAGGAGTGAGCAGAAAGGTAGGGATTTGACTTAAGAAACCAACTACTCCTAACAAAAATACCGACGATGTCAAACGATACACCAGCCACGGTAAAGCCGTCTGCTGAAGCCAGGTGCCAATAAGCGACACGCTCTGACCGGCAAAAAAGAGACGGTAGTTGCGGTAGCGCAGAGCCCGTCCGATAAATCGTAAACTATCCATAAACTTTACTCAGACTCTTCATGTTCAGACGCTTTATGCTCACCTTTAGAAGATGGTTTATGTCGATGCTGCTCCATCAGTGAGGTGAATTTGCTAAATTGATCCACCGTCAAAATCTTCCTGACCTCGAGGATGGAATTGAGCCGGTTGTCCGCCATCTGCTCCTGAAGCGTCTTCATCTGCGCATGAATGCTGTTGATTTTAGCCATATCCAGATTAGGCTTCATCAATTCCTGACGAAAAGCTTCTCTTTGAGTTTTCATTTGCTCGAAGACGGCTTTCATCTGTTGTCTTTGTTTTTGTTTATTGGATTCCAATTGTTTTTTCTGATCGTCCGTTAAGTTCAGTTGATTGTAGATTTCCTGGATTTTTTTACCCCTCCATTCATGCTTGCCACCCTGGTCATTGGCATAAACCAAAGGCAGGGCCATAACACTACACATTAAAACCGTGATCATTAATACTTTCATGCTTTTCATAAACTCCTCCTTTTGTTGTTTTACTTTTTGTCAAAACTTTTAGCTTTTAATCTTCTTATCTTCTGTGTTTACAGAGAGTTTTGATTTTTGAACTTGCCTCCCCTCAAAGAAACGATTATTCTATTTTTAATGGAGGCATAAAACTATGAATCAAATCTCTCG